>JAZRBO010000100.1:0-5541 GCA_045635125.1 Alphaproteobacteria bacterium | reverse complement strand
TAATAATCTCATTCGCATTCATTTTATCAACGGCATAGCGATAGCCTGCGACACCACCAATACTCAAAACGCCCATAATCGCCAAAACCCCCAGCATTTCAACCATACTGCGACCGGTTTCATTGTGTTTAATTCTCATCTGCTCCATTTTTATTCTCCTCTCGGTTTGGTTATCAATATATAAAAACCGATGCGTCATGATTCATGACACATCGGTTTATTTTGCTCGGCAATACGCTACATGTATGTATGTATGTATGTATGTATGTATGTATGTATGTATGTATAGAAATCCTTCAGTTCCATACATTTTTCTAATGTCTTAATATGCGTTTTTTCTACATTCATCATGCCCAAAATAAACCATATTTATACATCTTTGTCAATACATAAATATAACGAAATTAAATCAAAGTAATTGTTTTCTAAAAGGACAACTCTAAACAAAAAAAACGACCCTTGATGGGTCGTTTTGACAACAAAAAAGGCCTTGGGTATTTCACTATTTAAATAAACCCCTTTTCCTTTGCCTTCAACAAGATCTGCACCCTATTTTGCGCTCCAAATGCCCGTAATAAAGCGCTAACATGCATTTTAATAGTCGGTTCTGCAACCCCTAAATTATGGGCAATTTGTTTGTTGGACAATCCTTGGCCTAGTTGATGTAAAACGCAGGCCTGTCGCTGGGAAAGGAAAAGTCCGTTGCCTAAGGCATAGTCTTGTTTACGATAAGGATTTAAAGGTAATGACATGGTCTTCTTCCTTTCTATTATCCCAAATTAAGCATTTAATTCAGATTCTAATTGTTGAATTTTTTCCTCTTTATGAGCTATTTTTCGAGCAATCAAATCAACAATTGTCTGATGACCATTTTCTTTAGCCCAACCTTCAATCATATATAGAGCTTTTAATTTTTCTTTTTTAGTTTCAATAATAAATTTTTTCATATCCAATGGAAATTCTTCCCAAACTTTTTTAATTTCCGATTTGAGTAGTTTTTTTTCATCCGGAGACAGCTTATTTGTTCCCGTATTCATATCAACTGTTGTATTCATGTTTTCCCCCTTTTAATAAATAGATGATCCAATAAAAGAACGCATAAATAAAAAGACAGATAACACACAGGCATAAAACCCCTGTTTTTGCTACAATTTGAATAGCCGGCATACCATATCTCCTTTTATTTGCGTTATTTTATAAACAACAGATATCAGGTATGAATAAAGCACCCTTTTGTCAAGGGTTAAAACAGACGAAAAACAAATATATCATAATAGGTTATGATTTTTAACATCCGTCGTATAAAACGGGATTAAAATGATCTAGGGTTAGGAGTCGGATCCTGCCAATGAGCCATAAAATCATCCAATTCTTTATCCGGCTTTGCCGGTAATACAATCGTAAATTTAACCAACAGGTCACCTTTACCGGTTACCCCTTTTCCTTTGAGGCGCATTGTTTTTGCAGAACTTGATCCAGCCGGCACTTTCATCGTAACGCTTCCGGATGGTGTTGGAATCGTAATGGAAGTTCCCAAAACAGCCTCTTTTAATGTCAAAGGAACCGTTAACAAAACATGATTACCATCACGGGTAAAAATTTTACTAGGCTCAATTTTTATTTTTATAAGAGCGTCTCCTTTTTGACCGGAATAACCGGCCTCCCCCTGCCCTTTAAGACGCAAGACGGAATCATCTGCAACACCGGCTGGCACTTTAATTTTTAAACGCTTTCCGTTAGCCAATCCAACTGTTGTTTCTCCTCCGGTAATCGCCAAATCAAACGGAACTGATAGCTCATAGGAAATATCACGTCCTTTTGTTGCTCCACCAAAACCGTCAAATCCACCACTTCTTCCACCAAAACCAGCAGAACGACCCCCTCCCATACCGAACAGATCCGAAAAATTAAATCCGCCGCCGCCCCCAAACATAGCAGCTAAATCTTCCGGATTAATATTATGCGTCTGGTATCGAGCACCACTACCACCGAATCCGCCAAATCCTCCCCGATCGTAGGCACCTGCGCCAAACGGAGTCGGATTGCCATTTTCATCAATTTCACCAGCATCAAAGCGACGTCTTTTTTCCTTATCCGACAATAATTCATAGGCTGCAGAAACAGCCTTGAATTTTTCAGCCGCCTTTTTATCTGGATTCACGTCTGGATGAAGTGTCCGTGCCAACTTATGATAAGCCTTTTTAATTTCAGAATCGCTAGCTGTTTTAGTAACACCCAACAAGTCATATGGATTTGCCATTACTTTTTCCTTTTCGATGAGTCTAACATATTATGATATAATATAGGCCAAAAATAAAAAAAATCTATGGAAAAAAGAAAAAAAATAAGGTACACTCATAAAAATGAAAACAAATGCACAAAAAAATAGATTGATGAAGCAGGCAGCTTACGCCTCGTTGACAGTTGCTATCATACTCATCTTTTTAAAAGGAATAACATTTTTACTGACGGGTTCCGTTGCTATTTTATCCAGCCTTTTTGATTCTGCACAAGACTTCATGACTTCGTCGGTTAATATGATAGCCGTCCGACAAGCAACAGCACCCGCCGACCGAAAACACCGTTTTGGACATGGTAAAGCACAAGCTATTGGCGGACTTGCTCAAGGAGCGATTATCTTAATTGCTGCAGTCTTTTTGATGTATGAATCGGTCAACCGTCTTTTTCTTCCCAAGGAACTCACGCAAATGGGAATGGGAATTATGGTGACTCTTTTTGCCATTGTATTAACTGTTGCTCTCATTTTGTTTCAAGCATATGTCATCCGGGAAACAGGATCTTTATCGATTAAAGCAGATCGGGCTCATTACAGCGGTGATATTTTAATGAATATCGGTGTTATTGTTTCGATGCTTATCACTCGTTATGTCGGCTGGGGATACGCTGACAGCTTGTTTGGCGTTGGTGTTTCTTTTTATTTGTTTGCTGTTGTATATCAAATTGGTCGTGAATCTATGGAGATGCTCATGGATACAGAATTACCCGAAGATTTTCGTAATAAAATTCGGGAAACGGCTTTGGTTTTTCCAGAAGTATCCCACATTCATGCATTAAAAACCAGACGATCCGGATCCCATGCATTTGTGCAATTTTGCGTTCACATGGATGACACACTAACCCTGCGTCAAGCACACAATATTACAGATATGATTGAAGATAGAATTAAGGAACAATATCCGGATACTGAAATTATCATTCATCCGGAACCAGATCAACATCGGAGTGGCTTATGATATTAGACTCCCAAACAGAAATCATTAAAGCTTTGTCCCAACCCGAAACATACGGCAATAAGACAAAACAAGTTGACATACGACAATCCCATATTGCCATGTTATTTTTAACAGAGGACAAAGCCTATAAATTAAAACGTGCTGTTTTGTATCCTGAAGCCGACTTTTCCACACAAGAAAAAAGGCGCCTAGCCTGTGTTCGGGAAATGAAACGAAGCACTGTTTACGCCCCCGGCTTAATTGTAGGAGTGAAACCAATTCGTCTTTTAGAAAATGGTCAAATCGTTATTGGTGGCAAAAACGGAACAGAAATAGATACTGTTTTAGAGATGCGCCGAATACCTTCAGAAAATCTGCTTAATAATCTATTGCCAAGCCCGACTTTTGATCGTTTCGAAGCAATGGATTTAGCAGAATCATTGGCTGATTTGCATAAACGAGCCAAAGTCTTCAAAACAAAATGGGGAACAGATACAGTAAAAAAAATCATTCTGGAAAACGAATCGATTTTATCATGCTTTTGTCCGGAATTATTCAAAAAAGAAGCTGTTAACACTTTGACTCGCAATACACTAGCAATGCTGGGGCAAACAGCTGCTCTTATCCGCTACCGACAAAAAACAGGACATGTTCGTAAATGCCATGGAGATCTATTGCTGTCTAATATTGCTTATCACGACAAACGTTTTTTATTTTTCAGCCCAATTGAATATAATGAAACCCAATGCTGCATTGATACTCTGTACGATTTAGCCGATTTACTTATGGATTTAGAGGCAAAAGGCTTACGTCGATTAACCAATATTTTGTTTAATCACTATATGGCTTACACGAATGATATTGACGGCTTTCCGTTACTGCCACTTTATCAATCTATTCGAGCTGCCGGTCGGGCAGCAGTATGCGCAAAACGTTCAACTCTGCTTAAAGGATCTGATAAAAAAGACGTCATAAAAGAAGCACGTCACTATTTTGATTTAGCCACCCGTTTTATCACTCAATTCAATCCTATTTTAATTGCGTGTGGTGGTCTTTCTGGCAGTGGAAAATCTCGTGTTGCTCGGGACTTGGGAGGCATGTTGTCACCGGCACCTGGGGCAGTTATTTTGCGGGATGACATTGTCAAAAAACAAATTGTGGGTCTACCTCCACATCAAACGTTAGATGACAAATATAATACCCCTGCCTTTGATGAAGTTGTTTATGATGTCTTGCGACAAGAGGCTCGTACAGCTTTAGGGGCCGGCTCTTGCGTTATTGTGGATGCTCTGTTTTATAATCCAGCCGAACGTGAAGCAATTGAAAACCTAGCAAAAGAATTACACCTTCCATTTATAGGATTCTGGATGGATGCACCATTAGCCGTTCGAACAGAGCGTGTTGAAAAAAGATTGCGCAATCCCTCAGACGTTCGTTCGTATGAAGAACTTCAAAAACAATTAACAATTGAAACAGGGGATATTTCGTGGTATAAAATTATGACGGATGCTCCTCGTGAACAAACGACGAAACAGGCTTTTCATATTTTAAAAAAGAAAAATAAAGGAGAGTAAAAATGAGCCATATTTCAGAATTGGAAAAATTAGCCGATTTGCGGGACAAAAAGATTATTACCGCTAAAGAGTTTGAAGAGCAAAAGAAAGCTCTACTGGCATACAACTTAAAAGATATCGAACAAGATGACACCTCTGATCGAAAAAGCCGTTTAGCTTATCTATTATTAGCCTGGTTTTTAGGTATTTTAGGAATTCATAACTTTTATGCGGGATACAAAGGCACGGCAACGGCACAATTATTAATAACCCTTTTCTTATTTTGGCTTATCATTCCGCTAATCATCGTTGAAATTTGGGTTTTGATTGAAATGATTTGCGTAACTAAAGATGCGCAAGGAAAACCTTTTACATGGCCTTAAAGGGGCTTTTTAATAAAAAAATGCACTGTCACAAAAAAAACACTTGCTTTTTGATATAAAATAGTGTAAAAGATATAACATCACGATGCGCCCGTAGCTCAATTGGATAGAGCATCTGACTACGGATCAGAAGGTTGTAAGTTCGAATCCTGCCGGGCGCGCCAATAAAAAAGACCACTTTAATGTGGTCTTTTTTTTATACCGTGCGTCTGCGGATGAGGACTTACAAGGTAATTTCGTTCGCGAAGCGGACGCCGAAGGCGGTCTGAGTAAAACGATGACGAGGAATATTATTCCGAGCAACCCTGCCGGGCGCGCCATAAAAAAGACCACTAAAATGTGGTCTTTTTTTGTGTGCAACGGCGGATGAGG
>JAZRBO010000099.1:0-11289 GCA_045635125.1 Alphaproteobacteria bacterium | reverse complement strand
CACAAGCGCCGACAGCATCCGCCCAACCATGCGTAATTTTTCCTATTGTACAGCACAAATTAGTCTGGAAAATGGTACCTCTCAAACACTAAAAAGCTTAAATGTTCGCTTAACCTATGAACCATTACCGGTTAACGTTTCTTTCTCTGGTGTTGCCAAAAACCAAAGCCAAACACAGCAGATAACACTTATCGGCGAAGCTTGCGACGGTATTTTAAATCAACCCATTATGGAAGTTCAAAGCTGTCAAATAACTAATATGTCCGAAAATGAATGCAAAAAGCGTGTTGAATTTGTTCCGTTCTCTTAAGGATATTCATTGACATTCCTCCGTCTCATATTACCAATCTTGCTCATTATCCTGTGGGGTACACCAACACTGGCATCCCCACAGCATGTTTTATCCGAAACAGATATTTCTGCTTACCAACGCATTTTAAAAGCACACGAAACTGGGGATATAAAAACAGCAAAAAAGCTAACTGATACTTTAAAAAATAAAGTTTTACTCGGATATATTTTATATGACCGCTATTTTTCCAAACACTACCATACCAAAAAACAGGAAATAATAAATTGGCTGGATAAATATTCCGATTTAGCCGTTGCTGCTGATATGTACGAACTTGGACGTCAAAAAAAAGCAAAACTGCCCCAAAAAAGACCTAAAGGGATTTTTGGGGGACGCGCAGGAACATGTTCGGCTGTTTTTCGGCCCGAACCGATAGATTTGTTACGAGATCGTTCTTTTTCCTATCTATCCCGTGAACGACGTCAACAAGCAACAAAACTCATGAAGCAAATCGCCAATCATATTAACAACGGTCGTACACTGAATGCCCGTCGCCTCATTGAATCCAAGGAAGCAAAAAACTTATTTTCATATACCGATCACGATGCTGCTCGCACAGCTCTAGCCTTTTCTTACTTTATCGACGGAGAAGATGAAAAAGGGTACAAATTCATCACAGATGTTCTAAAACATTCAGCGGATACCATACCTCAAGCGCATTGGGTTGCCGGACTCATCAGTTGGCGACAAAACCGCATTCAAGATGCAGCCGAACACTTTTCAGAGGCAGCCGATCATCCTAAAACATATCCTTTTTTAGAATCATCAGCTTCATTCTGGGCGGCTCGGTCTTATTTAAAACTGGGGCAACATGAAAAAGTCGGTGATTATTTAGAAAAAGCAACACAATATCCTCGCATTTTCTATGGCATTTTAGCAATGCGATTATTAGCTCAAGACCTAACACACGTCTGGGATGAGCCATCAAAACCCAGCGATGACATTAATGCCGAATTTTCCCATCCAGCACTCAACCGTTTTTACGCTCTCAATCAAATCGGTCAAAAAGAGTGGGCACAAAAAGAATTATCTAAACTATATTTAGAAGCGGATGAAGAAGCCCGAGGTATTTTGTTGATGATTTCGCAACAAAATAATTTTGATATAGATTTACTATCTGCAGTTGGCGCAACAAAAGACGGCACAACAAGATATCCGGCTCCTAATTGGACACCCAAAGATGGCTGGAAAGTCGATAAAGCCCTTGTTTACGCTTTTGTCCGACAAGAATCATGCTTCAATCAACGAGCAGAAAGTCAGGCCGGTGCTTTGGGACTCATGCAAATTATGCCAGATACTGGACGAGAATTAGCAAAATCACTCGCCTATCCGTGGCAAAAAAAATTATTAAAAGAACCTGAATATAATCTATCTTTAGGTCAAAATTATTTGTTGCGCTTGATGTCATTGCCCGCTGTCGGGAACAATCTGATATTTTTATCTGTCGCTTATAACGCCGGCCCGGGAAATCTGATTAAATGGAAAAAGAAAATGGTATATCAAGACGACCCCTTGTTGTTCTTGGAAAGCATCCCTTCCAAAGAAACCCGCAGTTTTACCGAACGCATTATCGTCAATTATTGGATTTATCGAAACCTAATGGGACAACCTCTTCCTTCTTTAGATGCCACCGCCACTGGTGGATGGCCATCTTACCATGCTGTTGACACCGTTTTTAATTAACCTCTTCTTTTAAAATAAACGCACACCGAACAGCATCTTGCCTACAAACGTTCAATAATAACATGTCTAAAAGTTCTTTATTCTTATTTCAAAGATTTTTTGTTATCCAGAAATAAAAAACGTCATAAAAGTGTAAAAATAACTTGATTTTTTTTAAAAATTCTTTATAATTCTGCCTTATTATTTACTTTATGGAGGAACTATGGCAGAGTTAACTGAACAAGAAAAACAACAGGTCGACGCTATTGTCGCCCGTGTCAAAAAAGCACAAAAGATTTTTGCAACGTATTCACAGGAGCAAGTTGACGCTAATTTTAAAGCCGCCGCAATCGCAGCTTGTGCCACACGCATTCCTTTGGCCAAACAGGCTGTCGCCGAAACAGGCATGGGAATCGTCGAAGACAAGGTCATAAAAAACCACTTCGCAGCCGAATATATCTTCAACACATATAAAGACACACAAACATGCGGCGTCATCTGCGAAGATAAAGAAGGCGGAATGCGGAAAATCGCAGAGCCTGTTGGTGTTATTGCCGGTATTGTTCCAACGACAAATCCGACTTCAACAGCTATTTTCAAATCCTTAATTTCATTAAAAACACGTAACGGTATTATTTTTGCTCCACACCCTCGTGCCAAAGAAGCAACAAATGAAGCCGCTCGAATTGTACGGGATGCAGCTGTTAAAGCAGGGGCTCCTGAAGATATCGTCGGATGGCTTGATACGATTTCTCCGGCTATTACCGGTTACTTAATGGGACATCCAGATGTCAACTTAATCCTGGCAACAGGTGGTCCAGGCATGGTCAAAGCCGCCTATAGTTCAGGCACACCAGCCATTGGCGTCGGCGCTGGTAACACACCAGTCATCATCGATACAACAGCCGACATTAAAATGGCTGTCAGCAGCATTATTTTGAGTAAAACATTTGACAACGGCATGATTTGCGCCTCTGAACAATCCATTGTTGTTGAAGAACCAGTTTACGATGCCGTCAAACAAGAATTTATTAAGCGTGGCTGTACTTTCGTAACCGGTTCAGATAAAGAAAAATTAAAAAACACCATTTTTATCGATGGTAAGCTGAATGCCAATATCGTTGGACAATCTGCTGCTAAAATTGCTGAAATGGCAGGAATTGATGTTGATCCTACAACTAAAATTTTGATTGCTGAATCCGATGAAATCAGTCATGACAATCCATTCGCTCATGAAAAATTATCACCGGTTCTTGGCTTTTTCAAAGCTCCTAATTTTGAAACAGCCGTTGAAATGGCACAACGCTTAATCGTCTTAGGTGGCGCTGGCCATACTTCTGTTTTGTATACAGCCGATGCAAATAAACCACACATGGACTTATTTGCTAAAACAATGACAACCGGACGAACATTAATTAACATGCCTGCTGCACAAGGTGCTATCGGCGATGTTTATAATTTCCGTTTAGCCCCATCTTTAACTCTTGGTTGTGGTTCATGGGGTGGCAATTCAGTTAGCGAAAATATAGGAGTTAAACATTTAATGAATACGAAATCTGTTGCGGAACGCCGCGAAAATATGCAATGGTTTAAAACACCAGAAAAAATTTACTTCAAACGTGGTTGCCTTGATTTTGCCTTAGCAGAATTAGCGGGTCATAAACGTGCTTTTATCATTACAGATAAAACCATGACACAAATCGGACATACTGGACGAATTGGCCGTATTTTAGAAGAAAACGGTATGTCCTATCAAGTTTTTGATGCTGTTAAACCAGATCCAGATTTAACCACAATTGGTCAAATCTTGGAACAAGTCAAACGCTTTGAACCAGATGTCTTTATCTCTGTTGGGGGCGGTTCTCCAATGGATGCAGCCAAAATCGTCTGGTTGATGTACGAACATCCAGAATTAGAATTTGCCGACATAGCTATGCGTTTTATGGATATTCGGAAACGTGTTGTCGTTTTCCCTGAATTAGGTCGTAAAGCTAAAATGGTTGCTATTCCGACAACATCTGGAACTGGATCAGAAGTCACTCCGTTTACCGTTATTACAGACGACAAAACAGGACATAAATATCCGATTACGGACTACGAAATCTTACCGGATATGGCTATTATTGATCCTGATTTAGCAATGAGCATGCCTCGTGGATTAACGGCAGCCTCTGGTGTCGACGTTTTGACACACGCGATTGAAGCTTACACATCCGTTATGGCGAACAACCTCTCTGATGGTCAAGCTTTGGAAGCATCACGCTTAGTCTTTAAATACTTGCCTCGTTCTTATGAAAAAGGAGCAGAAGATCCGCGTGCTCGTGAAAAAATGCACTATGCAGCCACCTTGGCCGGTATGGCTTTTGCGAATGCATTCTTGGGTTTATGTCACTCCATGGCACACAAACTTGGCGGTCACTTCCACGTTGCTCACGGTTTGGCCAATGCTTTATTATTGCCATACGTAATTGCCTATAACGCAACGGAAAAACCAACAAAGCAAGGTTTATTCCCACAATATCGTTATCCGATGGTTACGGAACGCTATGCTCGTTTAGCCGATATTTTAGGATTGACCGACGGCGTTAAATCTGATGACACAATGGGCAAAGTCCGTTCTTTGGTTAACGCCATTGAATCTTTAAAAGACAAAGTCGGCATTCCACACTCCATCCAAGCTGTTGGTGTAGATGAACAAGCTTTCTTAGCTGGTTTAGACGCTTTATCTGAAGAAGCTTTTGATGATCAATGTACAGGCGCTAACGCCCGTTATCCATTGATTCCGGAAATTAAGGAATTGTTCTTAAAGGCCTACTACGGCAAACCGATTTTTGACGAAGTTGCTGAATAAAGCAAATACGTTTTAAATCCACAACACAAAAAGCATCGATACAATGATCGGTGCTTTTTATTTTTAACTCCTGTCCGGCTCATTGTTTTTTATTTTTTTCTTGCTTTTTAGGTAAAAATCGTGTATAAAGGTTCCATCGTCCGAATAAGCGGACGGTATTTCACATGTGGGGAAAGCGCTTTTTTCGGGGACACATCCCGTTAAACAACGCTTCCGGTGCCAAGTTGGTATCTAACCTCACAGACGTTTAACCGGAAAAAGAAAGGATAAAAAAAATGACACTTCCGACAATTACTATGCGTCAATTAATTGAATCTGGCGTACACTTTGGTCACAATGCTCGTCGTTGGAACCCAAAAATGCAACAATACATCTATGGTACACGTGAAGGCGTCCATATCATGGATTTAACACAAACAGTTCCTATGCTTTATCGTGCAATGGAAGCCGTTCGTGACGTTGCTGCCAAAGGCGGTAAAGTTTTGTTTGTTGGCACAAAAACACAGGCCCAAGAACCTATCGCTGCTGCTGCCGAAAGATGCGGTCAATATTACGTTAACCATCGCTGGTTAGGCGGTATGTTGACAAACTGGAAAACAATTTCATCCAGCATCAAACGCTTAAAAGAAATCGACGCTAAAATTGAAAAAGGTGAATTAAACGGTTTCACAAAGAAAGAAAAGCTGAACATGACACGCGAACGTGAAAAATTGTTTGCGTCTTTGGGCGGTATTCAAGACATGGCTGGTCGTCCAGACATTATCTTTGTGATTGATGTTCCTAAAGAAGAGCTGGCTATTGCCGAAGCTAAAAAATTAGGCATTCCTGTTGTGGCAATTTGCGATTCCAACGCAAATCCAGAAGGCATCACATACCCAATTCCGGGCAATGATGATGCATTACGTGCTATCAACCTGTACTGTGACCTAATTTCTGGCGCTGTTCTGGATGGAATTCAAGCCGAATTAAAGGCTGCCGGTGTTGATATCGGTGCAGCTGAAGTTGTTGCAGAAGAAGTAACTGCCACAACTGAACAAGTTGCCGAATAAACTGATAATTTGAAAGGGAACTTTCGGGTTCCCTTTCCCTGTATTATACATTGAGGAGAAAAAATGACTGAAATTAAAGCTAGTTTAGTAAAAGAACTGCGTGAAAAAACAGGCGCCGGTATGATGGAATGCAAAAAAGCATTATCCGAAGTTGGCGGTGATTTAGAAGCAGCCATCGACTTTTTGCGTAAAAAAGGTATGTCCGTTGCTGAAAAGAAAGCTGGCCGTGTTGCCAGTCAAGGTCTTGTTGGCGTAGCCGTTAACGGAACAGAAGGAGCTATCGTTGAATTAAACTCAGAAACAGACTTTGTTGCTAAAAATGCAGACTTCCAAGCTTTCTTAGGTGATGTAACTCAAATCGCTTTAACACAAAAAGGGGATATGGAAGCCATTAAAGCAGCTGACATGAACGGTAAAACAACGGCTGACACGTTAACAGAATTAATCGCTCGCATTGGTGAAAACATGACATTGCGTCGTGCTGGTTATGTTTCTGTTACAAATGGTGTTGTTGTTCCATACATTCATACAGCCACAACACCAACCATGGGTAAAATTGGTGTTTTAGTTGCTTTAGAAAGTACAGCTGATGCAACAACTTTGACAGAAATTGGTAAAAAAGTAGCTATGCATATTGCTGCTGCCAACCCTCGTTTCTTAACTATTGCTGATGTAGATGCAGATACAATTGCTCATGAAAAAGGCATTTATGAAGAACAAGCAAAAGCATCTGGTAAACCAGCTGCTATTATCGAAAAGATGGTAGAAGGTCGTTTACGGAAATTCTATGAAGAAGTTGTTGTTATGGAACAAGCCTTCATCATGGATCCAGATAAAAAAGTTAAAGATGTTTTGGCTGAAGCTGCTAAAACAGCTGGCGCTGACATTCAATTAGCTGCTTTTGTCCGCTTTGGTTTAGGCGAAGGAATCGAAAAGAAAGAAGAAGACTTTGCTGCCGAAGTTGCCAAACAAATTGGTGGTTAATTCTTAAATTAATAATCATTAACTCCCTTTTGATCTCAAAAGGGAGTTTTTTATAAGATCAAAAAGAATCTTACATTCATTTTTTTAATTCTGATACACATATAATCTTTGACTTTTAAAACAAAACAACATAAACTGCTATGCGTTGTTAATGATTTTTCGAAAGGATCAAAAAAAATGAAAAGAATTTCTGTTTTATTGTGCGCTGTTGCCAGCTTGTCTTTAACGGCTTGTAATTATAATAACTACGACCGCAACACAGCACCGTTTCAAGGAAGCGTTGCATTCGAGCATCCGGACGAAACGGTTGTGCGCCCTAAAAAAATGAAAACAATGACTGTGAAACGGGATTTAACCACGACAGAAGGTGGAACCGTACATACTAAAACCGTAACAGAAACAATTACCGTTCCTGAAGATGTCTCTGATGCTGATGATTATAAAAAAGCGTTACGGGCGATTGATGCTAACGATAATTATGTTGAAATCGATATTAACGAAAACAAAACCTATCAACGAAAATAATAATGATATTAACAAAAAAACGCCACAAAATTGTGGCGTTTTTATATATAAGCGAATTAACGTCTTACCGGCATCTTGGAACGAATTCTCTTAACACCATCCAATTCAATCATAATAACGGCATCACCTGGTTGTAATCCCAATTCATTTGATTGAACAACCATAATGACATCGCCAGTTTTGTCTTCCTGAATTAAAAATTCACAAGCCGTATCCTTTGTAATAGCTTTTCCGGCGACATTCCCGATCATAGCACCGGCAAGACCACCGCCAACCGCCAACAAAGCACTACCGTGTCCACCACCAAAAGAGTGTCCAGCTATAGCACCGGCCGCACCACCGACCAGCGTCCCGACTTCAGCACCGCTCCCCTCAGTTTCAACAACCGTTATACTAACGATAACGCCCGTACTGGTTGATCCTGTTTTACCGATTTGAGAACGACTGTATGTCGTATTTGTCATACCCGTACCGCAAGCCGTCAAAAAAATACACATTAAACACATTACTAAAAATTTTTTCATTTTTTTGATCCTTTCTAAAAATCATTAACAACGCATAGCAGTTTATGTCGTTTTATTTTAAAAGTCAAAGATTATATACATCTCCATCAAAAAATTTCATTGATTTTTATCTTAAAATCAGACAATATAACATTATTATTGTATTTTTAGAGGAATCAAAGGATTGATATGAAAAAAATTTGGAACAAAGTAATGCGTAGCCTATACGATTGGACTATGAATTTAGCCTCAGGCCCTAAGGCCGTCTGGGCTTTATGTGCAATAGCTTTTATTGAAAGCTCTTTTTTTCCGATACCGCCTGATTTATTGCTAATCCCTTTAATTTTAGCCCGCCGAACTGCTGCTTTTCG
Organism: Alphaproteobacteria bacterium; assembly: GCA_045635125.1. Classification (GTDB taxonomy): domain Bacteria; phylum Pseudomonadota; class Alphaproteobacteria; order CAAHEQ01; family UBA3637; genus CALXZG01. The sequence goes on along the minus strand of JAZRBO010000099.1, from coordinate 2,992 downwards.
CATAGCTGCTCTCACAACTATCAGTAGCGTTCTCGGTGGCGCATTCGGGTATGCCATTGGCTATTTTTTGTATCAGTCCGTTGGGATTCCTGTCTTAGATTTTTATCATTACACGGAACAGTTTGAACGTTTCTGCGCCTCATACAATGAATATGGTGCATGGATTGTTTTTGGTGCTGGATTAACACCGTTCCCTTACAAAATCGTTACGATTGCTAGTGGTGTCACCCATCTTAACTTTATCGTATTTATGCTAGCTTCCGTTATTGCCCGAGGCGCCCGTTTCTACTTTGTTGCCTGGTTACTATGGAAGTATGGAGAACCCATGAAAAAATGGATTGAAAAGAATCTTGGTTGGTTATCAGTTACCTTTTTTATCCTTTTAATCGGCAGTTTTTTCCTGATTAAATTATTTAACGGAGGTTAAATGAGGCGCAAATTAATTCCGATGGCTATCTGCTATGATTTTGACGGAACTCTGTCTCCGGGAAACATGCAGGAATATGGCTTTGTCCGACAACTTGGCATCACAGCCGATGAATTTTGGAAACGTTCTAACACTCTGGCAAAACAGGTCGGAGCCGATAATATCTTGGCTTACATGAGTCAAATGAGAGTCGAAGCTGCCACCCGTGGATTGCCCTTTCAAAAAAAGAAATTCAAGGAATACGGACGTGATATCCCCTTGTTTCCCGGCCTAGACAGTTGGTTTAAACGTATCAATGCCTATGGACGTAAAAAAGGATTAGTGATCGAACACTATATTATCTCTTCTGGCCTGAAAGAGATTCTAGAAGGAACACCAATCGCCAAATCTTTTAAGGCTATTTTTGCCTCCTCATTTATTTATAATAAAAAAGGAGAGGCTATTTGGCCGGCGCTAGCTGTTAATTACACAAATAAAACTCAATTTTTATTCCGCATCAACAAAGGATGTTTAGACGTTGGTGACAATTATAATATTAACCGACATATTCCTGAATCTGAAAAACACATGCCCTTTTCTCGCATGATTTATATCGGCGACGGCGAAACAGATGTTCCATGCATGTTAACCCTTAAAAACGATGGTGGACATTCAGTCGCTGTGTATCAGGAAAAAATACCGGAGTCCTGTGAAACAGCTCAGTTACTCTTAGATGATGGACGGGCCGATTTTGCGGCACCTGCCGATTATCGAGAGGGAAAAGCTGTTGAAATGTATGTCAAAGCTCTGATTGATAAAATTGCGGCAGATACCCACATTCAAATCCTTAAAAAGAAAACAATCGTTTAAATAGAAAAAAGGGGTATTGATTACCCCTTACATAAAAATACGAAAAATCAATCCCTTTTTACTGGACATTTTAGGGATATTCGTGTATACTCTTTCCATTCATATTTTATAAAAAGGAAACAAAATGACTCAAAATATGCGTAATATTGCTATTATCGCCCACGTTGACCACGGCAAAACAACTTTTGTTGATGCCTTTCTAAAGCAAAGCGGGGCTTTTCGTGAAAATCAACAAGTGGCTACTTGTGCTATGGATTCCGGCGACTTAGAACGGGAACGGGGAATTACAATTTTTGCCAAATGCACATCAGTTGAGTGGGGTGGAGCCCGTATCAATATCGTCGACACACCGGGACACGCCGACTTTGGTGGCGAAGTTGAACGCATTTTATCTATGGTTGACGGCGTTATCGTCTTGGTTGATGCTGCGGAAGGACCTTTGCCACAAACAAAGTTTGTTGTGAGCAAAGCGCTTAAACTTGGTCTACGCCCTATTGTTGTTATTAACAAAGTCGATCGTGCAGATGCTCGTCCAATAGATGTTCAAAATGAAGTTTTTGACTTGTTTGCCAATTTAGGTGCAACCGATGAACAGCTGGATTTTCCAACGCTGTTCGCCTCTGGTCGTGAAGGTTGGGCTGCAGAAAGTTTAACGGATGAACGGGTTGACATTAAACCATTGTTCCAAAAGATTTTAGACCATGTTCCCGAACCAAAATGTGATGAAGATGGTCCGTTTAAAATGCTTGTCACAACATTAGAGGCTGATCCTTTTGTTGGTCGTATTTTAACTGGTCGTATTTTATCTGGAAAAATTAAAACGAACCAAATGATAAAGGCTCTATCTCGTGAAGGGAAACCAATTGAAACGGCTCGAGCTTCCAAAATTTTAGCTTTCCGCGGATTGAAACGTCAACCAATTGAGGAAGGCGTAGCTGGTGACATTGTCAGCATCGCTGGTTTCTCAGACGCTACTGTTGCAGATACATTGTGTGATCAAAGCGTTATGGAACCGCTTCATGCGTTACCAATTGATCCGCCGACACTTGCCATGACATTTTCAATCAACACATCACCTTTGGCGGGAACAGAAGGAGATAAAGTCACCTCCCGTATGATTTGGGATCGGTTGGAAAAAGAAGCCGAAGGAAATATTGCTTTGCAAATTTCTCGTACAGATTCGACGGACGCATTTGAAGTCGCTGGCCGTGGCGAATTACAGCTTGGTATTTTAATTGAAACAATGCGTCGTGAGGGATACGAATTATCCGTTTCTCGGCCGCGGGTTGTTTTCCATACCGACGAACAAGGGCACCGCTTTGAACCCCTAGAAGAAGTTGTCGTTGATGTTGATGATGCCTACACAGGTGTCGTCGTTGAAAAAATGAGCCTGCGCAAAGCCGAAATGACAGAAATGATTCCAAGCGGTGGTGGAAAAACCCGCTTAACATTCTTAGCTCCATCACGAGGCTTAATTGGATATCACAGCGAATTTTTAACTGACACATGCGGTACAGGTGTAATGAACCGCTTATTCCATAGTTATGCACCTTACAAAGGTGTTATTTCTGGTCGTCGAAATGGTGTTTTAATTTCAACAGAACCCGGAAAATCTGTTGCCTATGCTCTTTGGAATATTCAAGAACGTGGACCGTTATTTATTCCCGCCGGTGTATCGGTCTATCCTGGGATGATTATTGGCGCCAACGCCAAACC
>JAZRBO010000098.1:0-19754 GCA_045635125.1 Alphaproteobacteria bacterium | reverse complement strand
GTATGTAAGTGTCTTGATGGGAATGCGGATATCTCCAATGATTGCGCGTGTCCAGCAAATGAACCAGAGTGGAATGGAACAGAATGTGAGGCTTGTCCAATATCCACTCCAATATGGAATGGAACAGAATGTGAGGCATGTTCATTGTCTACGCCAGTATGGGATGCCCCCTCAAAAAGCTGTGTAGAATGCACTGAAAATAAACATTGTACAGATTCAACAAAGCCAGTTTGTGATGCGGACACGAATACATGTATGGCTTGTGCAGGTGCACTTGTTTGGGATAGTACTTCAGAAAGTTGTGTAGAATGCACTGAAAATAAACATTGTACAGATTCAACAAAGCCAGTTTGTGATGCGGACACGAATACATGTATGGCTTGTTCAGGTGCACTTGTTTGGGATAGTACTTCAGAAAGTTGTGTAGAATGCACTGAAAACAAACATTGTACAGATTCTGCGAAACCGCTTTGTGATTCGGGTATATGTGAGGAGTGTCCATCATCTACACCGCTGTGGAATGGCAAAAAGTGTGTAGAATGTTTGACATATGCAAATTGTTCCAGTTCAACACCGTATTGTGATGCAGGTACATGCAAGGCTTGCTCGGGATATGCTTCAATATGGGACAGTGACTTAAAAAGTTGTGTTAACTGTAGAAAAGATTCTGATTGTAAGAGTGACAGATATCCCGCATTTTGTGATAAGCGATCGGAGTGTTGGAATTTTGCGCCAAAATGTGTGCTGGTGACAACCAAAATTGATGACGTTAATGCAATTGATATTGGGGGACGGAAAGTGTACACCGTAGGTAGTTCTCACTTTGTGGGGGATAATGCCGAAGAGGTATGTGGCGCTATTCATAAGAATGCTGTTGATATAAAATACTTTTGTACAGATGCAGAATTGGCGCAGATTAAAAAAGGGGTGAAGGGTGTCTTTTGTTCTCGCTCTTATCCAGGTGTATCTGGGGGGATCGGTGTGGGATGGACGGCCAATAAGATTCCAGATTCTTGTGATAGATACGTCCTGGACGTCAGAACGGGTTTTGTTTATATCAAAGATCAAGCCATAAGCGATAATGTTTTATGTTGGTGATATAGGTTGTCAAATGGGAAAAAAGGTGCTATGCTATGGATAGCACCTTTTTTAGATTGTTTTTAAAATTTAATATGTAACAAAAGTTCTACGTTTTTACAAAAGAGTTCGTTCATCTTGAAGTCATCGCTATCACAGAAAGGAACAGATATGATTGTGAGTGACCATTCTTTGGTCTTGTTAATAGATTTACAGAAAAAACTTATCAACGCTGTATCAGAAGGCGCGGAAATCACGGCAAAGGCTGGTCGTTTATTAAAGGCGTGTCAGCTTCTTCGGATTCCCGTCGTTGTGACAGAACAAAACCCAGTTGGTCTCGGTGAAACAGTTCCCTCGGTTTCTTGTGTGTTGCCGAGCGGAACGGTACCTTATGCCAAAACATCTTTTTCGGCTTTGTCTGTTGATGGTTTACAGGAAGCCTTACAAAAGATTGGTCGTAAGCAGATCATTATCGGAGGAGTAGAAACTCATATCTGTGTGTGGCAAACAGCTCGAGATTTACAAAAAGCCGGATATGATGTGTGGATCGTTGCTGATATGTGTGCTAGTCGTCATTCAGAGGATAAAGAAAGGGCTTTGGCGGATTTGCAGGCTAATGGATGTCGTGTTGTCGGCTATGAAAGCATTTTGTTCGCTTGGTTAAAAGATGCTCGTCATCCGCAATTTAAGGCTATACAAGCCCTTATTAAAGGAAAATAATTGACAAAATATACTATTGATGTTATACTGAAAAAAGTTAATGACACAGGCAAAACATTAAAAAAGGATAACGCATGGCATACGAATCTTTATTTATTGCAAATTCTGCATACTCCCTTTATTTGTATTTATTGTTGCGACCAGAGTTAATTAATAAAACGCTATTCCTTTGTGGACCAGCTATTGCAGATAATGATTTGCCTCATAAAATTAATCTGGATTTATCGGATAAAACACAGGAAGAAGCCAAAAACTATCAGGAATTTTTATTACGGAAAGTAAAACATAAGTTGGGCGCTAAAAATGTTCCTTGTTATGCAAACTTGGTGACGCCTTATGCCTCTGAATTTTTAGGTCGGTATCCTGTATATGCTTTGTCGGATGGATTGGGTGATGCAACTCTATTTCCCAAATATTTGACGGATGAGCGTATCACCGGATGCTATGCAACGGATTTGGGAAATTCATGGGAAAATGAAGGATCGGGTTATGGGAAATTAAAGGTTGTTAACCCTATTGGTCTTTGGCATCAAAAAACACAAGATGAACAAGAAAATATTCAGGCTGTCTTTGGGATTGATCGGGAAACTTTAAATATTTTACGACAAAAGAAGGTTATTTTATTAACACAACCATTATCAGAAGACGGAATTGTTAGTGAAGATGATAAAGTACGTTTATATCGTAGTATCGTTGGAAAATATAATGTTTCAGATGTCGTGATTAAACCTCACCCTCGTGAAAAAACAGATTGGGCAACTTTATTTCCTACGGTTCCGGTTATTTCTCGACGAATGCCGGCAGAGGCGTTGGCAGCTACCATTAATTTAGAACGAGTCGCAACTTTCTTTTCAACCGGTGCTTTTCATATGACAACACCAGATAAAGTTGATATTTATTCAAAAGATTTTAGGCATCTTGTTTTTTCTCATCCCGACAGAAAAATGGGACGGATGCCGTATGTTGATATAGAAGGAGTCTATGGAGAAAAACCGTTTAACTGGAAGCGGATTTCAGATGCAACCTTCTATCGGGATTATCCCTATAAACAGTTTGCAAAAACAAGAGAATAGATTTATTTTCTGTCAAAAAGCGATTCGGAGGAATCGCTTTTTGTTTTTTTGTGTTATGTTATTTTGAAAGAGTTGTCACATAATGGGCTATCTTTTCAGATAGGCGACCTATTAAAATACTTTGTGCGTTGGCTATGTCCGTATAAGTGCTCCCGACTGAAATAGTTTCCGCAACTTTAATTTGAGTTGTTTTCCCGTTCTTGGGGCGAATTGATACCCAAGCTAAAAGACTGACATTATCATTCAGAATTGCAGTCAGTTGGACAATGTTAACCAATATTGTATAATCGCTAAGGCCTCCCGAGAAATTCTTATTCTCAATAACTGCGTTCGGAAGTGCTATGCTCAAATCCGTAATCAGAGTTCGTTGAATCAAGCTTGGCAATGGTTCAACCCAGCGATTCAATTCTGATAGAGTCATCTCTGGCGAATCAGATGATCCCGTCAATATTTGTGGCCTTTCCAAAGCATTCGGCAGCCGAACACGTTCAACACCAATGCTAAATTGTTTGTCAGATACGGATTGCTTTTGTGTCGGTGTGAGTGTGTAAAATTGAGACGGTGGCGTTGTACCACCGAAACAGCCATTTAAGGCAAGGCTCAGTATTAATATGGCAAGATATCTTTTCATGATTTATTTTTTTCCTTTCAGGAGAGATTCTGGATGGCGTTCTAAATAATCCGAGAGATTGCGGAGAGAAAGAGCTGCTTCGGACATATCAGATAAGGCTTGATTCAGGTTATCTAATGTGTCGTTAAGACGGGGAGATAGATCTGTTGTCACCACGCTTAAATTTTGGCTTGTTTGCGTCATGTTCGGTAAAATAATGGGCAATTGTGCCCCTAAGGTGTCCAAAATTTTTTCTATTTTATCAACGTATCTTTTTATAGGAATGTTTTGAAGGCCTTTTGATAACTCGCCTGTCGGAGATAGAACTGTTGGAATTTCAGGAATGTTATGACGGATATCACGGGGATTATTATGAAGATCAGCCGGTGCATTCGGGTTCATTAATAACTCTACCATCAATTGTCCCGTTAGATAGTTTTGAGTAATAAGACGGGCTCTTAATCCTTTTTCAATGAGCGTCGTCAAAACTTCTTTCTTACTTTGAAACGGAGATAGACGATCTGTTAAGTGTAGTGAGCGGAGTTGGGCGTAAACTGGGGTGCTAAATGATAGTGAGGTTGGATCTCCAATCAGTTCAATGTGCGTGACCTTGCCAATTTCAACGCCGTTTAAAACGACGGCAGAACCTACGGATAACCCTTTCAATGATTCGTCAAAATACATTACAACCGTGTTTTTTGTCGCAGATGTAAATCGATGAAAAACAGAATGGATAATGATGCCAAACAAGGCAACTATTCCAATCAGGACAAAAATACCGATGGTTTTTCTATTTGGTTCTTTAGGCATGAGAGCCTCCTCTGGTTAAAAATTGAGCAATAGTTTCGTTAGGGGGATGTTTTAATAAGTCAGTCGGGCAACCAATTGCCCCAATACCTTTTTTGTCGGCATCCAAAAAAATAGAATTTGTACCAACAGCAAAAATAGATGGTAATTCATGCGTGACAATGATAATTGTTGTTCCAAGGCTTTGATTAATATCTAAAATTAAATCATCCAACAGTTTTGAACTTATTGGGTCCAAGCCAGCTGATGGTTCGTCAAAATATAAAATATCCGGGTCTAAGGCTAATGCTCGGGCAAGACCAGCTCGTTTTTTCATCCCACCGCTGATTTCAGATGGATAAAAATTATCGAAACCTTTGAGACCAACAAGCGCTAATTTTAACTGTGTCAGGTCGGCTATCATTTTGGGTGAGTAATCAGTGTATTGTTGTAAGGGAAGAGCTATGTTTTCTGCTAGAGTCATAGAGCTGAATAATGCACCGCTTTGGTACAAAATACCGCACCGGCGCATTAGGTTCATTTTAATGTTTGTTGGTGCCGACAGGATGTCCGTTCCGTCGATTAGAATTTTTCCTGTTGCCGGTGTTAACCCCGTCATGACCCGTAACAGGCTGCTTTTTCCACAGCCAGAGCCTCCCATAATGATAAAAATATCCCCTTGTTTAACAGAAAATGAAATATCCTGCAATAAAACAAAATTGTCGTAGGCTATCGTTAAATTTTCAACCTGAATCAAAGGCGTGTGTGTTTGTTTCATCATATGCCGATTGCGTTGCACCCCCATGTAATAATGCCGGTCATCACAATCATCCAAACAATGGATGACACAACAGCCTGAGTCGTGGCACGACCAACACTGTCAGCGTTACGACCACAGTGTATGCCGTAATAACAACCGCAAATAGCTATCACTATTCCGAAAATAAAACCATGAAAAATACCAACCCAGAAATTAGTTACATCAAATGCTTCAATAGAATATTTCCAGTACTCGGACGGAGAAATATCCAGCATAAAAATACCAACAGCTCCACCACCGATGATACCCATAATGTCGGCTAAAAATGTGAGAATGGGCATCGCAATAACTAACGCCGATAGACGGGGTAAAACCAGAAAATCAGAGGTCGGAATCCCCATGGTTTTAAGGGCGTCCAACTCTTCATTCACTTGCATGGTACCAATAGCCGCTGCGTAGGAAGCACCTGTTCGACCAGCCATTATGATGCCAACCATGATGGCACCCATGATGCGGGTCATTCCAATGGTGACAAGACTAGTTACATAGATTTGTGCGCCGAAAGTTTTAAGTTGAATTGCTCCGACAAAGGCTAAAATCAGTCCCACCATAAAACTGATTAAAGAAACGATACCTACTGCCCTGGGGCCACAATTGTCTAAAGAAAATAAAAAGTCAACACCACGATAAACAGCTTTACCAGTGAAAAATCGTTGAAATGACAAAGTTATCGTTTTTAAAAAAGAAAGTCCTCGATAAATTGTGCGGGTTAATCGAAGAATGGCATCTCCTAAATTCGAAGGAAATGGCCAGCGCTTAATCTTAGGGCGGATGGGTTTCCTGTCTACTGAAAAAGCAACGTCCAAAATGTGTTTTAACTCTATCGGTAATTCTGATATGTCAGTGTTTATATTGTGCTGGATGCAGTGTTGTAAAATATTGTATAATGCTACGATCAATGAGGAATCCCAGTGTTCTATTCCTTTATTTTTAAATATTAGTTTGTTGATTGTTTTGTGGTTGAGTGCCGTTTTTATTTCCGATTGAATAATTGTCGTGTCTTGACAACAAAAAGACCCGTTTAGATAAACAGTTATACTTCTTGTTGTTTGGGTGAAGGTTATCGGCACGTTTTATTCCTTTCAGCATATAGTCTACTATAAAGTTTTCGTTCTTCAATGTCAATAAAAAGAGGCTCTTTTTGCGCCTCTTTATAAAGACTTTTTTCCGCTTGCTTTTGAATGTGGTGTGTGGTATATTATCATTGTTCGGCTTTTGTCGGACTATGATGCTAAACGAAAAGCGAAATAGGTGTAGTGGACTCGGGGGCGGTACCCGACACCTCCACCATTTTTATGGGCGTTTGTTGTTTGGGTTTTGGCTTATATCCTTTTTTGTGGATACAGCGCTGCACCCAAAATCAATATCTGCCCCATAAAATACAGCCAACCGACGAGGGTGGCAGATGGAATGGATGATCTTATGGGGGTGAAATAGGATCGACACGCATAGTAAAGGCTTTATCTTGCATTCGGCATGGTACCACCGTTATCGGGCTAAGAAAAATAAACGCAAATGATAATTTTGCTCCGGTAGCTTTAGCCGCTTAATAGCGTCTGAAATACCAATCAATTCCTAAACAATTTGAGCGTTTAGGTGGGGGGCCCGAGGCCCTAGCAACAGAACCTCGGGGCTTTTTAGGAGAAAGCCGTTCTATGTTTTTAAATTATAAACCTTTTTTACAGCAAGCTTACCGACAGGTTATCCGTCGGGTATTGGCTCAGGTCGCCGAGAAGGGACTCTGTGGTGATTCTCATTATTTTATAACCTTCAGAACAGATAGATCTGATGTGGTTATCCCTGATTTTGTGCGGGCTAAGTATCCTGAGGAAATTAGTATCGTTCTGCAAAATCAATTTTCAAATTTAATCGTAACAGAAGTGGATTTTCGGGTTGATTTAACGTTTGGTGGAGTTACTTCAACATTGATTATTCCTTGGACAGCAATTAAAATTTTTGCCGATCCGGCGGCTCAGTTTATGTTGAGTTTTGAACCCGAAAATGAGCAGCCTGATATATCAAAAAACAACCATGAGGGCGAAGCATCCCCTCATGAGGATGATATCATTGATTTAACACGATTGAGAACGGGTAAGTAATGAAAAAACGATCCGTTGTTATTGCGGGACATGCAACCAGTTTGTCTTTAGAAGTAGAATTTTATGATGCTTTAGAACGATTGGCTAAGCAACGGAATATGTCAGTGGCAGCTCTTATCAAACAGATTGATTTTAGTCGAAATGGGAATTTATCTAGCGCCGTGCGGGTTTTTATTTTAAAGGCACTAGAAGAAAATATACAGAATCAAAATACCGAGAAAAACACGATAAGCAGCAAAGATGGCAAATGAAGCGTGTTTGAGCCAACTCATCAAAAAATGAATGACAAGCAAACCAAATAAAGCAGCAAGTCCGATACCTATCAACATTTGAGAACCAACGAATTGGTTTAAGGTGTGGGCTTGCCAACATTCCCATAAAACATAAACAGCCGCCGCCGCAATGACAGGAATGGAAAGCAACATGGAAAATTTAGCACTATCCTGACGATTAAATCCAAAGGCACGACAACAGGTTATGGTAATGCCGCTTCGGCTTGTTCCAGGAATAAGGGCTAAGGTTTGGGCGGCTCCAATACACAGAGCTTCCGCCCAATTCATTTGCTTGATGTCATGTCGGGGTTTAATAACTTTATCAATAATCCATAGAAGAATACCAAAAAAAATAGAGGTAACCGCTATGATAACAGGTGTTCTAAACCGAACAATGATGTTGCCACATAAAAAGCCGACAAGTAAGGCTGGAACAGTGGCAATAATGAGGTTGAAAACCATGCGAGTATCTTGTGGGCGGGTAAAAAAACCACGGCATAGGCGGAAAATATCCCGTTGAAAATAGATAACTACCGCAATTAGTGTTCCGGCATGTAAAGCCACATCTGTTGCCAGCGATTGATTGGAAAAACCGAGCTTTTCACTTAAAACCAAATGACCGGAAGAGCTGATCGGTAAAAATTCAGTCATACTCTGAATAAGAGCTAAAAAAGCAATCGTCAGAAAAGGGATGAGCATTGTCATGTGGAATACTCCTTATTAGGTAATGGAAGTCGGCGTGTCTCGTCCGATTTGTTTTTTTAAATTAACAATGATTCGACTGATTTCCGATAAATCTGTCATGGCTGTTGTCGGAGATAAATTAAATCGGGAAGAATCTGTCGTTCTTTCATTTAAATAAATCCGTAAAGTAGCCCCCGTACTGCCAGTGCCAGACAAACGATAGACAATTCGGGCATCTGTTCCAAAAGAGAGGCAGATGCCTTGACCGGTTGTCGTTTCACCAGTAACTGGGTCGGTATAAGTAAATTCAGATGCCTCTGTTATCGTATAGCCCTGATAGGTACGGCCAATTAAATTAGGGAGGCTTTGACGCAGCGTTTCCATAAGGGTGTTTGCCGTTGTCGTATCAATCCCTTCATAAGATTGCAACATGACAAAGACGCGTCCGTATTGGCGCCATAGGTCTTGAGTTAATTCTTCAACAGTTTTGCCTGTGTGCGCTAGTATACTCAGCCATGCCAGAATAGCCCAAATGCCGTCTTTTTCACGCAAATGATTGGAGCCAGCACCAAAGCTTTCTTCGCCACAGATAGTTATTTTATCGGCATCCAATAAGTTGCCGAAAAATTTCCAGCCCGTTGGTGTTTGGTAGCAGGAAATATTTTTGGTTTTCGCAACATCGTCTACGGCAAAAGAGGTCGGCATAGAGCGAGCGACACCACTTAAACGACCTTGATAGAAGGGAATGATGTCTAAGTATTGTGTTAAAATAGCAAGGCTGTCGCATGGGTTGAGGAAAAAGGACGGCCCAAGAATCATATAACGATCGCCATCCCCGTCAGAAGCCGCAGCAAAGTCTGGCGCTGAATCCGTGTACATCATATCAACCAAGTGTTTAGCATAGGTTAAATTGGGTTCGGGATGTAAGCCGCCAAAATCAGGTAGCGGTGTTCCGTGAATGACTGTGCCGACAGGTGCCCCAAGAAGTTCTTCAAAAATGTGTTTGGCGTATGGTCCTGTAACAGCATTCATGGCGTCATAGGACATTTTAAAACCTTTTTGAAATAAACCACGAATGGATTGAAAGTCAAAAATTTCTTGCATATAGTCGGCATAGTCTTTAACAGGATCAATAACTTCTATAATCGTGTTGCCAAACGTTTGTTCCCCGACTTCAGAAAGATCAATATCTGGGATATCCATTATCCAATAGTGATCAATGGTGCGGGCTCGGGCAGTTATCTTGTCTGTGATGGATTGAGGGGCTGGAGCCCCGTTTTCAGTATCGAATTTTATGCCAAAATCACCATCTGGGCCACCCGGATTATGGCTGGCTGATAAAATAATACCACCAACAGCTTGATATTTGACAATTAGGTGGGAGCTGGCAGGCGTGGATAGTAATCCATTTTGACCGACAATAATGCGGCCGAATTGGTTAGCGGCCGCTATTTTTAAAATGGATTGTAAGGCTTTATCGTTGTAAAAACGGCCATCTCCGCCAATAATAAGGGTTTTGCCAACAAAACCGTCTAATGAGTCGAAAATGGCCTGTGTAAAGTTTTCAATATAGTGTGGCTGACGGACGACGGCTGTCTTTTTACGCAAACCAGATGTACCCATGGTTTGATCCAGATAGGGCTCTGTTTTAATTGACGTAATATCCATGGTTCCCCCTTTGTGGTTGGCGGAGCCGTCGGGCATCCGCTATTTCATTTCGGCCAATATATCCGTTCCCCAGATATGTTGCAACAATACACCTAATTCCTGACGGGCTGTATTGGCAGATATCGTAGACGGCACATGAATATTGTTATCCCGAAAATCAAGCATAGTCAAGCCTTTTAAGAATAATTCACGAAAAACGACACGTTCCGCGATACCACCTGCTAATGTAAAGTGAATTCGACGAGCCAATGCATTCAGTAGAACGGACATTGTACGTGAGTTTTTGCTTTTACTGTAAAGAAGACGATTTCGGACAACAATCCAGTTAATTGGTGGTTTCCGTTCCAACATTCGTTGTTGACGGGTCGACCAGACTGTTTGAGCAAAATGGCTCGGCCCCTTAATCCGGAGTGAGTCTGCCTCAACAGAGGCTAAAATATCCAGATCGATTAAGCTGTCGTTTAATGGAGTGACTAAGCAGTCGGCCATAACCATAGCCTGTCCACCGAGTTCTGTATGAGCACCCGCTGTGTCGATTACAATAGCATCAACACGGTTGATAACTTTATCAATTTGGCTACGTAATGTGTAGATTTTCGCAATATCCGGTGTCCAACATGTATGTTCCGGTGAGGGAAGTGAAATGTTTTTGTCCCGAGCGAAATTTTGTCTGTTTTCAATGTAATGTGTTAAACTGCCCTGATTGGCATCAAGATCAAAAGAGGCTACGGTTTTTCCCGCACGCAACAATGCGATAATGGTGTGCATGGCGAGTGTGGATTTTCCCGTGCCGCCTTTTTCATTTGCAAAGACGATGATTTTAGCTGTCATTATATATCCTTTTGAAATAAGACAAAGTATATATACTTTTTTGGGGCTTTTGTCAAGCCCCAAAATAAGGTCTTATTATGATTTATCCTTCATATTCCGTGTTGGAATTTACACGTGGTTTCGGAAATTTAAAAGGATGAGCCTCTGCGGCTTCTCCGCAATGATCTAGACTACACATGTAATTTTTATGTAATTTTGTATTTATTTTTTTTAACAAAATTTTAAATGTTTCTTTATCCTCTACATATGGCATGACTTTTTTGGTTACAGTACAACAATACTCTTTGTCTCCGTGAAATTTATATTGTATAAGTTTCTGAATGCACAGATCTCGAGTTTTTTTGCAAAGTAGTCGATCTTCTTTTGTGCAATCCGGTTGACGTTCTACGTACTCAGCTGAGAATATCATGGTTTCTACCATTCTCAGTGTTAAACAACCAAATCTGTTGCAAAAGGTTTGAAAGAAACCGTTGACCGATTCTAATTGTTGTTTGGTAAAATGACCATGAGCTGCAGAAGCAACAGTTTCCGCATAGATGCGAAGAGTATCATGATTGCTAACCCAGTCCTGACACGAAGACATGTAGTCAATACCTTTTACCAACTTTCTTTCTCTTTCCTTTTTTAAATCATCAGGCGTTTTATTGTTTTGATCAGACATATTTTTCCTCCTGTTTTTCTGATAATTTTAGTTTATCACGATTTTGAAAAAAGTCAACAAAAAAATAAAAATCTGATTGGGAGAGGATAAAAGAGAGGGGCTAAAATCGGGGCGTGAAATAAAAAAAGACTTAAAGAATAAGAAAAAATGAAAAGGAGTGTGTTATAAAAAGAAGACAACAACGGATGTAAAAAAAACATCCATTGTTTATACATATGCTGTAAAACTACCTGCGCAAGCGGTTGAATGTAGAAAATCCAACTCAGCCGATAGGTTACGAGGTTAGAGGGCTGGATAAACTTATTTGAAACAAAATGATACCACCGGCGTGAGCCGGTGGAGTTTCCTTAATCAAATTGTACCAAAAATATATTAATAGCAACTGTGAGTATTTGTGTTACAAATAGGTTTATTTGGATTATTACAATCCATAATGTCATTGCATTCGACGCATCCTTGAATTGAATTATTGGGATCAAAATTCGGATGGTATGATGGAACTGGAGTATCAGAACTCCAGACCTGGCCATTTGGACAGGCTTGGCAGGTTTTGGTTGGCCAATCATATATCGGTTTATCTATAGGGCATGTGCCACATTGTTTTGTATCTGCCAGAAAGACTTTTAATGTCGATGTTTGGGTATCTTTATCTTCTCCTTCACATAAACAATCTAGTAAATCACCATCATAACATTTGTAGCTACATTCCATGTTATTCCAGTATTGGCGTTTTTCGCATTCAAAACCAATACATGGAGATCTATTTTGAGATGGTGTTACCGAAGCGCACCATCCAGATATATTTGTACTACAATCGCTTTGTCCTTGGTTATTTGAGCAAGGTGTTTTTTGTCCACACTGTTTTCCCCCTAGTAAACATCCTTCTGTTTCGAAAACAAAACCTAAATGGAGAACATTTTCGAGGCCGTTTGCATTGTCTGCATCAACGGCTTGACAAATATCTTTAATGACATTATTTTGTTTGACGACGTCTTTTTGAGCATACCAACGATTGTTCGGGTCAAATGTCTTATCACTCAAAATGGTAACATAGTCGTATTTTAAATCAGAAAACAACACTTCACGACACATGGTTGTTGGGATTTGGCGGAGAATTATAAAGACTCCTTTTCCATTTTCAAAAGCGTGGGCGGAGAGAATAGTTTGAGCGGAAACAACAAAAGATTCTTCATCTAAAACAAAATTCTTATCATTCTCGTAGGCATTGATTAAATTTTGAGGGGTCGGTGTAACTTCACTGATATATATGTTAAGAGGGATGGTATCACTGAGAATGTATTCTGGCTCATCGGGATTGAAAGTAAAAGAGTTTAGATAGTTGCTTGTTATAATACTGGATGCTGATTTGGAAAGGGAGTCCGTTATTTCGGTGATGGCAACTTGATGCATGGCTTGTCGAAAACCGATTAAGATAACCAATGATAAAATGCCGATAATTGGCAAAATTGTCAGAAGTTCCATCATTGTGCGTCCGGATTCATTAGAATTTTTTTTGTATTCTTTTTGAAATTTGAGCATTTTATCTCCTTTTAAAGGGGGCTATTTTTTTCTTAGTATAACAAAAAAACAGGTGATGAGGCAAGTAAAAAATGGCGATATAATATTAAAAATACGCCGATGTATTTTGATAACAATCGGCGTACAGAAATATTTTAAGGAGTCCGAATCGCACTTAATCCGTTTTACGGGATTTGCGTCGTTGAGACGTTTGTATCTTTTCGGTGCTCGCCTCGGATACTGTCTCTGTTGTTTCTTTCTCCTCTGATTGATTGTCGGCTTGTTTAACAACCATCGGTATTATTCCTATGTTCGGTAGTGTTCGTCGAGGTGGAATCATTGTTTGTTTATCCTCTGTCCGAATAGGTTTTCCGTCTAGTAAAAGCTGAATTTCTTCACCCGATAGTGTTTCATATTCTACCAATCCATTTGCTAATGTATCAAGCTCTGAACGATATTGTTTTAAAATGGATTGAGTCCGTTCATAGGCCTTGGTAATAATTTGGTATATTTCATGATCGACCTGTAAAGCGGTTTCATCTGCCATGTTTTTCCGTTTTGAAATATCGTAACCAAGGAAAACTTCTCCCTCTGGTTCTTCATAAGCGATGGGGCCAAGTGTATCGCTAAATCCCCATTCAGTAACCATTTTACGGGCAATTGTTGTTGCAACACGAATATCATTACTAGCACCGGTTGAAACATTGTCGGGGCCGAGAATCATTTCTTCGGCAATTCGACCGGCAAATAGAATGCTGAGCCTTGAGGTTAGATAGGTTTTACTTTGAGAGTATTTATCTTTTTCAGGTAATTGCATTGTGACACCCAGTGCCCGTCCCCGTGGAATAATAGTTACTTTGTGTAACGGATCAGATTCTGGTAAGTGAAGAGAGGCAATGGCGTGTCCAGCTTCGTGATATGCCGTCATTTTCTTTTCGTTATCATCCATAATTAAAGAACGTCGTTCCGATCCCATCATGACTTTATCTTTGGCATCTTCAAACTCTTTCATTGTAACCATCGTTTTGTTGCGACGAGCTGCCAAAAGAGCAGCTTCATTAACTAAATTAGCTAAATCAGCACCAGAAAATCCAGGGGTGCCACGGGCTATCACATCAAGCTTTACATTAGGTGCCATGGGGACTTTTTTGACATGGACAGCCAATATTTGTTCCCGTCCACGAATGTCTGGATTTGATACAATAATTTGACGGTCAAAACGTCCGGGACGTAGTAAAGCGGGATCTAATACATCCGGTCGATTGGTGGCAGCCAACAAGATGATACCGCTGTTTGTTTCAAAACCATCCATTTCAACCAGTAATTGGTTTAGGGTTTGTTCCCGTTCGTCGTTACCACCGCCTAGGCCAGCACCACGATGACGACCAACAGCATCTATTTCGTCAACAAAAACAATGCAGGGAGCGGCTTTTTTAGCTTGTTCAAACATATCCCGAACACGGGAGGCGCCAACACCAACAAACATTTCAACAAAGTCTGATCCCGAAATGGAAAAGAAGGGAACATTGGCTTCTCCGGCAATGGCTTTGGCTAACAATGTTTTACCCGTTCCCGGAGGGCCAACAAGCAGAGCTCCTTTGGGAATTTTACCGCCGAGACGTTGAAACTTAGCCGGTGATTTCAAAAAGTCGACAATTTCTTGCAACTCTTGTTTGGCTTCTTCAATGCCGGCCACATCCGCAAATGTGACTTTGTTTTTGTCAGACATAAGGCGAGCCTTTGTTTTACCGAAGCTAAGTGCTTTGCCATTGCTGGCTGCCATTTGGCGCATCATAATAATCCAGATGCCGATAAACAAAATCATGGGAAGCCAAGCTAAAATTGTTCCTAACCAGGAATCTCCTTCCGGTGGAACAGGGACAGCTTTGATATCTACTTTGTGTTCTTGAAGAAGTGGAATCAGTCCGGATTCTTGTGGCGCAAAGCTGGTAAATTTTTGACCGTCTGTTAATTCACCAGAAAGAGATTGACCCTGAATTTCAATTTTTTTTACTTCATCTTTTTTGACAGATTCAACAAAGGATGTATAGGTTAGATCCTTTGTTTTTTTCGCATCAGGAGACTGATAAAAAATGTTTGAGAGTCCTGCAACCGTTAAGAAAAGGAGAACCCAGATGAGAAAGCTTTTGCCTGCGCCGGCTGTTTTTTTCTTTTTTTGCATAGTATGTCCATTTTAATTCATTATTAATTCAATAAGAGCAATATTTTTATCCCTTTTCTTATAATCAAGAATTGGGTCTTTTTCAAGTTCTTTTTGTGTTATTATGCGAAAGAGAGGAATTAAGGGTGGGTCCGATTGCAGAACGGGAACCGATTGACGGACCAAAAAAGGAAGATCGGAAACAATGGATTTAGGGGAATTCACCATAACTGTAGTAGGTATTGGTGTCGTAATACGAAATCGATCCCAATATGTCGGCGTGTCGGCAGGAATGAGCTGAGCAGCCGGCATGCGAGAAGCTTCACGGGCAACAAAGAGGGTTTTGTGGCGTCGAATTAAATGGCATCCGCCTAGTGTAGCCCGTGCAGGAAAAGTCCTGAGCCATAATTCTGTTTGTTCCAATCGGGGTTGTTTTGTGCCAATTTTGTTCAAAACAGTTGTGATGACACGAATTTGCATGTCTGTTGGTAGTTCTTGAAAAACAGACAGATGGATAACAGCGAAGCCTTCTGGTTGGAATAGAGTTGTCTGACGAATGGCTATTTCTGTATAAAAATCAAGTGCTTCACGAGCCCGACGAAGACGTTCTGTCGCCCGTCCGATACAGGCAGGTGTTAGACCCATTTCGGACAGTGTTGATTGACGATGTCGCCACCGAACCCGTTCGTATGTCGGATCGTGATTCATATTGTCGGTTGCCCAAGTCCAGCCAGCTTGTTTTAAATCAGCCTCTAACTGTGCTCTGTTTATTTTTAAAAACGGTCGACAGATTAGAATGTCTCGATGGGGTCGGATAGGAGCAATTGCACCCAAGCCGTCTATTCCACTGCCGTGTGTTAAGCGCGTCCAGAATGTTTCCGCTTCATCTTCAGCTTGATGGGCGAGAAACAGGTGTCGGATTTGATGAGAGTGGCACCAATCCTTTAATAAGTCGTATCGTTTTTCCCGGGCTCGTTCTTCTAATCGGGCTGTCGGTTTGGGACCTTTCCAGTATAGTGTATCGTGTGGAACCCCTAGACGGGCCATGTAGGCTTTTGTTAGTTCGGCTTCGGTTTTGGCTTCTGGGCGAAGACCGTGATTAACGGTTGCTGTTCGAATGGAAAAACCGAGTTTCGGTGCAAGCAATGCTAATCGACGTGCCAGGCACAAACTGTCGGCCCCTCCAGAAACGCCCACACCAATAGTGGCTCCGGCAGGAATGGCATTTTGTTTAAAAAAATCAATTAAAGTGGATGTTAGTTTGTCGGACACTTAATTTTCTCAGCCTCATCTGCCGCACGTTTTTTTAAGGAATCGGATGCTTTGGGAAATGTTTCTGCTAATCCCAGAAGCGCGGTACAGGCTTCCTCCTTTTTGCCCAAAGCTGACATGGTTAGACCAAGTTTGAGTAAGTTGTCAGGGGCTTTGCTGTTAGATCCGTATTTCGTGAAACCATCAGCAAAAATACCGGCAGCTGTTTCATAGTCACCTCGTACATAGTAGGTTTCGCCTAACCAATAATTAGCATTGCCAACCAGTGTTGATTCCGGATAATCCGTCATAAAGGAACGAAAAGCATTTTCCGCTTGGGCATATTTATTTTTACGTAGTAGATCGTAAGCGGCGTCATAAGCTGTTTTGTCCCGATTCTTTAATTGTTCCATATTCGGTTTTTTGGTCGGTTGAGGAGGGGGATTTGTTGGCGGTGTTGTTGCAGGTATTTTTACACTCTCTTTGACAGTTTCAAGGGCTGTTGTTTGTTCTTTAAACCGTAAATCAATATCGGCGTTAAGGTGCGCTAGGCGTTCTTGAAGTTGTGCGTGGGCATGAGTAAGCTCTTCCAATTGACGTGTCAGGTCTTGAATGACTTGATTTTGAGCGTCCAATTGTGCTTCTATTTCCCCAGCAGTTGTTGGTGTTATAGAGGCGTTTTTATTTTCTGATGATTGAGGTCGGTAAACACGTTGCTGTAAGAGTGTTATTTCCCGATCTAAACGATCCACCTTATCGGACAACATATCCATTTGAATGTTGGCCAGTGTGGGTAGGGCCGTTAGTGTTAATATTCCCAAGACGATATATTTCATCTTATTTTCTCCTAAAAAAGCTTCCCTGCATTGTACAGGGAAGCTGTCAAAAGCGCAAGCTTTTTTTATAGATTAGTAAGCAACCGTTGTTGCATTACGGTTTTGAGCCCATGCTTCTTCATTGGAGCCAACGGCTGTTGGTTTTTCTTTACCATAAGAAATGGTCCGAATGCGATCGGCAGAAATACCGTTTGTCATTAAGTAACGACGGGCAGCATTAGCACGGCGTTCACCTAGGGCAAAGTTGTATTCCGTTGTACCACGTTCATCGCAGTTACCTTCGATGACGATTAAGGCACGTGGATTATCTTTCAACCATTGTGCCTGAGCTTTTAAAGCGGTTTTAGCTTCAGCAGAAAGAGAAGAACTATTCAATTTAAAATAAACAACTGGTGTTGTGTCGTCATTGAATTTTTCGGTTAAGCCGGTTGCTTTTAAATCTGAGATGTTAACATCTGGATTCCAACCGCCATTAGCGTTGCCATAAATGTCGGCGCCTTCTTCATGAGATGCGCAAGCACCCAATAAGGAAACAGCGCAAATAATAGCAAATAATTTTTTCAACATGTTTTATCCTTTCTTTGATCAAATTGCCGGATCATCTCCGGTCATTTTTCAGAAAAACACAAACATTAACCAAAGTCAAGACGTTTTCGATTTTATTCGGAATTTTTTTATGTCGGCAAAAAGATAAATGTTTCAGGAAAAGAGTTCTTGATTTTTGGGGAAAGTTTTGGCATACTAATAGTATTCATTTTTTTACAAAGGAAAAATAAGTATGGCAAAACATCAGAAATATTATCCGGAATTAAACAGTCGTTTATCCTTTCCGGAAATGGAAAAAGATATTGTTCGTTTTTGGGAAGAAAATAAGATTTTTGAAAAATCTGTTGATAATCGTCGTGAGGCGGATGAGTTTGTTTTTTATGATGGCCCTCCGTTTGCAAATGGATTACCGCACTATGGCCATATTATGGTGTCTTATGTTAAGGATACAATTGCCCGCTTTCAGACTATGAACGGTAAGCGGGTTGAACGTCGGTTAGGATGGGATTGTCATGGTTTGCCAGCAGAAATGAGCGCCGAAAAGCAGTTGGGTGTATCTGGTCACAAAGCTATTGAAGAATACGGTATTGACAAATTTAATGATTTTTGTCGTAAGGATGTATTAAAATATGCCTCTATCTGGGTGGATATGTTTAAGCGAATTGGTCGTTGGGTAGATTTTAATCATGACTACAAAACCATGGATTTATCTTTTATGGAATCCGTTATCCATAATTTTAAACAGTTATATGATAAAGGGTTGGTCTATGAAGGGTATCGCGTACAGCCTTATTCTTGGGCTGCCCAAACGCCGGTATCAAACTTTGAGGTGAATCAGGCTTATCGAGATAAAACGGATACGGCCATTACAATTATGTTCCGTGCTGAAAATGGCTTGAATTTATTGGCTTGGACAACAACACCATGGACTTTACCATCTAATCAAATGTTGGCTGTTGGTACGGATATTGACTATGCCATTATGCAGGAAGGTAATGAAAAATATGTTTTGGCAGAGGCTTTGTTGGATCGGTATAAACAACAGCTGCAACATGCTGAACGGGTTGGGACGATGAAAGGAAGCGAGCTTGTTGGATTGTCGTACGAGCCTTTATTCCCTTATTTTTCTGCTTTGAAAGATAGATGTTTCCGTGTTATCGCAGGTGATTTTGTGTCAACTGAAGATGGAACGGGTATCGTGCATATTGCCCCTGGTTTCGGTGAAGATGACTTTAATGTCTGTATGGCCATGGGACGTGATTTCCCGATTGTATGTCCTGTGGATGAAGCCGGTTGTTTTACTGCAGAAGTTTCGGATTATTGTGGAAAGCAGGTTTTTGAAACAAATGAAGATATTATCAGTCGCTTAAAAGAAAATCGGAAATTGGTAAAAAAAGAGCAAATTACACATAGCTATCCTTATTGTTGGCGGACGGATACGCCTCTGATTTATAAAGCGATGTCCAGCTGGTTTGTGAAAGTAACAGATTTTAAGTCTGATATGTTGGCGACAAATGATCAAATTACATGGACACCGGAAAATATTAAGTATGGTCGTTTCGGTAAGGGATTGGAGACGGCTCCTGATTGGAACATTTCCCGAAATCGATTCTGGGGTGCTCCGTTGCCGGTTTGGCAATCAGATAATCCGGATTATCCACGGACAGATGTATTTGGATCTGTGGCTGAAATTAAAGAAAAAACGGGTTTTGAAGTTGTTGATTTGCATCGTCCGTACATTGATGAAGTTGTGTATCCTAATCCGGATGATCCAACCGGTAAAACAATGATGCGTCGTGTGCCGTATGTATTTGATTGTTGGTTCGAATCAGGATCTATGCCAGAAGGGCAGGTGCATTATCCTTTTGAACGAAAAGAATGGTTTGATGCGCACTTCCCAGCAGATTTTATCGTTGAAGGAATTGATCAAACGCGGGGGTGGTTCTATTCATTACATGTTTTAGGAACTGCTTTACATGGAAAGCCAGCTTATAAGCACTGTTTGGCGACAGGCCTTTTGATGGCAGAAGGTGGTGTTAAATTATCCAAAAAACTAAAGAACTATCCGGATCCTTATGTTGTTTTGGATACAATGGGATCGGATGCGTTGCGTTGGTTCTTAATTTCTTCTCCGGCAGTGA
>JAZRBO010000097.1:0-16286 GCA_045635125.1 Alphaproteobacteria bacterium | reverse complement strand
GCTTTAACACATGTCTTGTTTTCGAATTCTGTTATTCCAGAGGGGGCTGTTATTCAGGAAACGCCTTTGATAAAACAAGCGTTTATTGAGGTTATGGAGTATTTGAATAATGGACGGGAAGTGTTTGACTTGCCATTGGCTCCCAAAGGAACACCTTTTCAGGAAAAAGTGTGGCAAGTGTTACAAACAATTCCCTATGGGCAAACAATTACATATCAGGAACTGGCCCGTCGTGTTGGAAAGCCAACCGCTTTACGAGGGGTGGGCATGGCTTGCCATTATAATCCATTGCCAATACTTATCCCTTGTCACCGGGTTGTTGGTAAAAATAGGGATATAACAGGATATGTTGCGGGCTTAGATCTAAAACGGTATTTGTTGGATTTAGAGTCAAACATGGGATAAAATACGTGAGTTAATTACTTTTACCATATTTTTGACGTGCTATCTCGACTGCGGTTAGTGACTGTTTTGCGTTATTTGAGAGAGATTTAGCCTCATTAGCTGTTTTTTCTGCTTCGAGAGCCTTTTCTACGAGTGATTTAGTCTTATTATCTGGTACTTTTTCGGACATAAAATCTTTTTGGAAGTCTGGATTTTGAATAACCCGTTTAAAAAAATCGGTGTCTGCTTTTTTTCCATTTGCTAGATATTCTTCCATAATTGGTAATAAATGATGAGCTAATCGATCCGCGGCGGCAAAATGAAAAACCAGTGTGTTTTCGTTTGATTGTGTATTTCCTTTATCTAAAAGAGATCTGGTGGATATACAGGCAAAAGCCTCATGAAGTGCATTTAGAGGAGTTTGCTGATAATGGGAATCCTTATCTTTGGGATGATCTTTAAAATAGCCTGATAAGGTATCCATAAACTTTTTAATATTTGGATCTGAATTGTTTTTTATTTGTTCCATTAACGGTGAATGTTGGAATAACATATGTGTCGCTTCATGGATAGGCGTTAATGATTTTCTCTTTTTTATCATGGTGTTCGGAATATATGCCGAATCCGGTTCGTCTTTGACAAGAGAGAAGCATTGATGATTGGCAAAAGAATCATTCCAGCCATCAATCATGGATTTCTGAGGATAAGGATGTAGAAAGCACTTTAATTGGACATTCTCTGGTGAAGCATCAAAAAACGTATAAAGTGAGTCAATTCTTTTTGAAATATTTTCTGAACCAAAATATTCCTGAACAGATTTCTTATTTTGTTCAATAAGTTTTTCATTGCTGTCATAAAAACGAGTGTAGCCGTTCCATGCTTTTTTTAGATTTTCGGATACTGTTTGTTTTTGTTGGTTGTCCAATATAGGGAGCAGGGCAGTAGCAATCTCATCTGTATCTTTTATCTTTCCATCAACGAGTCCTTTGTTAATTTCTTTTAGGGTGCTAAATATAACATCTCCAGAATGCTGCTCATCCTTTTTGAAATGAGGCAGAGTTTCGTATAAGGCTTTTAATTCTTCTGGAAATTGTTCGCAAAAATCATTTTGATTTCGATTTGCAGAAGCCAAACAAGAACGCCAAGCGCCCCAAAAACTAACTATTTTAGATGATTGAAAATCTATTTGATTCATTAGGGACTCCTTTTGTATATATTATATTACTTAATCGGTTATAAGTCAATCCGATATAAAATGATGTTCCTGTCTATTTGAATCATAAAACAGAATTATTGTTAACGAATAAAAGAAAAAGCGGTGATCTTTTTCTTTGTTGGTCGTTGGTAAAAATAGGGATATAACAGGATATGTTGGATCTAAAACGTTATTTGTTGGATTTGGAAAGTCAGTCAAGTTTGCTGATTTAAGGGAAATATTACAGTAAATATTCTTGGATAGATTAGCCCCTTCCCAAAACAACAAAGACCGTCTTTGCTTTTTTGGGGGAGGTTAACGACCATCTTTGTTGTTTCTGTTATAATTGTTTGAATTATATGGTGTTTTTAGTTTTGTATTGTTTTCGTGGCTTTTTGAGTTTTCAATTTGTTTTCCATCCTTGTAGTTATAGGTATATTGTGAGCCGTCCGAAAGATATGCTATGCAAATACCATTTTCTTTTCCGTTTTTATATTTGAAATCTGAGATTGGTTCTCCTATCTTATTGAATTTTATGCATGTACCATCTAGCTCACCATTTTTGTAATCTGCCGATAATGAAAGTTGGCCATTGTCATGATATTCTACAAGAGTTCCATCTTTTTTTTCATTTTTATAGGTGCATACTGATTTTAGCTTGCCGTTTGAAAAATATTCTTCAGAACGAATTAATTGATCGTTTTGATATGTTTCCTTTCCTTTTATTTGACCATTTTCGTAGTGCTCTTCAATTGTACAACCATTGGAAGAATTTATCGTCCGAGACATTAATTGTCTCTTTGGGTTATAGGTTTCAGAAATTCTTTGATCATTTTTAGATTTGATTACTTTTGTTAGGTGACCGTTTTGATCATATTGTTCGGAAGCAACTCGTTTTCCGTCTTTGTAGGTAGATTTTTCACGTAATTGACCATTTTCATAATAGGATTCGTAGGGACCATTTTTTTTAAGGTGTTGATTTCCGCGTACCCAGTCAATACCGGGATCCTCACATACATAAGATTCCTTTGTAAGCATCTGGCCGTTTGTATGATATGTTTTACAGATGTGTTGTCCTTTCGTATAGAAGTCAACTTTTTTTAATTTGCCATTTTCATATTCTTCAGTACGCACTTCTTTGTCATCATGCGTGCGTACAAGTTTGCCAGAGAGTTGACCTTTTTTATAGTACAAAGTTTCCGAGTCACCTTGTTGTGTTACTTTTTCTATTGAGAATATAGAGCCATCTTTATTGTAGTATGTTTTTGAAGTTGAGCCATCGTTTTTCATTTAAAGCCACCGTATGAATGTTGAATATTCCTATATTTTACATTTTAAGTTCAATAT
Source organism: Alphaproteobacteria bacterium (assembly GCA_045635125.1). GTDB lineage: Bacteria > Pseudomonadota > Alphaproteobacteria > CAAHEQ01 > UBA3637 > CALXZG01. The sequence continues at coordinate 13,360 of JAZRBO010000097.1, read as the reverse complement.
TGTCAATTGTTTTACGCTTTGTGTCAAAATATTTTTATTGATTTGTGTTTGAAAATATTTTAGTATGACGAAGGAAGAGGTGGAATATGAAAAAAGTATTTTTTACATTGTTTTTATTGTTCTTTTCTGTTCAGGCGTTAGCCCAGAATGCAATAGTGGGGTTTTGGACAACGATTGATGATGAGACAAAACAGCCGAAAAGTGTTGTTCAGATTTATGAATATAATGGTCAATATTATGGTCGTGTTGTTGATATTTTTAAAAATAAAGAAGCCAAAGCGAACATAAAAGGATCCCCTTTGATTATTGGGTTGGATATTATTTGGAATCTCAAAAAAGAAGGTTCTAAATACACAGGAGGTAAAATTTTAGACCCCCAAAAAGGAAAGGTTTATGGGTGTGAAATTTGGCGTGATGATAAAAAATTAATTGTGCGTGGTAAGATTGCTTTTTTAGGGCGAAATCAAACGTGGTTGCCTAATAGTGATTTTAAGCCACAGGATAATTCTGATCTGATACCCAAAATACCAAAGTAAATCTTTCATTTTTGTCTTGCAATAAAGATAAAAACAAGATACCATTGTTTTAGTTAAATTAAAAAGAAAGGATTATATTATGATTATAGTTTTAGTGGTAATGGCTGCTTTAGTTTTATATTTAATTTCCCTTTACAATGGTTTAGTAAAATGCCGCCAACAGGTTCAGGAGGCGTGGAGTACAATAGATACTCAATTGAAACGTCGATATGATTTGATTCCTAACCTGATTGAAACGGTGAAAGGTTATGCGGCCCATGAAAAAACAACACTGGAAAACGTGATTAAGGCGCGTAATTCTGCTATTAATGCCGATGGTGTTCAAGGAAAGGCTGAGGCTGAAAATGGATTAACATCTGCTTTAAAATCTATTTTTGCGTTGAGTGAAAATTATCCCGATTTAAAAGCAAGTGAGAACTTTAAAAATTTACAGGATGAATTGGCTGATACCGAAACAAAAATTCAGGCTAGTCGCCAATTTTATAATACAGTTGTGTTGAGTCTTAATACAAAAGTAGAAATGTTCCCAAGTAATTTAATCGCGTCAAGATTTAATTTTGAAAAAGCTGAGTTTTTCAAGATGGATGAAGACGAAGCTAAGCTGGCTCAAAAAGCACCGAAAGTTAAATTTTAATGATTAAAAAAGATGTTCATTCCCATATTGCGGCAAATAACACTAAAATTGTTTTTTTATTGCTCTTGTTCCCTATTATTTTTAGTGTTTTTTCCTTTGGGATATTTAAAGTAGCAAGTTATTTTGTAGCCCCCGAAATGTATCAGCGTTTAAGGGAAGAATTATGGCCGGTTCTTTTATCGATATCTGTTTTATGTCTTATTTTGACGGTTATTTCTTTTGCTTTTGGTGATAAAATGATGCTTTCGTTCGCTGGAGCAGAACTTTGCCCCGATGACAAAGAACATTTAAAAGTGTATAGAAGTGTAGAAAACATGGCTATTTTGGCGGGATTGCCGACACCGAAAGTTTATCTAATCAAAGATGAATCTTTAAATGCTTTCGCTACAGGATTTTCGCCACAGACAGCGTCAATTGCTTTGACAACAGGTTTGATTGATAAGTTGGATAATTTAGAGTTGGATGCTGTTATTGCCCATGAAATGGCACATATCAAAAATCGGGATATCCGTTTAAATATGTATGTTGTTACTGGAATTGGGATTGTTGGACTTGCGGGAGAGATTCTCGTACGGAATACCTTTGGTGTTAATCGCAGAAGAAATGATAAACAAGGGGGGATTCTTATCGCCATTGGTTTTGCAGGGTTAATTTTATTGGCATTTCGTTTGTTAATTGCACCATTTATTCATATGGCGATATCTCGTCGACAGGAATTTCAAGCAGATGCTACAGGATCCTACTTTACCAGAAATCCACAGGCGTTAGCTTCGGCTTTGATGAAAATATCAGAGGATCCGAGGGTTGAAGCTTTGGATGCCTCTCGGCAAATGGCTACGGCTTGTATTTTTAATCCATTTGAAAAAATAGGGGGATTATTGGATACGCATCCTCCTGTTTCTGAACGAATAAAACGATTAAATGAAATGTCTTAATTCAAATTTATTTTTTCTAAAAAAGGAAAGATAACATGACGGAAATAGAAAAAACTTTTCAAGAGTTACAAAAACCGACAATGACATTGATTGGGACATTTTATGAAATGTCTTCGGATGTTCAGTCTCTTTTTGCTGATATGATGGCTATATATGAGGATAAACCAACTGATGAAAACGCTTTGTTTTTAACAAACAAAATTATGGGGAGGGAGCCAGCAGAGGATAAAAAGAAGTGGATTAAAGAACAAGCAGAACGGCTTTCTTTGGTTGTTCGGGCTTCTGCTAAGAAAAAATATATTGAAAATCAGAATCCTGTTCCTAAGGGGGTTCCTACCTCTGGTATGCTTTTAGTTGGCTTAGATATTGTTTCCAAGGCTGAAAAGGACATGTTGATGGAGGCTCAGGCCGCTGCACGCTTAATTTCTCATGTTGATGTATTACATGACTATCAGTCTAAAACAAGTTATAAAAATCCAGATGGTTCATTTGAAAAAGACTTTTTGGATAAGCCGTTTGTAACAAGAATTCAACGGTTAGAACATATTGTTGATGCTGTTGTAAATGATATATACACAAAAAAGGCCTCTGTTGACCAGATGGCAGACGCTAATAAAAATAGAGTTGAAGAGGTAAAAAAAGAGTGTTTACAGAATGTTTTTTTACAAAAAGCAAAATCAGAGGCTGTGGGGACTTTGAAAAAAGTAGCTTCATTTATGAATGAAAAAAATACGGTTGCAGCCCAAAAAATTGATAATTTATGTGGATTGTGGAATGGTTTTGAAGAAAAGCAGACTCTTCTAAGGAGGTCTGATTTCAAAGAATTAGTTTCCTATTTGGAACAGCAAGAATATCCGTCAGCAGATTTGGTTCAGCATCGTTCTAATCAGATCATAAATATGGATCAAACAAAAAAATTTGTAATGCATGGAAAAAGCCGGTAACAGCTTTGAATAGCAGATTTAAAATAATACGCAGAGAGTAAAGGAATACTCTCTGCGTATGGTTTTAATAACAGTTTTGCATTTTATTAATATACAATATATTTATCAGGAAAAAACTTTTCTACTAATAAAGGAGAACTGTTTTTTTGATCTTTTTTAGATCCAGGATTTTGAAGATTTACATCTATCCGATTGGGTGTGTTGACTAAAGGAGTCCCAATTGTTTTAAGGTTAGGTAAATCCACTAATTTCAAATTAGACTTATTATCCCAGAATTCATCTCCAACGAATTTGAGATTGGGAAGATTGAAATATTTTAATGTTTCATTTTCATACAAGAAGCCAATCCCAACAATTTCAAGTTTGGGAAATTCAATATATTCTAATGCTTCGCAGCCCTTTAAGAAGTTGTCACCAGCTACTTTGATGTTGGGAAGTTCTAGCTCTTTTAAATTTGATGCAGAAGACAAAAGTCGTTGTCAACGAATTTGAGGTTTGGGGCATTAAACTTTTGTAATTGGCTTAATTCAGGACAATTAAACGTGTCAACCATTGTTGTACTGGGTAAACTTAATTCTGTAATTCCTGAATTATTTCCTTGTATAATCATATCGCCTGCATCTACAATTGTTTCATTGCCGTTTTTTTTGAATCGAATAGGTTTATCTTTCATTTTGGAGGCTAATACTTTACAAAAATGAAAATAGTTATAACCTTTTTCAAGTTGGTGCTCGGCTAAAATGGCTCCCATTTTATGAGATGATCTTGAGGCACTAGTCGTGAGCTCTGAGGGTGAATCTATGTACATGGTGCCTTCTGGGGTGTCGAAAGTTCGTTTGTCTACGTCTAGTGAAATATTGCCGAATTTTATAATATTTCGGGTATCTTTATCCATTTTTAATCCTTTCGTTATTTGTTTTGGTGTATTAAAATATTTTTGCGGTGGATATACAAAAATACCATAAACATTCATTCTTAAGAAAAAGACCAGTATAAAACCGATCTTTTTTAATGATTAGATACGATAATTTTATATCAATTTTATTGGATTTCATTAGATATGAAACGCAACATAACATGAGAAATGTTTTAAAGGTGTATATTTTAACCATTTGTTAGAGTTTGTAGGAACTATATGATTATTCTCTGTTCCTGCTCATCTGCAGGGGCTTGTCCTTACAGGACATTACGTCACTATTGATCTGTCCGAACATGTTGTGTCGCCTGTTCTTCTCAGTCACCTAATAAAAAAAGACGGCACAAGTCCGTCTTTTCAATGGTCGGAATGGATGCGCAAATCACGAACTAACTATTTTATGTTGACATACAACTTTAAATTTTATAAACTTCATCCAAATTGAGGATACAGTTATGAATATTATTAAGAATTTATTATTTAGCCTTTTATTTTGTATTACTATTTTCACAGGATGTTTGGTATCTGCAGGTGGATTAAAACATTCTGTTACACATCAAAATAAGAAGTTAGAATATGTATATTATGCTCCTAAAAATTTACGTCCTCAATCAAATTTATCGGCAATTATTTTGGTTCCAGGATTAAATGGCAAGGGTGAAACTCTTTTAGATCAATCCTGGATGAATTTTGCGGATAAGAAAAATTGGCTTATTATTGCTCCTTCCTTTGTGTTTGAAGGAGCACAAGCTTTTCAACAGGAAAAAAGCTACCAATATCCGAAAGTGTGGTCAGGCGGCGCATTGAAAGCAATTTTAAAGCAATTTTCAGATAAAGGATATAAAATCTCTTCTTTATACATGATGGGTTTTTCAGCAGGAGCTCAATTTGTTGGACGATATGCACTTTTAAATCCTCAACAAGTCAAAAAGTGTGCTATTATGGCTAGTGGAGGAAACGATAAAATAACAAAAAGTGTACCTGTAAAATTTTTCTATGGAATTGGGAAAAATGATGCAAGTAATCGACGTTCGTTTGCGGATACTTTTGAAAAAGAAGCAAAAAGTAAACGTATTTCTATCACAAAAAAAGTATACGAAAATACTGGGCATAATTTGACTGCTGAAATGCAAAATGATGTGCGTCAATTTTTTAACTAATTAAAGTTCAAATTCCCGGGATGGAGGTTTTTGAGTCCTAGAGGGCGAGTATTGAAAAATAAGGATTTTTTTTGTTTCGAAAGTTCGTAAATCTAAGAAAATGGCTGTTTTTTGACTTTCAACATTTGAACTCGCACAAGTGATTGGAAACAAAAGAAAAAGTCGCCTTTTCAGACGACCTGTGTTTAGTGGTCGGGGCGACATGATTATGCGTTTACCCCAAGGGGCTGTCTTGCTAAAGCTCGACATTACGTCGGGATTTTTTTCGGCGTTCTTTCGTCCGCCTATCCCTCCGTCCGAACATGCTTTTGTCGCATGTCCCAATCACACCGCCTGACTTAATTATAAAAAAACCGCCAAACGGCGGTTCTTTTACAATTGGTCGCCATTGCCAGAGATAATCTGGAAAAATATAACACTTTAAATACTGGGATTAACAAAGTAATTTTATTATTGTCTTACAATAACTTATTTAACTGATAAAATGATGTGTGCAACATTCTAAATCCGGTCAAGCTGTGGTGACTCATATTATTTGGAACGATTTTTATAAAAAAGTTGCAAAAAAAATCAAAAAAAGATTTAATAAAAAATAAATGATTGATAAAGGATATATATTAATGAAACTATATCATTATGCCCCCAAAAAAAATACAGTAATGAAAGATGGATTATTTTCTATTTCTAAAATTGATAGAAATCTAAAACCATATATTCATCGTGCCGGTTCAAAAAATAAAGAAGAGATATTAAAATGGTTAGAGAGCACATTTTATGGTCGTACACGCTCTGTTTCTTGCTTAACAGAAACAATAAAATATAAAAACAATGACCCAACATTAAAAAAAATTATCAAAGCATCAGAGCTTTTTTCTTTTGATTTAGATGAACTTATAAAAGACGGATTAGTCGAATCAATTTGGTGTAAAAATGGTTCAAATCCTGATGGATGTAATGAAAATTTTTATCAAGTAACCCCTTGCGAAATTGATTTTTCACCACTTGAGTGGCATAAAGTAGATGTTTCAAAAAATCTACTATATGCTATAATTCGCCATTATCTCATAGTACTAAAAGACGGCTACATTCCTCCTAAATATATAAAGAAAGAGGGATATATAAACCTATTATATGTAAAATTTAAGAAACAAATAACAAATTTAATTAAATAAAAAACAAAAAGCGAAAGTATAAACTTCCGCTTTTTGATATTGGTCGGAACCAGCTCACAAATCACGAGCCATTTAATAATATTTATTGTTGTTTGTTTTTATGCCATAACCACTTTTGAAGCCATTTTGGGAAAACGGTCTTTTTTTTGGTATTTTCTTGTGTTGCATTTACTTGATTCCTAGGATCATTTTTTCCTTTCTTTAACGCTTCAGAAAGTATTGCCCTTATAGGAGTTTTTTCTTGTTTAAGTTTAAGTTTAAGTTTAAGTTTAAATTCTTTCTCTATTTCTGGAATTTCTGGAACAGCCTTCTCAAATTCTTCTTCAAGTTTCTTCATAAATTCAGGACCAAAAGTTTCACCATTTTTAAGACTGCTTGCAAGAATGCCTGGTTTGTCTGGTGTTCCAACAATTTTAGAGGCCATTATAGCAATAGTCGGTTGAGCATAGGAAGATTCTAGGCCAAGCTTATTCCTTGTAAAAATCTTCTGAAAAGCTGTCGTCAAAAATTCATCAACCATAGTCTGTGCACTATCTGTTTCGTACCGTTTTAATTCTGGATTTTTTTCCATCAAATCGGTTATGAGATTATTTTGCCCAAAATAATCTTTAAGAATTTTTTCTGAACCAGAATCCTCTAAAACCCCATGTGCTGTTTCATGAAATAATTTGGATATATCCTTGTTTATATCTGTATCTTTATCAATCGGCATCTTGAGTGTTAGAAGTTGAAAAGATTTTTTTTGCCCTGATAAACTACAACTTCCTCTTCCATCAATACTTGGCAGAGCATAAGCAATTGTACTGATATCCCCTTTAAGACCATAAAATTGTGCCATTTTTTCAAAACTATCTTTTCCAACACGATTGATTTCTTCTTCTATTTTGTTAGCGTATTTTTCTATACCACTGTTTTCATAAAAGGAATGGTAGCCGGCATAAGCGACTTTCAAGGAATTTTTATGTTTTTCTTGAAATAATTGTGCAAAAGCTGTCAACGAGTAATTTGGGAGATTAATTTTTTTAAAAAAGTCCTCATTTAAAATGTCATTTTGAGATATAAAGCCGGTTAATCCTTTAAAATCTATTTCCTTTAATTCAGGAATTGCCTCTTTCCATCTTGCTTGTTGACGATCATTTGCCGTCAGCATATTAAAAAATCCCATTATTTCACTTGGTTGGACAGAATAATGCACAATTTTTCCTTTCTTTTCTTCAGATTTTTTCATCTTACAACATTATTCTTTTTAGTGCAATAAAAAATTCAGATTTTCTTGGGATACATGTTTTAGGATCCCAGAGGACGAGTATTGATTTTAAAGGATTTTTTGGTTCAAGAGTTCGTAAATCCAAGAAAATCACCATTTTTGACAGTTGGACATTCAAACTCTTATAAGCACTTGGAAACAAAAGAAAAAGCATCATTTCTGATGCTTTGTGTTTAGTGGTCGGGGCGACATGATTCGAACATGCGACACCTTGGTCCCAAACCAAGTACTCTACCAGGCTGAGCTACGCCCCGAATGTGTTCTACTATATCAGATTTTATTTTAAAAGGCAAGCTATTTTTTATAACTTTGTTTCCAGACGGAAGTCTATTTTGTTTTTTACCCCATTTTATTGATATTTTTGAATTACATTCTTATTTAAAATCAGGAGGGGTAGCATATGAAGTTTTGGATTTTTTTGTTATTGTTGGTATGTGTGGCTATAGTCTTTTTTGTCGGACCTTGTGCCTACGAATATGATACATATGAAAATGAACCAGTTGTGTTGACGGTTAAAAAATAGTTGTTTTAAATTGACAAAGCGGGAATATCGGATACAATGGTATTATAGGAGGTTGTTACTATGCCAATACCTGAGTTATCTGAATATAGGTTTGAAAAATATGAAAAACCAACCTATTCCTTTATGGAAAGGCTTTTGGCATATGCAGGGCTTCTATTAAGCGGAAATAAAAATGGGCGTTTTCTGGATAGAGATGCTCGGTACACTTATGAAACGCTTTATCGTGATGGAAAAAAGGTAAGGGAAACTCGGTACGGAAAAAACTCTTTGGTTGTTCGTGAATTTAAGGATGGAAAGGTTTTGCAACGCAATCGTTCCTATCTATTTCCTGGCCAAGGCTATTATGATGAGGATGTTTTTGAGGATAATAAAAGGGTTCGTCATGAACATTACTTTAGAGGAAACTTGACAATAACGCCTGTTCAAGATGATAAAATGAATGGCTTGCGTGAATGCTATATGGTTCAAGGTAAAAAATTAATTTTGTTTGAAACACAAGAATTTAAAAATAATTTACCAGATGGTGAATATAAGCAATTTTATGAGGATGGAAGCTTACGTGTTTCAGGGCGTAAAAAGGGATATATAAGCACTCGTGTGGTTGAGGATGTTAGTCGTTTAACGTATGATGAAAAAGAAACAGTTGAAGCGGTGAAAACTGACAAAGGTTCAATCATTTATGTGGCTAATCGTGTGAGTACTCATTTTGTGGGCTGGTTGGATCATTTTTATCCGAACGGCAATATTGAAGAACGGACCTTTTGGGATGAAAATGGTGAGTTTAGGGATATGACTTGTTGGAATGAAAATGGTGATATTATTGCAGGACGTCATGTGGATGAAAAAAATGTTGAGACAGCGTTTTTAAGAAGTGAAGATGGAAAAGGTTTTTCGGCAATCATATCAAAACATGGGGAGTTATACGAAGTAACGTTGGATGAGGAAGGAAAACGAACAGAAAAAAAAGTCGAAAAAGAAAATATTGTTCGGAATCCTTTTGAGCACAAGACTGAAAAATACGATAAGCCTTCAGACCCCTGTTCAAAATCAGGTTCTTATTCTTTTTCTGAGTCTTCTTTGGGGCAGAAGCGATCAAAAAAATTAAAAAATATTTTGTTTAAAATGATGGCACCCTCTTTAAGATCCAAAGCAGCGCGTGCAAATCGTACAAAATCATTCAAATCTTATCGAAAACAATCGGGGCGATAGTTGGTATTTTGATAATGTCAGACGGTCTATAAGCCGGGTTTTGTAATCGATAATCATTCGTCTTGGGTAATTCTTGCGTTTTACCTCTAGCGACTTACCTCATCATGCCTGATCAGAAACACTCATTTGACAAAGGTTTAACCTTTGGGCATTGTTTCTTAGTCTTGCTTCCGATAGGGTTTGTCCTGCCATCTTCCGTTGCCGGAGATGCGGTGGGCTTTTACCCCGCCTTTTCATCCGTTCCTGAGGTATACTCAGGTGGTTTGTTTTCTGTGACACTTTCCGTCGGGTCACCCCGCCCGGACGTTATCCGGTATCGTGTTCCTGTGAAGCCCGGACTTTCCTCCAATACAACAGAGAATCAGCGATTATCCGACCATCTGACCTAATTAGTATAGATGAAATTGTTTTTAATGTCAATCAAGATGATTGTAAAATATGTTGACAAAAATAAAACTGGGTGAAAAATAATAAAGGAATTTAAAGGAGTGTTTTATGAATCAGTTAGATTTAAAGGATAAAGTTCATCGTATCGAAGAATTGAAAAAGCCTATCAGTATAAAAAGACATGCGTTTTAAAAGAAAATGAGGTGGTTTTTGGGGATTATCTGACGGGTCGCATGGGATTATTGGCAACGCAGTTAGATTTTAATGTGGATCGTGTGCATTTTGAAGAAACGGCAGCTTTTCGGCAGTATGTTAGTCATGCGCGTATGGGAAGTGTAGAAACGTACGGTTATATGGTGGAGCGCTTAAACAAAGGAAATAAGGAGTTGAGTGTTGATTTTGTTAAAGAGTTGCACGGATGTTTATTGGGGCTTGTACAGCCAGAGGTGCCGGCAAATGGCGAAATATGCCGGCACGTTGGTTAAATTCAACAATGATTGTCTCTAATTATCGTAAAATTGAGCCCTTAATTGAGGAAACGGTGCTTGGTTATAACGAAAAGTTGGTTCCTGCTTTTTTCTGGGATGAATGTCCAAACTCAGAATATCAATCGTTTGATTCGCATCCAGTAATGCAGGCAATTCAAATAAACTACAATATTGTATCTGTTCATCCGTTTTCGGATGGAAATAAACGCTTGGCTCGTTTGTTGAGTAATTTTGTATTAATGGGGAGCGGGTATGCCCCTATGACGATACATAATCGGGAAGGGTATATATCCGGTATTGAAAATTACTTTACAACTCGTAAACCACATCAATTTTATAAAACAATGTTTCATGAATTAGAAAGCAGTCATTATGATATGCTTCATGAAATTGAACAATTTCCTCAAAAAGGTGCGGCAGATCCTAAGGTTATTGCTTCGCACGCCAATCGTTTTCGTGATCGGTTGGATAAAGAACTTTTTCCTGGGAAGATTCATGGAAAAACGCGTTAAAGCAAAGAAAAGCCAATGTTTTTGCACTCTTTGCCGTGTGGTATAATAATACCTCTCTTAAAAATAATGTAAAATCAATCAAAAATACCTTGACAGGAGTGTAAAAATAGAGTATAAAAAAACGTCTTTCAAACAAAAGGATAAAACAATGACAATGAAAACAACAAAAACAATTAAACCGGCTGATTGCGATATCAAGTGGTACTTGGTTGATGCAACAGATATGGTTTTAGGACGGTTGGCAAGCCAGATCGCAACGATTATTCGTGGTAAAAATAAGCCTTGCTATACTCCGACACAAGATTGCGGCGATTACGTTGTTGTAATTAATGCTGAAAAAATTCAATTAACAGGTCGTAAATTGGAACAAAAAGAATACTTCCATCACACTGGTTATATTGGTGGTATTAAAGGTGTTAAGGCTGCTAAGTTATTGCAGGAAAAGCCAGAACGTGTTTTGATGAAGGCTGTTGAACGCATGGTTTCTCGTGGTAAATTGGGTCGTCAACAAATGACAAAATTACGTATTTTTGCTGGGGCAGAACATACGCATCAGGCTCAAAATCCGATCGTGTTGGATATTGCTTCAAAGAATCGCAAAAATAAAAGGAGCGCATAATGGTTAAGACAACAAAAACAACAGCTGGTTTGGCTGATTTAAAACAAGAAGTTGCTGCTGCAGAAGCTGCTGCTACAGAAACACCGGTTGAAGCTGCACCACGTGCTCCGAAAAAAGACAAGTTCGGTCGCTCTCAATCCGTTGGTAAGAAGAAGAATGCTATTGCCCGTGTTATTATTAAAATGGGTAAGGGTAAAATTACGGTTAATGGCCGGGATGTTAAGGAATACTTCCCTCGTCCGGTTTTGCAAATGGTTATTAATCAACCGTTTGCTGTTACAAATCGCGAAGGTCAGTTTGATGTAGACTGTACTTTGTGTGGCGGTGGATTATCTGGCCAAGCCTATGCTTTGCGTCATGGAATTAGCCGTTGCCTCGATTTGTTTGAGCCGGAATTGCATACAGCTTTAAAACGGGCTGGATTCTTGACGCGGGATTCTCGTGTTGTTGAACGGAAAAAACCGGGTCTTTCAAAAGCACGCAAACGCTTCCAGTTCTCAAAACGTTAATTGGTATATTGCGCAAAAAAGGCTTTCAAACAGAAAGCCTTTTTTTGTTGGAAAAAGGCGTTAAAATATTTTTTTGTAAGATAAACGTCTTTTGTTATAAAAAAAGCCTTTATTTTTGCCAAAAATTATGGTATAAAAGTATCGTTTTTAACGATTTTATTTTAGGAAACCCAATCTATGCAAAATCAAATTAATATGATGAAGCCTGAGTTGTTGGCTTCTATTGAAAAAGCCGAAAATCTTCAGGTGTTAGATGAAGTGCGTGTTGCAGCTCTTGGTAAAAATGGCCGCATTACTGCATTGATGAAAAATTTAGGCTCTTTGGCGCCAGAGGAACGTAAAGTAGCTGGGCAGGTGTTGAATGTTTTTAAAACGGAGATCGCAACTGCTTTAGAGGCTAAAAAACAGACTTTGGAAACAGTGGCATTAAATAAGCGACTGGCTAATGAAAGTGTTGATATTACTTTGCCAACGCGACCAGAGACAATATCAGGACGAATTCATCCGGTTTCTCAGGTTATGGAAGAAATGTTGACTATTTTTGCGCAGATGGGTTTTGATTTGGCGGAAGGGCCAGATATTGAGGATGATTGGCATAATTTTGAGGCATTAAATATTCCGCCGTCGCATCCGTCTCGTCAAATGCAGGCCACTTTCTTTATGGATGGAACGGTTGATAAAATGTTGCGGACTCAAACCTCTGGTGTTCAAATTCGAACAATGGAAAAGGGAAATCTTCCAATTAAGATCGTTGCTCCTGGTCGAACCTATCGTTGTGATTATGATGCGACGCACTCTCCTATGTTCCATCAAATTGAGGGTCTTGTTATTGATAAAACGACTAATCTGAGTCACTTAAAAGGTGTTTTGGAAGAGTTTATGAAGTTGTTCTTTGAAACAGATGATGTGGTTTTGCGTTTCCGGCCGTCTCATTTCCCGTTTACAGAACCTTCTTATGAGGCAGATGTCGGTGGTGCGTTGGCTAAAGCAATTGGGAAGGAGTGGATTGAGTTGTTGGGATGCGGAATGGTGCATCCACAAGTTTTGCGTAACTGTGGAATTGATCCGAAAGAGTATCAGGGTTTCGCTTTCGGGTGTGGTATTGATCGGTTCGCTATGTTAAAATATGGTATTCCCGATATCCGTAGCTTTTTTGAAGCGGATATGCGTTGGATTAAGCATTATGGCTTTTTGCCGTCGGATGTTCCGACAATTACAAGTGGTCTTAGCTTGAACGGAGGAAGAAAGTAATGAAACTGGCTTTATCTTGGTTAAAACAGTATTTAAAAACAGATGCAACGCCAGCTGAAATAGCCAAAAAGTTGACGGCTATCGGATTGGAAGTTGAAGAGGTTATCGATAATGGTAAGGCTTTATCTCCTTTTATTGTCGCTGAAATTAAAGCAAAGGAAAAACATCCCAATGCCGACAGATTAAATGTCTTAACAGTGTGGACGGGGAAAGAAAATCTGCAAGTTGTCTGCGGTGCTCCGAATTGCTATGTTGGGATGAAGTCTGTTCTGGCACGTCCTGGTGACTTGATTCCTAA
>JAZRBO010000096.1:0-7757 GCA_045635125.1 Alphaproteobacteria bacterium | reverse complement strand
CCCCAAAAACCATCCGACCCTACATTACCATCTCCCAGTGCGGGAAACCTCCCCGAAAAAGGTGGTCGGTAAGTTTACTTTAAGCAAACTCATCATAAAAATCCCTGTCTTTTAAGGACAGGGATTTTATTAACGAACAAGATATTTTATTCGTCATTCTTTGCTAATTTTTCATACAGCTTAAAACGTTCGTCAATTTGTTTTTGTGCTTTTTCTACCAACTCTTCATAGTGGGTCGGATTTTGTTGACGCACAAATTTAAACCGTGTCTCATTCGCCATAAATTCAGCGACAGACTTAACAGGCTTACTATCCAATTGGAACGGATTAAGGCCTTGTGCTTTTCGCCGAGGGTCAAACCGGAACAATGGCCACAAACCCGTTTCTACAGCAGCCTTTTGATGTTCTAAACCTTGTTTCCCGATATCGTATCCATGGGAAATACAATGGCTGTACGCAATAATCAATGACGGACCATCGTATGATTCAGCTTCATTCATCACCTGCAACGCATGCATATCTTTGGCCCCCAGCGCGATAGTCGCGACATAGACTCCTCCTGATGAAGCGGCAATCATAGCCAAATCCTTGCGTGGTAATTCACTCCCCGAAATAGCAAACTTAGCACTGGCACCAATCGGCGTTGCCTTAGACCGTTGACCGCCAGTATTAGAATACACCTCTGTATCCATCACTAAAATATTCACATTTTTACCAGAGTACAAAACATGATCTAGTCCACCATAACCGATGTCGTAAGCCCAACCATCTCCACCTAAAATCCAGACAGATTTTTTAACAAGGTAGTCTGCATTGTCCAACAATAACTTAGCTTTTGGTGTTTGAATGCCAACTAGCTTTTGTTTGAGTATTTCTACCCGCATCCGTTGTTCGGCAATACCTTGTTCTGTTGTTTGGTCTGCAGTTATTAAAGCATCAACTAAATCTTCGCCTATTGTTACTTTCATTTCTGACAGCAATTGTTTAGCAAAAGCATTTTTGGCATCAACCGAGGTTCGCATTCCCAAACCAAATTCGGCATTATCTTCAAATAACGAGTTCGCCCATGCCGGTCCACGTCCTTCTGCATTTTTAGCATACGGTGTCGTTGGTAAGTTTCCACCATAAATAGAGGAACATCCTGTTGCGTTAGCGACAATCAACCGATCCCCAAATAGCTGAGTCATCATCTTAACATACGGGGTTTCACCACAACCAGCACAAGCCCCCGAAAACTCAAATAAAGGACGCATCAAAGCGACTGATTTTATCTGCTTTGGGTTTAATAATGTTCGATCAGCATCAGGTAGTGTCATAAAGAAACTGAAGTTTTCAATTTCACGCTCTAAATTCTTTTCAATTGGTGTCATTGTCAAAGCCTTTTTATCCGGCTCTGTCCGTGACCGACCGGGGCAAACTTGTGTACATAATGAACACCCTGTACAATCTTCTGGAGCCACTTGAATCGTCCATTTTTTACCGGCAAAATCTTTGGCTTTATAATCCGCCGTCCGGAAACCAACAGGAGCATCCTGTAAACAATCCGGATCAATAACCTTTGCCCGAATCGCAGCATGTGGACAAACAGACACACATTTACCACATTGAATACATAAAGACGGATCCCATTCCGGAATATCATTCGCTATCCGACGCTTTTCATACTTAGATGTATCTGTCGGCCATGTCCCATCAACCGTTTCCATAAAAGCGCTAACAGGTAATTGATCCCCCCTACCCTCAATAATTGGACCTGTTACTTTTTGCAACATCTCAGGCGCTGTTTCGGGAATTCCTGGACGACAATGGTAGCGAGAACTAATAGCACCTAGCGGAATTTCATGAAGGTGTTCCAATGCCGCGTCCACTGCTTTAATATTAGCATCAACAATTTCTTGTCCTTTACGAGCATACGTCTTTTGAATAGAAGCCTTAATTTTAGCGATAGCCTCTTCCTTTGGTAAAACACCTGAAATTGCGAAAAAGCATGTTTGCATAATCGTATTAATCCGTCGTCCCATACCCGTTTTTTCCGCCACATCAACAGCATCAATGGCATAGAAACGAATCTTTTTATCAACCATAATTCGTTGCACTTCAACCGGCAAACTATCCCAAACGCGATCGGCTGGTTCGGATGTATTCAATAAAAAGACTGCCCCTGGAGATGCTACCGACAAAATATCCGCTTTAAACAAGAATGGTGTATGGTGACATGCTACAAAGTCAGCCGATTGTATTAAATAAGGAGCCCGAATAGGATTTTTCGAAAACCGTAAATGAGAAGTGGTCATCCCACCAGATTTTTTCGAATCATACACAAAATAAGCCTGCCCATAATAATCTTCCCCATCTGCAATAATTTTGATTGAGTTCTTATTAGCACCAACAGTACCATCCGATCCCAAACCGACAAAAACGCAACGAGTTACATCTTTTGATGCTATATCAAATACAGCCTCATAAGGCAAAGAGGTATGAGTCACATCATCTTCAATACCAATTGTAAAATGATTTTTTGTTTTATTTTCAAAAACAGCCTTAACCATAGCCGGTGTAAATTCTTTAGATGACAAACCATATCGGCCCCCTAAAACTTTCGGCATAGCATTACAAACACCACCTGCAACACCTTCTGCCAACGTTGATACAACATCCAAATATAGCGGTTCACCTACAGAGCCGGATTCTTTTGTTCTATCCAAAACAGTAATATATTTTACGGTTGCCGGTAATGATTTCAAAAAGGCTTCCTTCGGAAATGGACGATACAAGCGAATAGCCAAAACCCCATATTTTCCACCAGCGGCATTCAATGCTTTTACTGTTTCAGATAAAGTCTCCACACCAGATCCCATGGCAACGACAACGTGTTCAGCATCTGGAACACCAACATAATCAACAACATGATATGAACGACCAACAACCGCTTCAAAGCGACGCATGCATTCCTCAACAATTGTCGGCACTGCAGCATAATATTGATTAGCGGCTTCTTTTGTTTGGAAGAAAATATCCGGATTTTGTGCGGTTCCCCGTATCTTGGGATTTTCCGGAGTTAAAGCATGCTTTCCAATAAAATCAGTCGGGATATCAGCCATCAATGCTTTTAAGTCGTCATCACTCATCAAACTAATTTTATTAATTTCATGTGAAGTTCTAAACCCATCAAAGAAATGCATAAACGGTACTCGAGATAAAAACGTCGACATTTGTGCTATAGCTGCAAAATCATGTGCTTCTTGTACAGAATTAGAAGCCAACATAGCAAACCCTGTTTGGCGACAAGCCATAACATCAGAATGATCTCCAAAAATAGATAAAGCATGCCCAGCAATTGTACGAGCTGCCACATGCATAACAAAAGGCAATAACTCACCAGCAATCTTATATAGATTCGGAATCATCAATAACAACCCCTGTGAAGCTGTATAAGTTGTTGTGATAGAACCTGCCTGTAAAGCTCCATGTACAGCGCCAATGGCACCTGCTTCGGACTGCATTTCAAGAACATCCGGAACTTTTCCCCAAATATTGGGAATGCCACCGGCCGACCAGGTGTCAGCCCACTCCCCCATCGGAGAAGACGGCGTAATTGGATAAATAATTGAAATATCATTCAGTTTGTGAGCAACCAAAGCGGCGGCTTCATTCCCATCCAACATTTTTGTCTGAACCATAAAACTATCCTTTCAAAAAAATAAAAATCGAATGTCTTTCTTATACACCTTTTCAACAAAACTGTCCAGTATTTCTATCCTTTTCACTTGACTTTAATCATAAAGACATAAATAATATAAACATAAGAATGTATGTGAGATAAAAAATGTCTATTAAACTTGTTTCTTTATTGTGCGTTATCGCTTTATTAGGAGGGTGTCAAAGCCCTTTTCCTCGTTCTGAATATAAAAAACCAAATGATATCGAACATATTTCAGCGCATCAAGAACAACGTCGCATTGCCTTTGAAGGTGGTTTTCTCGCTCTAAAACGAGGTGAACCATATATAACCTATCCATATTGGCGTTGGGATGTTCCCAACGTTAATGTCGGTATGTATGTTTGTAATTTAGCATCTCAGTATCGTTTTTCCCGATCAACCGCTTATTGGGATGAAGATGAACAAGTCTTTAAAAAATGGACCGAAGAGACAGGTACATATATTGAAAATGCTTTATCCGATTTAGGGTACGACATTAAGAAAACCCGGGAATCTTACTTTAAGGATAATTCCTATCGTCCAACGGCCGAATTGTTACTGGCTATGAAAGTTACTGATCTTAAATTCAATCTGTGTCATGCCCACTCTGCATTTTTAGGACAGGATTTAGAACGCTCTGCTGGCAACGGAGAAGTCACTATTGAATGGGAAGTTTGGGATAGTATTCGGGAAAAACTCCTTGGATCCTACATTACCAAAGGATACGGAGAGGTTGACGATTTAGTTCAAGCCGGTGATAAAACCGTATTTATCAGAGCCATCCGTGATGCAGCCAGTAATCTTGGTCGGACAAAGTGGTTTTATGACATTATGACGACGATGGATCCTGTCGATTTATTACCAACAACACAATTTGAAAAACTGATTATTCCGAACGCACAAGAGATATATCATAAACCTATTCAACGTCGATATACTATCGCTCGTCGCGCTATTATTTCTGTGCGTTCAGAAGGTAATAAATATAGTTCTGGCTTTTTCATTAATTCAACAGGCTTTGCATTAACAAACGCTCAAACCGTTGGTGATGCAAAACGAGTACAAATCATGGATTCAAATGGCACAAAATATCAGGCTAAAGTCTTGCGGGTTGACTACCGACGGGATGTTGCCCTTATTCAAGCTGATATTACGGACAACAGAGCTCTCCCTATTGCTGCAGAGGATAATATCGATGCGTTAACAGATGTATACGCCATTGGTACACCGTTCAGTAATTCTTATCGGGCAACAATTACAAAAGGAATTATTAGCAACCATCGTTATTCTGTCTTCCAAGGACTTAATTATATTCAAGCCAGTATTCCAACAGCGCCAGGATATAACGGTGGTCCATTAATTGATGAATACGGTAATGTTATTGGTATGAGCGTCAGCATCGCCGACAACAAACAAGAAAGTAATTTTTCACGTTTTATCCCAATTTACGATGCATTAAAAACACTAAATATCGAATTGAAAACAGATACTTTTAAGTAATAACCTAAAATTACATTGATTGACATAAATCAAAAACAATAGTATCATATTAAATAGTAGTGTAATAAATACAGGAGAATGCAATGTCAATTCTAGATAAAATTAAAGGAGTTTCTCGTTGGTCTGCCCCGCTATTATCCGCGGTGGCGATGTATAGCACTCCATTAAAAGCAAATGAAAGTGTAGAAGAAACATCCCCACCCCCATCTATAACACAGACACAAAACATATCCTCGACAAAAAAAAGCGTTGAAGAATTGGAAGCAAGAGTAGCAAAAGGACAATTAGTAGATGGAAAAACAGCTGCAGAACGTCGAGCATACTTACAAGAACAAACAAAAGGGTTAAACACTTATGAAAAATTGAAATTTTTAAAATCGCAACCCTCTCCTAAAACAGTTGAAACAGCTCATAAGAATAAGGATGGTTATGTGATTCAAACATGGCATTCAGAAGATGGAAGAATAGATACAGTATCATATTATCCCGACGGAACACTAAAAGCTCGTGGTACAATAGGAGAAACTTTAAAAGCAGAATCTTTTCATCCGGATGGCAGTAGAAAAATGGTAAGAACAAAAGAAGGGGTTGAAACAACCTATCATCCCGGCGGTGAAAAAATAAAAACAACCCCTCATAAAGTTGGGGAAGCCTATGATGTGTTAGATATGCAAGGGCGTTGTTTGGTCCACCTTCATGATTTTACAAAAACAAAGGACTTTATGGGTGAAATTACGGATCAACAACAGGCTGATTATTATGACCCCGAGACTGCTGAATTAGTTGCAACTTGTCAGTATACTCATGCGGGCAGCAAATATGCTTGGCTTAAAAGTGTTTCCCTACGTAATAAGGATGGAGTATGGGAAGAACAAGTTTCTCCTGAAGAAGATCATATAAAATGTGGTGGTAAAGATGTATCACTTAAATTTCTTAAATGGTGCTTTAAAGAACTTGAGGATTATAACAACGAACTTAATCGGGAAAAGGCAACTCCACAAGAGGATCTGAATCACGGTGAAAAGAATCAAAATGATTTAGCTTCATTAAAGGCAATGCATTCTGGTGGACGTTAGCTTGATTTAAAATGTAAAAATAATGATTCGATACAATAAAGTTGCTTAACGGCAACTTTATTTATTTTACCCCAAAAGGAATAAGATTTTATCAGAAAATCATATACTAATTATGTAATTATTTTCTACTTTTAAGTAAAACAAAATATTCATTTCAAGCAAAGTGCTAACACGGACAATCAAATTTTTGCGCAACTTGATATTCCGTATATATTCAGCTATGATGCTCATAGAGCTGATAATCTATCACGCTAATAAATCAACTAAGAAATTAGAATTAGGTATTTTTTAGATGCATTGTAGCGCTTTTTAAGCTGGATCGGATACCCTAACCATATCTATTCCGTTTTTTTCCTCTAAATCTTTTAATCGTTTTTTTAAACTGTATGGCAAATATACAGAAATAAACAGCCCGGCAAAAATAAATAGAAATGGAAATAACAACCATAAAATACTTTCTGTTATTTCTAAATTTTCTTGCCCAGAATTCAAATAACTATTAATTTTTTTCACTTTGTTTTCAGTATAAGAATACATATTTGTAGATTTATTTGACAAAGGAATAGAATTTGTTGTTGTCTTTAAAAAGACTTTATACATTGTATCTCCATCGCTATTACGATGAGATTCTTTATAAGCATATCGAATATCTGAAAGAGCGATTGTGTCCTTTGTGATATAATCTAATTGCCATATATGACGCTCTTGAAAAGAGCATATATTTTGTGAACGATTACAAATAAACTTATCAGCGGAAATAAAATAGAGCACAATACAACCACATATGACAAAAAGCCAACCAATTCTTGAATTACGAATAGCTTTTTTTATAGAATTCGGATCATTATAATCAACCTCTTTTCCATTAATTGTCATTTTCATATGCTTTACTCCTCTTTTTTTTAATTTTTTATCACCATGCCATATATTTCCATAAATGTAAAGATTTTTAATATTTTGGGGAAGAAAAAAATAAAAAAGGGCGGAGATTAACTCCGCCCTTCCCTTGGTTTACAAGCTATTAAAAGTTATATTTAGCTTTTAACATACCTGTATGGCTTTGGTAATCTTGACGGAATCCGCCGTTATATTCCAAAGTCAAATCCCAATCTTTAATGGTACCTGTTACACCGACACCTGTTTCAACGCCAAAGCGATGTAAACGTTGTCCTGTAATCTGATAGTTACCACCACCGATAACGTTAATATTGGCTTCTGAGTTATCGCTTAGAACATCATAAGTTGCGGCTAAGCGTACAGATGGTTCAAATGTCCAATCTTTAGCCTTAAAGTCTTTGCTGTATTTGACACCAATAACGGCAGTTAACACATCGTTATTATCTGTCGAAATGTATTGAGCACCATCGCTGTAAGCTTTTTGATCGGCCAACACATAACGCAAACCAGCTTCAGTTGTGATACCATCATCGAATTGATATCCGCTCATCACATTAGCTGCATATGTATTGACATCATACTTA
>JAZRBO010000095.1:0-3732 GCA_045635125.1 Alphaproteobacteria bacterium | reverse complement strand
GTGTACAACGAGTCATTACAAAAATTAAGCCTGCCTAACCTGACAACTGTTGGAGATGACTTTTTGTCTTGCAATGGTTCGTTACAAGAATTAAGCCTGCCTAACCTGACAACTGTTGGATATAGCTTTTTGCGCAACAACCAGTCATTACAAGAATTAAGCCTGCCCAACCTGACAAATGTTGAAGATGAATTTTTGGTGTACAACGAGTCATTACAAGAATTAAGCCTGCCCAACCTGACAAATGTTGGAAATAACTTTTTGCGGTTCAACAAGTCATTACGAGAATTAAGCCTGCCTAAACTGACAACTGTTGGAGATGACTTTTTGTACAACAACAAGTCATTACGAGAATTAAGCCTGCCCAACCTGACAACTGTTGGAGGTGACTTTTTGTGCCGCAACAAGTCATTACAAAAATCAGTCTTACAAAAACTAAATAAATCTAATACTTTAAACACCGCACATGAGTCTTCACCTGAGGACAAAAATGCAGGATCTCTATAAACAACATTAAAAAATGCTGTTAAAAAGTCACCCCAAAAACCATCCGACCCTACATTACCATCTCCCAGTGCGGGAAACCTCCCCGAAAAAGGTGGTCGGTAAGTTTCAGTAAAAACTATTGTTCTAGAATAAGGTGTCAACTTTTCTGTTTTTATGCGCAAATCATTATGCGTTTAGATGTTGGCACCAAAATACATATTTTTAAAATTTTTCAATGTCTTCTGGTAAAATGGACATATTCCAATCATATGAGATTTCGCCATCATCATCATTTTTGTAAATGACGCCGATAAATTCTTTGCCGACGTATACCTCTGACGGAGCATCTTTTCCTTGCCCTGGGCCGACATTAATTTCAGGATTCCAAAAAAGTTGTTGTAGATAAATTTGAATTTTTTCATTTTCTTCTGGCGTTAAAGTCATGTTGACCCCTTTCTTTTTGGTTGCTTTTATGATATTATATCTAAACTATGACAAGTATACAAGAAAAAAAATTATCACCGGATAAAATATCTGTTGCCCCAATGTTGGATTGGACGGATCGTCATTTTCGTGTTTTTTTACGCCTAATTTGTCGGCGAGCTATGTTTTATACGGAAATGGTTGCGTGTCCGGCCTTAATTTTGGGGGATAGACACAAGTTGTTGGCTTATAACAAGCCGACTGAAAATCCTTTGGTACTTCAAGTGGGGGGATCTGAGGCTTCCTTAATGGCAGAATGTGCTAAAATGGCGGAAGAGTATGGATATCAGGGAATTAATATTAATGCGGGATGCCCATCCTCTCGTGTCCAGGCTGGTCGTTTTGGTGCTATTTTGATGAAAACGCCAGAGCTGGTCGCAGATTGTGTTGCGGCGATGAAAGCTAGAACAAAGTTGCCGGTTACGGTTAAAACACGTATTTCTATGGTGGATGTTGGTGGAGATGGCTTTGAACAATTATTTCATTTCGCTGATTTGGTTAGACAATCTGGTTGTTCGCATTTAATTGTGCATGCTAGACAGGCAAAGCTAAATATTTCGCCTAAAGATAATCGTCAAAGACTTCCTTTAAACTATGATGTTGTCTATCGTTTAAAGAAAAGTTTTCCGGATATGTTTATAACGATTAATGGAAATATTCTGTCTTTAGATGAAACCGAATCGCATTTACATCATGTTGATGGTGTTATGATTGGTCGTTTGGCTTATGGAAACCCATATGCTTTAGCTGATGTGGATGGTCGTTTCTTTGGCGATAATCATCCCATTTTATCTCGTCAAGAGATTTTGGAGTCTTACTTGCCCTACTTAGAGCGAAACAAAGAATATTTATCTGTTATTACGACGCATTTGTTGGGGCTTTTTCATGGGCAACCGAATGCAAAAGCCTATCGACAAGCTTTAACAAGTCGGGATTTAGGGGTTATAAAAGAATTTGTCGCCGGTTTATGACGGTAGAATGCGTTTAGCTTTGCGCTGAAAAGCTTTTTTGCGTGCAGGATGAGTGTCTGGATTAATGATGCCCATCGACAGAATGATTTTAAGGGCGTCATCTACCCGCATATCCAGAGGTTGTATGTCTTTCTTGGGTAAGTAGATTAAAAATCCAGATGTTGGGTTCGGGGTGGTTGGGACATAAACACAGACAAGAGCTTCATCGACTTTATTTTGAATGCCTTTATATACTGGACCGGTTAGGAACGCAATTGTCCATAATCCTTTGCGGGGATATTCGATTAAGACAGGGTGTCGAAAGGCGGTATTTTTTCCATTACCTAATAGTGTTTCAAATATTTTTCTAAGTGCGTTATATATGCCAGAGATGATGGGCATATGTGCGATAAGGGCCTTGCCAACTTGTGCAAAGCTTTTGCCGACAAAATTTGCGGTCATCATGCCAACCAAGATAAGAAAAACTAACAATAAAATAACGCCAAGTCCCGGCAAACCATAAGGTAGATAGGTTTCTGGATTGTATTTTTCGGGGATGAGGGCGGTGATGTGATTGTCGATAAATAAAAACAATTGTATGGCTAGATAAAAAGTAATGGCGATGGGAGCCGTTACTAGTACGCCAGTAAACAAGTATGTTTTTAAAGTTCTTTTGTTTTTAGGGGTTGTTTTTTTCATTGTTTTATATCCTTTCCTGTCTTTAAGATAAAATAAGTTACTTCAAATGTCTAGAAAAAAGAATTCTTTTATTTTTCCGCTTGACATTGGTTTAAAAATATTGTATAACCATAACCCTATTTTGTATCAGAGAGGGATATTAACATGTTTGCAGTAATTAAAACGGGCGGAAAACAATATAAAGTTCAAAAAGATTCCGTCATTATCGTTGAAAAGTTAGAAGGCGAAGCCGGTACCAAAGTTTCTTTTGATGAAGTTTTGATGGCTGGTGATAAAGTTGGAACTCCGGTTGTTGCTGGTGCTTCCGTAGCCGGTGAAATCGTACGTCAAACACGTGGCGAAAAGGTTATCATCTTTAAAAAGATTCGTCGCCATGGGTATAAACGGAAACAAGGCCATAAACAAGATTTGACAATCGTCAAAATCACGGATATTAAGGCCTAAGGGTATAAGGAGAAAGAAAAATGGCACATAAAAAAGCTGGTGGTAGTACAAGAAACGGTCGTGACTCCGAAGGTCGTCGTTTAGGATTGAAAAAATCCGGTGGTCAATCTGTTATCGCAGGGAACATCATTGTTCGTCAACGTGGTACGGTATACTGTGCGGGCGATAATGTCGGTATGGGTAAAGATCACACTTTGTTTGCAACTGCAGACGGTATCGTTTCCTTTAAACGGAAAAAAGACGATAAAGTTTTTGTTTCTGTTGTTGCCGCTTAATCGGTTATCAGATTAATACAAAGCCCCGCTTTCTGCGGGGTTTTATTTTTTATGGTATCGAACGTAACACTACCTGCGTGAGTGGCAGGGAGGTATAAAAAGTGCGCAAAAAAACGTTAAAAAAGATGAAAATATAGGCTATATGTTAAAATGTTTTCAACGCAAATTGAACGATAAGAGAAGACATGTTAGTCTGATTGAGATAGCTGTTCCGATTGTAAATAAACACCTTTTTTGATTAGATATTGGTGTGTTTTCTTATGGTAATATAGGCGCTTATTGAATTTATCCGATTCGGTTTATCTTAAAAAATAAAAAAACAATCTAATCCCCTAAAAAGGTGCTTCCGTCCTGATAGGGGCTCTTGTCCTCTCTTTTCTGTCATTCTCACACCC
>JAZRBO010000094.1:0-10093 GCA_045635125.1 Alphaproteobacteria bacterium | reverse complement strand
TGGTCAGTTGAAGAAAAAATGCACCTATAAGGATGGCTCTTTATACAGTCCGTTCGAAGAGTATTGGGCAAATGGTCAATTGAAAATAAAAGGCACCTATAAGGGTGGGAAGGAAGACGGACCATACGTATCGTATCATGAAAATGGTCAGTTGAGGTCTAAAGTCACCTATAAGGATGGGAAGGAAGACGGACCGTACGTATCGTATTGGACGAATGGTCAGTTGGGGAGCAAAAGTACCTATAAGGATGGGAAACTTAACGGACCGTGTGAAGCGTATTATAAGAATGGTCAATTGGAAATAAAAGGCACCTATAAGGATGGAAAGAAGGACGGACCATATGAATCGTACTGGGAGAATGGTCAGTTGGGGTCTAAATACATCTATAAGGATGGGAAGAAAGACGGACCATACGAATCGTATCATGAAAATGGTCAGTTGAGGTCTAAAGTCACCTATAAGGATGGGAAGAAAGAGGGACCGTACGAATCGTATCATGAAAATGGTCAGTTGTGGTCTAAAGTCACCTATAAGGATGGCAAGGAAGAAGGTCCGTACGAATCGTATCATAAAAATGGTCAGTTGGATGAAAAATGCACCTATAAGAATGGGGAGAAAGACGGACCGTGTGAAGAGTATCATGACAATGGTCAATTGTATAAAAAATGCACCTATAAGAATTGGAAGAAAGACGGACCGTACGAAGAGTATCATGAAAATGGTCAATTGGATATAAAATGCACCTATAAGAATGGGAAGGAAGAAGGTCCGTACGAATGGTATCATAAAAATGGTCAGTTGTATAAAAAATGCACCTATAAGGGTGGGAAATACGACGGACCGTACGAAGAGTATCATGAAAATGGTCAGTTGAAGTATAAAGGCACCTATAGGAATGGCAAGGAAGACGGACAGCACGAATCGTATTATGAGAATGGTCAATTGGATATAAAATGCACCTATAAGAATGGGAAGGAAGACGGACCGTACGTATCGTATTATGAGGATGGTCTGTTGTGTATAAAATATACCTATAAGGATGGGGTGATATTAACAGGAGAAGACGCTGAAGACTATCTGAAAGAATGGATAGAGAAATACGAAATGCCCCAAAAAGCGCGCAAGGGATTAAATGCCCGATTGGATCAGATAAGCAAGCAAATGAAACCGTCGACGTTACGTAAAAACGTTAAGCGCGCCGAGATTGCAAAATTCCGTGCTGTTTTTCCGGACAAGAACGCCGGTCGCATAAAGGAAAATGAAAAGGAAAAGGAAAAGGAAGAGAAAAAGGAAGAGAAAAAGAAAAACTGGCTACAACGACTATTGAGCAAAGGTCGATAATGTGCTGTAATCTTTCCCCGTCATTCGACGGGGAATTATTTTTAATTGGATTAGACTTATCGTTTATGTTATTAGCCTTCGACAGAGGGGATTCATTATTGCAGGATCCCCCAATTTTACTTATGTTTTAATTCTCGGATGATGGGGCATCCTCAATTTCAAAAAGGTTCATTGCTTTGCGCATAAAACATGCCACCAGCAACTTTTTATGCGCAGTAAGCTCAAGGATGAAAAAAAACAACATCCCAAACTGCATTAAGGATGTTGTTTCTTAAAAAAACTATTTTATAAAAGCACTTAAACCCGAGCTCCACGACGATTCCGTGGCGGTTGTTTATATTTTTGAGGGCGTTTAGTAACGTGTTTCGGAAAATTATTAACCTCTGGCTTTTCCACTTTTTTTTCAGATTTTTTTGTTTCAACCTCAATATCCTCTTGCAAAGATTCCGGTTGAACTAAATTACGCATATCTGCACCAATATCTATCATATCCAAACCCTCCTATAAAGCTTAGGAATGACAAGGGGTGTCCGAAGACAAGCTTGAAATGTGTTTGTGAGGAGTATTATCATACAAGCCCCTCATCATTCCGGAGTTTAGTTTACTTCATTTTTTTATTTTTGTCAACAAATTTTTTAACTTTGTAAATAATATTGTTTTCTGTTCCAACGATAAGAACCTTTTCTCCTTTTTTTACAGCATCTTCTGATATCGCTGGCCATACCGTATCACCTATTGATATTTGGATTTTATCATCCTTTATATCCACAACAGTTACAACTTTATTCAAATGTTGTGCCATAATATCATTCAAATAACGATACGATTCTGGTGTATGCGTTTGAAAAATCAATCGACCATAAACCCGCCAACCAATTAAGGCAAAAATAAATGCCATAACACCAAACAACGACAGTTGGTAAATCAAATCAAATGATCCACTAAGATAGGTAATGCATCCCATCAGTAACGCCGAAAATCCAAACCAGATCAGGTATGTCCCTGGCACTAATAGTTCTAGCAATACCAAAGTAATGCCAACCGTTAACCAAGTTAAAAACAATGGCATCATTTACCTCCCTCTTTATTTCTTTTTAGTTGCCGTTACAGATGGGGTATGCAAAATTTCTTTAGCAACCTCCGCAATACCTGCCAACGAGCCAGCTACATTTGTCGTATCCATTGGTAACATCAACAATTTTTGATTCGGAGATGTAACAATACCATGCAATGCTTCAATATATTTTTGACCCAAGAAGTAGTTTAAAGCCTGCATATTCCCTTTAGCGATTGCTTCAGATACCATACGGGTCGCATTAGCTTCAGCCTCTGCAGAACGTTCACGAGCCTCGGCCTCTAAGAAAGCTGACATTTTTTTACCTTCAGCGTCCAGAATTGCTGCCTGCTTTTCACCTTCAGCCTTTAAAATTTCAGATTGACGGAAACCTTCGGCATCTAAAATATTCGCCCGTTTTTCACGTTCCGCCTTCATTTGTCGAGCCATCGCGTCAATCAAATCTCTTGGCGGTGTAATATCCTTAATTTCAACACGAGTCACTTTAACACCCCAAGGAATAGTCGCTTCATCAACAACGGCTAATAACTTATTATTAATCATATCCCGTTTTGATAATAATTCATCAATTTCCATACTACCAATAACTGTACGAATATTTGTCATAATTAAGTTCAAAATGGCCGCATGTAAATCCCGTACCTGATACGCCGCATTTACAGCATCTTGAATTTGAAAGAATAAAACTCCATCAACACGAACCATGGCGTTATCTTTGGTAATCACTTCCTGTGACGGAACATCCAAAACTTGTTCCATCTTGTTCAATTTTGCCCCAATTGTTTCAATAATAGGCACAATAAAATGAAGACCCGGAGTTAAAACACGAGTAAAACGACCAAAGTTTTCAATTGTATATTCGTATCCTTGACGAACAACAATAATTGATTTCATTAAAATAATCAATGTTAAAATAATAAGAACAATTGCAAATTCCATAGTTTTTTTCCTTTCTTTTGGGAGTTAATAATTCATCCGCGGCGGTAAATTACGCAAACGGACAAGGTATGGTTTTAACAGTTTATCCCTACTAAGGATATGGCCTAAAAACCACAAATTTAGAAAATTAGCCGCTTCAACAGCTATTTTCTTTTTCTTCATCGGATCAATCGCATTTTCATACTTTTGACGAAACTCAGAAATATTACGAATAAATGTTTGGTGGGCATTCATGTGTGCCTCCATATCAGGAAAACGAATACGTTCCATAACATCTTCTTCATGAGAAAAATGATATCGAACATAATCATAACATTTTTCAAAAACTTCATCCATTGTTTTTAAATCCCCTGCATTAGCTGCAACAACAGATTGATTAACCGTATTTAAAAAATCCTGATGTTCATCGTCTAGCGGCGGATAATTCAAACTCATCTGATCCCGCCATAACACAATCGGCATACATCCCCCTTTCCTTTTTTACACATTGAATAAAAAGTGTACAACATCACCATCATGCATCGTATAGGCCTTACCCTCCTGACGCAATTTGCCGTTTTCACGAGCCCCAACTTCTCCTTTATATGTAATATAATCTGTATAAGATACAACCTCTGCCCGAATAAATCCCCTTTCAAAGTCTGTATGAATAATGCCGGCAGCTTGCGGTGCCGTACAACCTTTACGCATTGTCCATGCATGAGCTTCTTTAGGACCACTAGTAAAAAATGTTTCCAAACCGAGCAGAGAATAGCCGGCTTTAATAATTCGACTCAATCCCGTTTCAGTTAAACCAAGAGCCGACAAAAACTCCTGTTGCTCAGCCGCATCATTTAATTGAGCAACCTCCGCCTCTATCGCTGCAGAAATAACAACGCTTGAGTTACCTTGGCGAGCCGCCATTTCACGGACCTGTTCAGAATAGATATTTCCCGTAGCAGCAGAAGCTTCATCCACATTACAAACATATAGAACCGGTTTCCCTGTCAACAAGTACATATTATCAAACTGTTTCTGAGATTCTAAATCCTCAGGACGAGCTAATCGAGCCGGCTTCCCACTTTGTAACATTTCCAAGGCTGGACGCATAACATCCAATAAAGCTTTAGATTCTTTATCTCCGGATTGCGCTTTTTTTTGAACACCAACGATTCTTTTTTCAAGGCTTTCCAAATCAGCCAACATCAATTCCATCTCTACTGTTTCGGCATCCCGTATCGGATCAACACTGCCTTCCACATGCACAACATCCGTATCATCGAAACATCGCAGCACATGAATAATGGCATCAACTACACGAATATTGGCCAAAAACTGATTACCCAGCCCCTCCCCCCGAGAAGCCCCTTTTACAAGACCTCCAATATCAACAAATTCCAACTGTGTTGGAACAATTTTTTCTGATTTATCAATTTTTTGCAATTCATTCAGGCGATCATCCGGAACCGCAACACGACCAACGTTCGGCTCAATTGTACAAAACGGATAGTTCGCAGCCTGTGCATTAACAGTCGCTGTTAACGCATTAAACAATGTTGATTTTCCCACATTCGGCAAACCGACAATACCACAATTAAATCCCATATTACTTTCCTTTACTTAATTTTAATTGAGTTTCATTATAAAGGAACAGACAGACTTGTCAATAGGTTTTTGGTACTTAACGAATAATTTTATTCATAAAAGTTTGATCATTTCCCGACAAAAGAAGTGGGAAGTTTTCTGCAATTCGGGAAAGCGTGGTTTCTATTTTTTCACGATCTTCAGATGAAAACGGCGTTAAGACCCAATTAACAACACCTGCCTTATTTTCGGGACGACCAATACCTATACGAATGCGCGTATATTGAACCCCGATATGAGCATCTATACTTTTAATACCATTGTGTCCACCGGCAGAGCCACCAACCTTCACCTTCACCTTACCGACAGGCAAATCCATATCATCATGAAAAACAATAATTTGCTCAGGCTTTATCTTATAAAAAGAAGTGGCAGACAAAACAGATTCACCAGACAAATTCATATAGGTTGTAGGCTTTAACAAAGCAACCTTTGTATCCGCTATATTCCCCGTCGCAATTAAGCCTTTAAATTTATCTTTAAATTGATTTAAAGAATAGCGGCGGACAATTTCGTCCACCGCCATAAATCCGATATTATGGCGGGTACCAGCGTATTCCGAACCAGGATTACCAAGCCCCACCAACAAAAACATCGATTATTCCTTATTTATCAGCTGTATCAGCTGTTGCTTCGCCAGCTTTATCTTCAGCTTGCGTTGATGTTACGATTGTAGCAACCGTAAAGTCTTCTTCGGAAACCAAAGAAACACCCTCTGGCAAAGAAATTGCAAAAGCCGTAAAGGAAGCACCGATTTCAGCCTGAGCCAAATCAATTGTAAATGTTTCCGGAATGCTATCTGGTGTACATTTAACCTCAATTGTACGGTGAACAATATTTAAGATACCGCCTTTTTTAATTCCCGGAGCTGTTTCTTCGTTCGCAAATGTCAATGGAATATCTAATGTTAAGTGCGAATTTTTAGAAATGCGCAAGAAGTCAGCGTGGATAGGACGGTTTGAAACGGGATGTTTTTGAATGTCTTGGCACAAGACGTGATGGCTTTCACCATCAGCAACGATTTCATATTGACGAGTCCACAAACCCTTTTTATTCATTTCGGCAACCAAAACCTTTTCTTCCAAGGCAATCATTACCGGTTCTTTTTTATCACCATAAATAACAGCAGGAATCAGACCAGCCCGACGATTTGCCCGAGAGGCCCCCTTACCAGCTTTCACACGTTTTGTTGCGTTTAACTTTGTCGATTTCATAATTTTATCCTTTTAAATTAATGGTATACAAGAGGATGTCCTCCAGGGGTGAACCAAACTCTTGTTGCACATCCCCATGACGTGCGGGAATATTTATACTCTTTTTATGACAAAAATGCAAGAAAAATTTGTATAAGAATCAGAAAAATATAAAACACCTTGACTTTTGTTATCTTTTCACATACAGTAGAAAAAAATAAAAAAGGAAACAAAACATGACTGAAAAAATAGAATCTATCGATAAACAACCGTTACGTGGTATGCGGGATTTTCTTCCAAAAGACTGGATCTTTCGGCAAAAATTAATGGATGCTTGGACAAGTGCCGCCGAAGAAAATGGGTTTGTCCGCTATGAAACACCAATTGTTGAGCCTTTGTCTTTATTGGAAAGAAAAGCTGGCGAAGAAATTTCCGAACAGATTTATAATTTTGAAGATAAATCAGGACGCAAAATTGCTCTACGACCAGAATTGACACCCTCCATGGTTCGCATTGTCGCGGGGAATAGAGACGCTTTTACTGCCCAAGGAAAGGTATATTCCATCGGACAATGCTTTCGGTATGAACGAGCCTCATTAGGACGCAAACGAGAACACTTTCAATGGAACATTGATATCATTGGTGAAGAAAAATGTGTGGCTGAAGCTTATTTATTAAAGACAGCCGTTACAGCTCTTCAAAAAATCGGTCTTTCCGAAGCCGATTTTAAAATCCACGTTAATAACCGACAATTGGTCAGCGACTTTTTAACCTCTATCGGCATAGAGGGCGAAAACGCTCTTTCCGTTATGGGAGTTATGGATAAAAAGGACAAAGTTTCTCCGAATGTTTTTACAGATATGTTGCATGAAATCAATGTAATAGATGAACAAATTAAAGCGATTGTTTCATTTATGAGTGCGCGTAGTTTAGAGGAAATTGAAGCCTTGGGTGTAGCAAATACCAAGGGAATAACAGACTTAAAATCCTTTTTAGAGGCATGTGATGCCCTGGGGATTCGTGAGTACATCATGATAGATCCCGCTATTGTGCGAGGACTTGCTTATTATACAGGAATCGTGTTCGAAGCGTTTGACACAAACCGTAAATTCAGAGCGATTTTCGGTGGTGGACGGTATGATAATTTATTCGAAAAACTAACTGGCCGTCCTGCAGAAGCTTGTGGTCTTGGTTTTGGGGATGTCGTGGTTGAAGAACTACACAAGGCTAAATATCCATCATCTCAAACAATCCCATCTGTAGATGTTTTAATCGGTGGATACGGTCCCGCAGTTTTGTCAAACATCTTACGCATGTCGTCTATGTTAACTGGAACAGGATTATCGGCCGATTGTGATTTTAAGGCCACCCAAACAGGTAAATTCATGGGACGGGCAAACAAACGTAATGCAAAAGTGGCCGCCTACATTGGCGAACAGGAGGCAGAAAACAATCAAGCCCTGATTAAGAATATGCAAACCGGAAAGCAAGTTATTGTTCCTATTGCTGAATTTAAAGACGCTCTAAAAACCATCTTAGAGGAACGAGAAGAATAATATAAGCAACTTCAATAAGATACTTACTTTCATATTTAAAGGATGTTTAATTTTTGAGCATCACATAGACACAAACATTAAAATTGGTTCCCAAATCCCCCAGCCATCATGATGGCTGGGGGTAATTATTATCCTTTATCTTTTGTATCTAGCAACACATCGTCCGACTGTTCCTGGCTTGATTTCATAAAGCAATATCGTGTTCGAAGTGATTGCATTTGATTTTGTATATGATTAAAAAATGTATCACCTTCTTGACTAGCCAAAGAATCTTTATCCGAAATAAATTTTCCATTCCGATACATACCTAATTCAACACAGTGGCCATAAGGGTCGTATTGTTCATAATGCCCATCTAGGTTATCATTTTTATAATGACATTTTTTCCACAAAAAACCATTCCTATAATATCCCTCATACACACCATCTTTTTGACCATTCTTAAATTCACATTTACACAATAACTGTCCATTATTATAGTACTCTTCATATAAACCATTTTCTATATCATCTTTATAAACATACCGATACCACAACATCCCATTTTTATAATGAAATTCATATGGTCCCTGTTTATTTCCTTTTTCATCAACAGAATAAGATTCTTTAACCTCTCCATCTAAGTAGTAGGTATTTTTTAACTCTAGAGACACAAAAATACTCCTTTTTCAAATATAGATTTAAGTATTATCTCAACTCTTTATTTTGTCAATTGTTTTTTTGATACACAACTACTATTTTTGAGGTTTCATTTTTAATAAATTATCTCGCTCATATTTTACTCATAATACCTTTTATAGGGCTATAATTGAAATAAAGTCAAAATTATTTTACCAACCTACAAATCTATCTAAAAGATATATTTTTGTCCAAATTTTATCTAAAAACTCAAGGAAGTTATTGAAATTATAAAGGATATTTGAAAAAAAGTGCAACAAAAAAGGCTACCGAAATGGTAGCCTTTAAAATAATAAGACAAACTTAGTCTTCAAATGTATATAAGCTATCAAAACGGGCAGCGTACATAACATCCTTAACCTTACCTTTAACCCCCTTAATTGACAGGTTAACGGATTTCGATGACGCCTCATCATGAGCAATCACAAACATACCCAAAGCCGCAGAATCAATAAAATCACATTCCGACATATTGAAAACAATTTTTTGATCTTGTCCCGATTTAATCAATGAAACAATTTCAAAAAACGTATCATGATCCCGGAATGTAAATGAACCTGAAATAAAAATTTCTTTTCCTTCTTTGATAGCGAGTGTTTTGTAATTCATATCTTATCTCCTTTAATAAAGTTAATTTATTTTTACGTATTTTTTTTATTTCGTCAAGATATATTTATCATCATTTAACATTTTTTTTACGAAAAACAAGATAGGTCGGACTTCGACCTGCTAAAATACCTTTTTTTTCATACCGAGTTGGAACCCAATCCGTCGGTGGAACAGATGTATCCGGATGAACCTGTTCAAACAAACCTGACAATGCCATTTGTTCAATGGCCCATTCAGCATACTCTGCCACATCCGTCGCCACATAAACAGCACCCGTTGGTGAAACCAAACGCGCCAACTCTGGTATATTTCGTTGATTTACAAAGCGTCTTTCTGCATGACGAGCCTTAGGCCAAGGATCTGGGTATAAAATAAAAATCCGTTCAAATGAATCCGCTTTAAAATGAGGTAAAACAGGACGAATATCATCTGGCCAAATCCGTACGTTATCTGTTCGATTATCTGACAAATGCGTATGGGTCGCCTGTTTCATATGCGAGCCATTTAAGTGAGCCAACAACGATGCCACACCGTTCATAAAGGGTTCTGCACCAATAAAACCAACATCCGGATATTGCTCTGCCAACACGGCAACATGTTCACCGCCTCCAAAACCTATCTCTAACCAAACCTCACGAGGTTTAATCCCAAAAATATCCGCCGGCACAATTGAATCAGCATCCCGCAACACAACCTGTGGCAAGAGTTCATCAATCAATTTTTGACGAGATCCCTTAATCGGCTTACCTTTACGTCTACCAAAAAATCGTTTATCTTCTGTTGGTTTAGTCATCGCACTTCTCATCGCTACTGCATACATGCCAAATATCTTTTGCGTATTCTGCAACCGTTCTATCGATTGAAAATTTACCCGAACGAGCGATATTCAACAATGCTTTTTGGGCCCACAACCGCCGATCCAAGTAATCATGGGAAATTCGTTCCTGAGCCTCTATATAGGATTCAAAATCTGCCAACAACATATAATAGTCATTAAACATAATATTTTGGAATAGTGGAACAAACAAATTCGTATCTTCTCCCGACGTAAATAAACCAGAAGTTAAGCTATCCATCA
>JAZRBO010000093.1:0-34913 GCA_045635125.1 Alphaproteobacteria bacterium | reverse complement strand
TAGTGAAGTAAAATCTCTTAACATATTTAAAAATATGTGTTTCTTTGCATCATTAATATTCTCATTTTTAATAGCATTTATAACGGCATTTGCATACAGTGCAACTTTATTTTTCTCTATATCTTCTAGTGCACCTCTTTGGGCCGATGCTAATATGCTAGCAAAATTAGAAGTATCTCTTATTTTTTGTTCCATTTCTGTGTCTAACTGCGCTAGGCGTTTTACAACCTCTTCCTTCCATAAGTCCATACGCTCTTGCCAGTTATCTTGCACGAAATCCTCAACGAATTTACTAAATCCTGAAACGACAGGTATTTGGCTTAATATTGCCAGTGCACCATTTTTTCCTATTTTCTTTATTGTATTATCCATTCTAGTCCTTTTTCTTCAGTTCATTAATCAAATCTTCGGCAAATTTCGGGAAGGTCTGGGATGCTTTTCCGAGGTTCTCTTGGTCGAATTGAGAACTGTTATTGCAAGGATCCAGATTGAACAAATAGGTCTTGGCGCCATAGAACTTTGCCTGTCGCACAAAGCCAGCCGCGGGATAAACAACACCGCTGGTCCCAATCGCAATAAACATGTCGCATTCAGCCAACATCTTGTCCACTTCGTCCATGTACTTCGGCATTTCCCCGAAAAAGACAATGTTGGGTTTCAACATCCCTTGAACATGACATTCGGGACAAGTTTCATCACTTTCCACATCCCCAAAAGTGGTCAGCACGTGACCACAATTCAAGCACACGCATTCATCAATCCGGCCATGAATATGATAGATGTTTTTACTTCCTGCTTTTTCGTGCAACAGATCCACATTTTGTGTCACAACATTAATGGTGACATCCGGCAATTCCTGTTGCAACATGGTGATAGCTTGATGGCCAGAGTTGGGTGTTGCCTTCATCATAATGGGCCTGAGTTCGTTATAAAAGGAATGGACAAGCGCTGGGTTGCGTTCAAAAGCCTTAACCGTACACACGTCCTCAACGCGATGATTTAGCCACAAACCATCCTCAGACCGGAATGTCTTTAATCCGGATTCTGCCGATATGCCCGAGCCTGTTAAAATCACAATGTTTTTCATGCCCAACATACTAACTTTTCTTGACCCAAAAGTCAAATCTTTGTGATTAAATATACTCGACCAGGTTGATGATTTTCTTTTTATGTTTTCGGGCTTTTTCGACAGCCTTATAAGCGCCACCGGAATTATGGGTGATATAGCAAACAATATAATCCGCATTCTTGGCGATGTAGTTATTTCGTCTTAAAATAGCAACTTGCGCTGGGGCGTTGGCCACTTCATCGGGGTATATCAGGTCATAATCTTGCGCCTCAACCCACTCCATTTTGGCATCACTTGGATGATACGCCGGAAGCAAACACAGGGAAATCCCTCTAAACTCCTTTTTTAATTCTTTCAAGGTAAGGCGCGCCATACAGTCAAATGTGCCTTGCTCGCACAGCCAAAATTCATCTATCCCTTGGGCTATTAAATCTCTGATAACTTCCTCTAAATGTCGCTCTATATTGCTGGACATAGGGGTGTCACGGTGGCCAAAGAACGCGCAGATGCTCAAACTGAATTACCTGTCAGCCCAAACAAAACACCGCCAGAAGGCGGTGGGTGTTACAAACTACGAATCTCGTGAAAAGTAGCCCGGTTTATTCGAGCATGCCTTATATCGCCGGCACCCACCAAACGGTGAGATGCCCACAAACAAAGAAACTTTCAATAATACAAAAGTCCCTTGCCCACGAGAATCAGGGTTTGTACTCCCTTGTTAGAACTTGGGCTGTCCTAACAGAACTGATTATATACGAAGAACGTTCAAAAAACAAGCCCTATTTTGCTTTTTTGAGTTGATATTCCTTGTCCAGGTCCGCTTTCATTTGTTTATAACGTGCAACCATTTGTTCCAATTTGTGTTGCATACGGGTCAGATTTCGCGCCTGTTTGATGGGGAGAGGATTGCCATAAGCCTGTTTCAGTTGAGTTTCAATATGTGTCAAAATCCGGCCGGCGTGGTAATAAAGCATTGTAAAGTTTGTCCGGTTGCTGGGGGAGATATCCTCATACTTGCGCATTTTCATCAGTTTTCCTTTCGTTGCAACACAATGAATGCTTGGAATAAAAGAAAAGTCCAGTGAAATATGGAAAAATGTTGAAATTTCGTGCCCTTTATAATAGAATGATGACAAAGGAATTCTGGTTATGTATACTTCAATTAAGATTAAAAATTACAAATGTTTTGTTAACGATAGAGATTCTCAAGGATTTGAAACTATCAAGCCAATTAATGTCATTATAGGGAAAAACAATAGTGGAAAATCGAAGCTTTTAGAGGCATTGAAAGCAATAGTTGAAAATGATGATAAAGGCTTACCATTTCAAACCTTATGCCAACACAAATTGTCTTCTGATGAATTACAGAAAATATTTCCACAAAATGCACGTTCTATGCTTTCTAGCCTATCTTACTATGGAAATGATTGGGATGATATAGGTCAATATCTAGTAGGCAAAGAGATACTGTTCCAACAAATAGATGATACAAAAAAACTTATAGATATTAATATTGATGGTATTGGCTTACCTAAAATAGATATACTTCAGAGAATTCAAGAACGAGTTAATAGAAAATATCTTCAAGAATATGAATTCTTGCACTTGAAAGCAGAAAGAGATATAAAAAAAGAAGTAATTAATTGTGGTAAAAACATACAACCTTCTGTGTCTGATAATGCAGTTGGTGTAACTGATATTATTGCAAAAATGCTAAATGATGAAGATGGTAACACTGAACATTGGCAAGATTTTATAGAAAAAGATTTTTTACAAAAAATCAATGAGATTGTATCTCCTGAAATAAAATTTGAGAGAATCTATACAAAAATTTCATCTAACAATTATCATGAAATCTACTTAGAAGAAGCAAGAAAAGGTGGTGTTAGACTATCCGATTGTGGTAGTGGCTTAAAAACAATCATTGCAACTCTGACTTTGTTATATATTGTACCTCGTTTCCAAAGTAAAAAGCATTTTATTTTTGCATTTGAAGAATTAGAAAACAATATGCATCCTAGCTTAGAAAGAAAATTATTATCACATATCAGTACCTACATTGATCAACATCCGAATAACTACGTTTTTTTGACTACTCACTCTAATGTTGCGATCGATTTGTTTAATAGTAATTCAAAAGCTCAAATTGTGCGAGTATACAATGATGGGTATGCTTCTACTGTAGAAACAGTAAGTACCGATGATGATAAGAGAAAACTATTGGATGATTTAGGAGTAAAAGCGAGTGATTTGCTTCAATCTAATTGCGTTATATGGGTTGAAGGACCTTCTGATAGGATTTATATCAAAAAATGGATAGAACTTTTTAGCCCTAATAAAAGATTTGAAGAGGGGCTACACTATCAATTTTTATTTTATGGTGGAACTTTATTAGCACATTATTCTGCGATTAATCAGGATAACTTTATAAATTTATTAAAAATTAATAAAAACTCATACATTGTGATGGATAGCGATAAAGGTTCGAAACAATCACGTTTAAAAGATAGGGTGAGACGAATTCGAGATGAATTAGGAAAAAATTATTGGATCACAAGTGGTCGAGAGATAGAAAATTATATCCCCAATAATGTACTATCATCTTATTTCGATAAGGATATCCAATTAGATAAATTTGATTCTTTTCTTAATCTATATAAACGGATCTCAGATGTAAAAACATTTGACAAGGTACAATTTGCATCAGATATTACAAGTTCAAAGTGGTATACCTCACAAAATTTGGAAAAGCATTTAGATTTAAAAACAAAAGTAGAAGAATTATTGAACTTTATTGACAAGTCTAATTTTGAAAATTGTTAGAATCTTGCAGCTACCGGCATCCATTGAAAAATTCTTTTATATCTTCAAACCAACTCCTAATTTCCTTCTTAACATCTTCTGAAAAATATATTTTTTCCCAAATCTCAGTTGCCTGCAACATTTTTTTTATAGCGGCTTCACTGTATTTTTTATGACATTTATTATGTAATATATTGGCAACATCTATATTATTCCAATCTTCCTTTTCTTTATCTGTAAAACTTATATTAAAATAGTTTTCAATTAAATGTAGAGGGATGTAATTTTCTATTTCACGTTTCGCTGTTATAATCACTTTTTGAGGATGGACAACAGATGGGCTTGGTGTACTTTCATCTCTATCCCTAAAATACAAACACTTTATATTTGTATCTTTCAGGTAATTCGCTTTAATCCATAGGTCTACATTACCACCGCCATATAACTCAATAAAAGTAAAGTGAGTGAGATCAATTATACTTCGGAATTCATCTATTCTACTTAAGTTTTTCAAGAAACGGGTATCTGTTTTACCTTCTACAAAAATAACCCCCTTATAAGATACAAAAGGCAATATACCCAATGTGTCTGCAACTTTTGATATTTCAATATCATCGTTCGTTTCTATTGAAATTAAATGATCTTCATGATTCTTTTGAATGAAAATCAAATCCTCTTTGTTAATCATTTTTACTATTTCTGGTGTATGTGTTGTCAATAGAATTTGACGATTATCTGAATCCGAAAGATCTTTCAAAGCATTCATTAACATAATTTGAAAATCAGGATGTTGGGAAGTTTCCGGTTCTTCTATTGCATAAATTATATTTTTACTTATATTTTTCCTTTCTGCTTCTGCAAGAAAAAAACTTAAAAGCATTAACCTTTTAATACCACTTCCTCTTTTGTTAAAGGATATTCCATCTTCACAATTGAAGGTAAAAGAGAATAAGGAATCTAGCGTTTTTGTTTCGATATTTGTTTTTAATTCCTTGGCTATATGTTCATCAAACTCATTTAATTTAAGAAGAGTTTTATCAGCAAGTGCTTGTATTTGCTCTATCACTATTCTCTTAATTTCAGAGAATTTAGATTCTAATTCTGAAACAGCTGCTTTTGCAATCGCTTTTGTAGTATCGTTTACCTCTTTATCTTTGTCTGTATTTGTTCTGTCTGCACGAAAAATTAAAAACGCAGGAAAATCATCCTTAAATTTATTGAATACAGGTATTATATCACCATCCTTAGCATCTATACTTATTAAGAAATCATCAACCCATTCTATATTTGGATATTGTTCAAAAATAGCCTTCCGAATTTCTTTCTTTACATTTCGATTAGGAACAGAAATATTTTTGCTGTCAGTCAACTTTAACAAATCTTGTATTTTCAAACAAATTAAAGCTTTTTCAAAATTCTTTGGATGCTTTGCAACAATTTGTACCACGGGCTTTTTAATCTTACCATTTGAGCATTCATATTTTTTTGATATTTCTAACAAATTTTCTTTATTTAATAAATATTCTGCTCCTAAAGTTGTTGCTGTGTTTTCACTTGAATCCAGAGTAATTGGTTCATTTGGATCTATTTCAAAAGAACATGATATTTCAATACTTCCTGTTTCTGAATGAGCAGCATAAACATTAAAATCAGAAGCTTCTATAGAGGCATCATTAAAATATATATCCAAGGCATCAATAACTGTTGATTTACCCACATCATTTTTACCAATTAGTACGTTTAAATTATTTATGGGAAAGGTCGTATCTAAATAACCTCGAAAATTTTTTAAGCGAACCTTTTTTAGTTTCATATCGAATCTCTATCTTATAAATTATTTTAACAATTCCTCTAATACCCCTTTTTGAATCATATCAAGATTAATGATATAATCTGTTGTGTTAAATGTATCACGTAATGGGCGTTGGGTTGTTTTCCAACCATAACCATCTGTTACCCAAATGAATTGATGTCCATCTCTTGTCCACTGATGATAGATATCGGCATATTCGCCGGCAGTTGATTTCAACTTAGAACCACCGCCTCCATAAAAGTTCGTTTCAATCAAATACAGTTTCTTGGGCGTGTTGATAGCAAAATCTATTCTCTTTGAAGATTTTGTTACTGTAATATTTTTACCCCATTTTGCCTTGATTTTATCTGCCGTAGCCTGGGTAATATATTCGTAACCGTTTCTCTCACAAATGTCTTTTACAAAGAACTCAACCAAGTTTTCCATGGAAGTGCCGCTACGATTTTTGCGACCATTTGAATCAAGACCAACTTCAACACCGATAAAATAATCAGGGATAGACTTAATACTGCGATCTGAAATAAGTTTTAAGAATCCACTTTCTTTTAAGAACAGAACACCATCTTTTGCCGGCATTGGTTTTGAAAAATCAAATCTTCTAGCATCAAAATTATTTGGAGTAACCAACAAGCTGATTTTCTTTTCTCTTTCTGCTAACAAAGCAGGAACAACGCCAATAATTTGCGGATAATCCGTTAATAAAGCCAATG
The DNA here is from genome assembly GCA_045635125.1 of Alphaproteobacteria bacterium. Classification (GTDB taxonomy): domain Bacteria; phylum Pseudomonadota; class Alphaproteobacteria; order CAAHEQ01; family UBA3637; genus CALXZG01. The sequence goes on along the minus strand of JAZRBO010000093.1, from coordinate 28,519 downwards.
CTTCTTCCTCAATATTCTCTTTACCAACCAAAGTGTTTAATAAATTTAATGAGCGTTCGACTTCACGATAGTTATGAATTACCTTTTTCCAGTTAACAAAATAATCCCATGATTTGATTGTTTCTTTTAATGTGGCAATCAAATATGAAAAAACTTCATCATCACTATTGCAATTCAAAATGTTTTTGAAAACTGGATTATTTTTCATTCTTTATTCTCCTTATGTTGATACGCATCAAAAATCCTTTTATCCGCCAACACAATAAATTCCGGATTCTTTTCGATTCCGATAAATTGCCGGCCTAATTTCATAGCGGCTACTCCGGTTGTGCCACTTCCCATAAACGGATCCAAAATCAGGTCATTTTCCTTTGTTGAAGCGAGAATGATTCGTTCCAACAACTCCAAAGGCTTTTGGGTCGGGTGCTTCCCAAATTGTTTTTCACTTGGTGTAGGTGTTCCGATAGACCAAACACTTCTCATTTGCGAGTGAGGCTTTTTAATAAAGTCTTTCGGGAAATCTCCGTCTTTCATTGCATCATAATTAAAATAGTGCCGCGACTTCTTATCTTTTCTGGCCCAAATCAAGGTTTCATGACTGGCTGTGAAATAACGACAAGACATATTCGGACTGGCATTAGGCTTAAACCATGAAATATCATTTAAAATATGATAACCTAGTAATTGCATAGCAAAACCGCATTGAAAAATGCTGTGATAGGTTCCGGATACCCATAAAGTCCCATTTGGTTTCAAAACGCGCTTACATGCCGACAACCATTTCTTGTGAAATTTAAAATCTTCTTTGAAACCTTTGCTCTCATCCCAATCACCTTTATTAACAGAAACAACACGTCCGTTTTGACAACTAATACCACCATTAGAAAGCATATAAGGCGGGTCAGCAAAAATCATATCAAAAGTGTTTTCAGGGAAATCTTTTAATTTTTTAATACAATCGGCACAATATAAATTATAAATCTCTTTCATTCTCAATAGTTCGTAATTAAAAGTTCCCTTACACCATTGCGACCATTCGGATCGGCATTTATCATTCTCTTTGCCCAAATTCTATAAATCTTATAATCACGATATAAACTATCAAAGAACATATCTTTAGGATTGTAATTAGTCGGATCAGAGTTACTGAGCATTTGCAATGCCCCCATCTCATTAGCCTTAGCGAAGACATCTTTCAAACGTCTTTGCTCATCATCGTCAAAATCACCAACTGCATAAGAGTTAAACGAACTAGCGTTAATCGGCCGATACGGTGGGTCATAATATATAAAAGTGTCTGAAGTTACATAATCTAAAGCAGAAGCAAAATCTGTTTGCAGTATTGTTGCGCACTGCAGGGCTTTTGAGACTTCTCTTAGATTGCTTTCATCTAAAATTCGCGGATTCTTGTACTTTCCGACCGGAACATTAAACAGCCCCTTTGAATTAACCCTAAACAAGCCATTAAAGCAAGTCCTATTTAAGCAAACAGTCAAAGCAGCCCGTCTGATAAAACTGGTTGTATATTTATTTGCATCCACATTTTTATCAAAATGGTTATACTCATCGCGAATAGCATAATAGAAGGCAGTTTTATCCTGAGCTTCGTTATAGGCTTGTTGCAAAGTTGATAACTCAGCAATCAAGTCTTCAACGTTATTTTTGATTACGTTATAAAGTATAACCAGTTCGGGATTAACATCAAACAGATAAGCATCCTCAAGATTATAGTTATTTGCCAATTCAAAGAAAACAGCACCACCACCTACAAATGGCTCAACATAACGCTTAATGGCCCCGAACTTTAATTTTGTAGGTAAATATTCTGTGATTTGAGGCAGGAGCATGCCTTTGCCACCAGCCCACTTTAAAACAGGCTTTGCATGAAACTCTAAATAGTCTTCATTTAAAATTAATGCATTATTCATTTTGTATCCTAGGTCAAAAATGAGTATAGGCTTATTTGAAAATTATAGCAAGCAAAATAAATTTTTATTGTAAAAATATTTGCCACGTGCTACTATTTCTTCGTAAAGGAAGGTATTTTATGGCTGAATATAACACCACATGTAATTTTAGCAATCTAGGAACTCCAAATGAAGTCAGGATGAGAGTTGTCGAAAAATTTTCACAGGAGGCAAAGGGGAGAGGTAAACAAAACTTAGCAAGCAGATATACTTACTATGTCGAAACCCTCAGTGATGGTAATAGAATTTACTTAAGAAGACCCGCTTTTCTTCACAATGGCTTTGATTTTCTTGTTTGTGTAGAAAATATTAGTTTTTCCACATCTGGAAGAAAACGAAATGCACCAAAACATCAAGATATTCTAAATGATTTAATTGCAAAGAAAAATACTGAACCAACGTTGTATTCAACGTTATATACTTACATTAAAAAAATTTACCAATGCCAAGAAATTACTGATGCACAATTACTCTCACTCAATTTTACGTCTGGACGGTTTTCTGCCGAAATGATTATAAAAGTCCTGAAATGGTTATTCATTGAGCAAGATATTCGTTATTGGAACTATTCAGGACGAGATATGCTATTTAGTAATATCCCATATTAAATAATCTATATAAAATTTCTGCTTGGAGAATGTTTAGGTTATGAGTAAATAAGTGACTATGTTGCGTTTTTATTTTTTTAGTATACAGAACACGAACTTAGGCTGGTAAGGGGCCAATAAAATCAAGAAAAAAGTCTAGGTGAGCTTTGGTACGCCGGAAATTTTGACGAATCCTATTGGGATATTTATGAAGGATGTCAGGCGTTTTTGGAATATCTAAAAAAGAGCCAAAAACGGTGATTTAGCAGAATCTTGACCGGAAGAATGGCAGAAAACAAATCGGTACTTTGGCATAAAAAGTACATCAACTTGGGTGGCGTTTTTTGATTTTCTTATTTTTCAATACGGTTAAGAGAGTTGGCAGGATGATTTGTACCAGGAGTTTAAGTTGTTTTTCCATGTGTTCTCCTTTCAATTGAGACATCACCATACATGCTCTTATTGACAGATTTATCAACTTATATTTTGAAAAGGCGCATTTTTGACGATAAGCAACACTATTTTTGCATACAAGTCATTTACAAAAAGGGCCAAAAGTAAATGAATATATGCTAGTTTCCGTAGAAAATGAAAAAATCACCTGCATACTATTGTATGCAGGGTGTTACTTGATTTTTGAACGAAAAGTAAGTAATCGCATCACACCCAAATCATACACACTTTTTTGATCATCCCAGAAAATTTTTAAGGTCATCATAATTACAAATGCACAATTTCCACATTCTGTCCTTGCTTTGCCAAATATTCCACCAGCAATCGCCGATGGCATTTTTCAGGTGTCGGTTCTGCACATAAAAAACACCAGTTATCCATATCTGGCGTTAAGGTAAAATAACGTGCATGACAAATACTATCATATTGCACAACATAATCATCCCAAGTAACACGCCCGTCTTTATAATCCCGTAGAAGTGTAGCTGTTGGGGCAAAGTCTTTTCTATGTTCATAATCAATATGGCACAGGACTTTTAAAAAGAAAGCTAAATCTTCTGATTTTGAAAATCCAGATAATTGAGTATTGGGCCACAAGCGAACATCAATCACTTTCTTAACATCAGAGTGTTTTAAAATGGTAAAAAACTCTCTGGCAGATTTCCCAGTAAAACCAATTGTATAAAGACGCATCGTTTTCCTTTCTTAATATAAGAATACACCATTACACATTAAAAAGCAATGATTGTTTTGTTTGTAATAAGGTTTTGCCAATCCAACTCGTACATGAGCAAAAGTCATTTCTTTTAGTTGTTCGTTTAATTTTTTTAGGCCATTCATCTTGTCTAAAACATCTCTTAAATAACGACATGTAATACGTAAATCATACTTTTCTCCATTATTGTCCCAAATTTTAATGCGTAACTTATTTTCACTATCCTTATAAAATTCCAAGTTTTGAGCCGGAACTTTAATCGCCCCCAAAGATGCACATTTTGTTCCGGGCAAAACATATGAATTATCTTTTAGATGACCTGAGAAAACACTAGCTATATTCTTTGATAAACTGCCTTCTAATTCATAAGCAAGATCTGCGGGTGTATCGTAATGATATAGAGGTATAATATTTTCAGAAATCCAAGTATCTTCCTTTTTGTGAGGATAATCGCGACCTTCCTCTGGTGGGATTGACATTGTTTCAACTTGAATACATGAATGCCCTTTTACTTGTTTTGCTTCTTCTTCAGACCAATGATGCCCATTAATCATCAATCTGCGCATGCGCTGTTCGCTAGGACTCCATCCTGCGATACAATAAGTGTCTTTCATATAAGTGTAATCTGAAACAATAATATTTAATTTCATTTGTTTTCCTTTCATTTAATAATAAAAAAGCCCATAAGGTTTCATTCCCTATGGGCAATAAAAAAACAGGGCATAGTTTTCCCTGTTAACTGAAGTGGATTATAACACAAATTACTTCAAAAGTCAAGGATTTATTTTGCATACTATTCATTCGCAAAATGCCCCAAAAGCAAAGGACAAATGCCTGCTTTTCGTTCAAAAATCAAGTAACACCACCAATTTCCTATTTAACCTTTGTGTTAAGTAGGTTTTTTTATACTTTTAATATAGTTCACACAAAAACAAAATCAGATTTGTATATTCAGGTGGGTAAAAAATAACCTCGATTAAATGACAACCGAGGTTAAAAATTGTTAAGAAAAAATTATCTTTCGCGTTCACGTTCATTCATTCGTTTTGCAATAATAGAACGAACCTTCAATCGATTTTTTATATCAGGAATAATCTTTTTTTGTGATGCACGCAATTTATCCTTGATTACTTGAGCCCTCTTTCGATTTGCAATAGCATGATTTATTATACACGCACATTCCGTGTGTCCTTCAGCAGCATACATCAAGACCGTTTCGCCAAATCTATCCTTTGCATTCACATCAGCACCCGCCTCAATTAATTGTTCAACACATTCGGTATAACCTTCTTCAGCAGCATACATTAAGGCTGTTTTTCCTTCTTCATCCTTAGCATTCACATCAGCGCCGGCTTTAATTAACTGAGCAACACACTCTGCCTGACCTTCCTCAGCAGCATACATCAAGGCCGTTTCGCCACATTCATCCTTAGCATTCACATCAGCACCGGCTTTAATTAATTGTATGGCACATTCTTGGTGCCCACTAAAAATAGCCTTCAATAAAGGTGGTTCACCATCTTCGCACTTAGCATTTACATCGGCGCCAGCTTTAATTAACTTTATCGTTTCTTTCAAAACATCTTCTCGATTTAAAGACCAATCTATTTTTTCCCATACACTATTCATTTTTTATTTTCCTTTCCCAACAATCAAAATAAAACATAGTGACAATTATATCACAAGATGTTAATTTTGTCAATAATTTTAACAATCACCTACAAAAAAAATAAAAAATACTACCTATATTCCAAAAAGGTAATACCGGATTCTATTGCCATTAATTCTTTGGGGACAGAGGGATATAAATCAGGTGCTGTCAAAGGTAAAAATGATAAATCTCCGTGTTTATCGGGCTCTTTATTCGTAATCGTCCCTATATATTTTTTAACCATAAAGAAGAAATAGACGTGTGTTTGTCCAGAAATAACCAATTTCAGTTCTAAATCATCCGGCGCCACAGTGATTCCTAATTCTTCATACAACTCCCGCACACCACCTTCACGAACAGTTTCTCCGTCTTCAATATGGCCCCCTGGAAGCATATAATATCCATCACACGCACCCGTATTCGTCCGTTTTTGAAACAGATATTTATCGCCTTCTTTAAAAATAAAAACCGCTGCTATTTTTCGTGTACTATGTGACATCCCAGTCCTCCTAGACACAGAAAGATATCATACATCCTAATGTTTAGCAAGAAGAAAGAATTACCCCTTATCTTTGTTTTGAACAGATAACATCAGACGATTATTTTTAACTGACACATTAACCGTTACATTATCAGAAACTTTGCCCGAGAGCAGTTCAATAGCTAACGGATTTTCAACTTCCTGTTGAATAAGGCGCTTTAATGGACGGGCACCAAATTCAGAATCGTATCCGTTTTCTGCCAACCAATCTTTAGCTTTATCATCCAAATGTAATTTGATGCCGTGTTCATCTAAGCGATGTTGTAATCGACTTATTTGAATATCAACGATTTGACGGATATCCTCTTTTTTCAAAGCTTGAAACCGTATGATTTCATCTAATCGATTGAGAAATTCTGGCTTAAAGAATGTCTTTAACTTAGACATCATATCCTTTTCTTTTTCATTAACAATCAAGTTGGATGTCAAAATAATAAAGGTATTTTTAAAATCAACCATCCGTCCCTTACTATCCGTTAAACGTCCCTCATCTAAAATCTGCAATAACAAGTTAAAAACATCGGGATGAGCTTTTTCCACCTCATCAAACAAAATAACTTGATATGGACGACGACGAACCGCTTCTGTTAACACACCACCTTCATCATAACCGACATACCCCGGAGGCGCCCCAATTAAACGAGCCACTGCATGTTTTTCCATATATTCAGACATATCTATTCGAATATAGGCCGACTCTTCATCAAATAAGAAGGTTGCCAACGCCTTAGCCAATTCCGTCTTACCAACACCTGTCGGCCCTAAAAAGAGAAAGGATCCTATCGGACGATTGGGATCTTTTAAGCCAGCACGAGACCGACGAACAGCATTCGCCACGGCTGTAATAGCCATATCCTGCCCTACGACACGACGAGCTAAATCTTTTTCGATATTTAATAACTTTTCTCGCTCTGAGCTCATCAACTTATCAACCGGAATTCCCGTCCATTTGGATACAACACCGGCAATTAAATCCGGCGTTACAGTTTCCAACGTACTGTGTTGTTGATTCAGACGATCCAACTCTGCCAAACGAGCCTGCATTTCGGGAATATCTTTATACTGCAACCGTCCAGCTAAATCATAATTACCATCCCGAAAAGCTTTTTCAATCTCTATTTTAGCCTTATCAATCTTTTCACGTAATGTATTTGCATCGTGAACACTGTTCTTTGTTGTTTGCCATTCTGCCGTTTGATCAGCAGATTCTTTCTCCATCTTTGAAATACTGGATTCAATAACTGCCAATCGTTCCTGAGAAGCTTTATCCTGCTCTTTACGCAAAGCTTCCCGCTCTATTTTCAGCTGCAACAACTTACGATCCAACTCATCCAATGATTCTGGCTTGGAATCCAGATCCATTTTTAATTTACTAGCCGCTTCATCCATCAAATCAATTGCTTTATCCGGCAAAAAGCGATCGGCAATATAGCGATTCGACATAACGGCCGCCGCCACCAACGCAGCATCAGAAATACGAACCCCATGGTGAATCTCATATTTTTCTTTAATACCTCGCAAAATAGAGATCGTTTCTTCAACAGCGGGTTCCCTAATATAAACTGGTTGAAACCGACGAGCAAAAGCCGCATCTTTTTCAATGTATTTTTGGTATTCTTTTAATGTTGTCGCACCAACACAATGCAACTCGCCCCTAGCCAATGCAGGCTTTAACAAATTGGAAGCATCCATAGACCCCTCTCCTGCCCCAGCACCAACAACCGTGTGCATTTCATCAATAAATAAAATCACACTACCGTTAGAAGTAGCTACCTCTTGCAAAACAGCCTTTAAGCGTTCTTCAAATTCGCCTCGGTACTTCGCGCCGGCAATTAACGCCCCCATATCCAAGGCCATCAATCGTTTATTAGCCAAACTTTCGGGAACATCTCCGTTTATAATACGCAATGCTAACCCTTCAACGATAGCTGTTTTACCAACACCGGGTTCCCCTATTAAAATCGGATTGTTTTTAGTCCGGCGGGATAAAACCTGTATCGTATGACGAATTTCTTCATCTCGACCAATAACAGGATCTAATTTACCCTGTCTTGCCCGCTCCGTAAAATCTATCGCATATCGTTTGAGAGCATCAAAAGTATCTTCTGCAGTCGGAGTTTCAGCTGTACGACCCTGCCGCATTTTATTAATAACATCGTTTAATTGTTTCAAATCGACACCATAGTTTTGGTTCATCAAAAGAGATTGCAATAAACGTTCTACCGTCACATAGGCATCTTTAGCTTTATGAGCCATCTGCTCAGCCCGATCTAAAACCTGCAACAACTCCTGAGACGCAGACACTTGAACGGATGAACCAGATACTCTAGGTAATTTATCTAACTCTTCATCTACACGCCGCCCAATCTCATCAGGATTAGCCCCACTTTGCGTTAATAACTGAGAAGCCAACCCTTGTCTATCATCCAACATCACTCGCAATAAATGAGCTGGCACAATATACGGGCTTGATAAACGAGCTGCCAAACTTTGAGCGGATTGCAAAAAGCCTTTAGATCTGTCTGTCAATTGTTCTAGATTCATAGTAACACCTCTTTTTTTATAAAGACATAAGCATATATTATCTTATTTTCAAGAGCTAAACATAATCACATATAAAAAAAGGCGGAAAAACCGCCTATAAATAACGTATAATTGGTAATTCTCTATGTTCGAGTATTAACACAATCATCAAAAACTTTCTGTAACACACTGGCTAAATTGGGTATACTATCACGATGAGAAACCTTACGCATTTTTATTCTTTTTTCCAAAAAACTTGTCATTTTGGGATTTAAAATAATTTGACTAACGGGAGACAAAGAACCACTCTTTGGGTCTTTGTTTAAGCGAACAATATCTTCCAATGAAAAGAAAAAACGACGAGGACGTCTTAACTTTTCTAATTTAGATTGAATAACATCATCACATCCACCCAAAAATTTTGTCGTTGAATACAGCGTTGTCAGAGAACATTCAAGTTTAGGACGAAATGCGCAAATAGCATTTAATTTTACTTTGGGATTTGATAGAAGCATCATAACAATATCATACCGATTTGCAAGAGCCGCCACTAAAATCGGGCGACGATAAAAATCAACACCTACCTTTTCATTTAACGGATAACTATCTCGTCCGTGTAAGCACCAAGCATTAACATCTGCTCCGTTTTTCAAAGCTGATAATACCTTTTCGGAATCCCCATGGGAAACTGCACTCCATAATCGTCGTGTTTGTATATGAAATAAATCCACCGTTATTCTCCTAAGTTCGTTGTTTCGACCCTAAATCAGGATTGCCTTTCTGGGTATTGTGTTTAACAATGCGCAATGGTTCAGAAGGCAAAACAGATTCAATATAGTCAACCATATCTAATGGCAATACATATTTTTCCAAAATCCGATCATCAATTTTATCATTCGCAGCCCAAGAACGGGAAGCCCGCAAAACATCCCCAACAGAAAAATCAAACGGTTCCTTTCCACGTAAATTAACAGAAATCGCTTTTGTCAAATCCGCTCCATTCTGAATTAAAACCGGCAAAACATCCTTATGCCCATTTTGTGCAGCTTTTAAGAAAGGAGTAATCTTCAAGTGGGGTGCCTCATCCCGATGATGAGCTTTATTATCAAGGAAACCATCTGATTGTTGTTGGTTGACATTAGCTATCCGAAGTAAATCCTTTACCAATTCAACGTCGCCGTCTTCACAAGCTTTAAAGAACCAATATGAAACATATCCAGCTTTTTTTCTCATATAACCTCCATCATTTTTTAAAGAAAGTAATTTTTGATTATATATTAAAACAGAAATCAAGTCAATTATTTTTTAATTATTTAATTTCATTTATTAAAAATAAAATAAAATCAATAAGATAATTCGATTAAAAGCAAGTCAACCAAAAAGTAAAAAGCAAGTGAGAAAAATCAAATATTAATCAAATAACAATTGACTTCCGAAGATATTTTTTATATCATATTTAAAATATTTACTTATAACTAGGAGTCAAGTAATGGCAGAATATAATCATATTGAAATTGAACAAAAATGGCAAAAATACTGGGATGAACACAATTCTTTCCATGTTGAAATCGATAAATCAAAACCAAAATATTATTCTCTTGTGATGTTTCCCTATCCATCCGGAGCCGGCCTGCATGTAGGGCATGCTGAAAACTACACCATCTCAGATATTGTATCCCGTTATAAACGTATGCGTGGATTTAATGTGTTGCAACCGATGGGATGGGATGCTTTCGGTTTACCAACAGAACGCTATGCAGAACGTAGTGGTTTACATCCTGCAGACGTAACAAAACAGAACGCAGATGTGTTTAGAACACAATTAAAAGCCATCGGCCTTTCCTATGACTGGGACAGAGAAATCAACACCACTGATCCCAGCTATTATAAATGGACCCAATATATCTTTAAAATATTGTTTGATAAAGGATTAGCCTACGAAGTTACAACGCCCGTAAACTGGTGCCCCAAACTCGGAACCGTTTTGGCTAACGAAGAAGTCAAAGACGGTAAGTATGTTGAAACGGGTGATGAAGTTATCAAAAAACCAATGCGTCAATGGATGTTAAAAATCACCGCCTATGCAGAAAGATTATTACAGGACATTGATAAACTGGATTGGCCGGAAGGCATTAAAACCATGCAACGGGAATGGATTGGTAAATCCACTGGTGCCGATGTCAAATTTAAGGTAGCGGGAACAAATGCTGAATTTACCGTTTACACAACTCGTCCAGACACCTTATTCGGGGCAACCTATTGCGTATTGGCTCCAGAACATGCTTTGGTGAAAGAAATTACAACAGATGAATGTCGAACAGAAGTAGAAGCTTATGTAGCTGAGGCTGGCAAAAAATCCGCCCAAGACCGCATGGCTGAAGCTAAAGAAAAAACCGGTGCTTTCACTGGTGCCTATGCCATTAACCCGTTAAACGGTAAACAAATACCGATTTACATTGCCGACTATGTTTTAGGGGACTATGGATATGGTGCTATTATGGCAGTGCCAGCACACGACCAACGGGACTACGATTTCGCAAAGAAATTCAATATCCCCATTATCCAAGTTATCGAAGGTGGCGACATCTCTAAAGAAGCGCACGAAGGTGATGGTGCCCTTATGAACTCAGATTGGTTGAACGGATTACATGTCAAAGAATCCAAAGCTAAAATGATTGAATGGTTGGAAGCAAACGGGGTTGGCAAAGGAACTGTCAACTACAAACTGCGTGACTGGTTGTTTGCCCGCCAACGGTATTGGGGTGAACCGTTCCCAATTATCCATTGTGAAGACGGCACTATCAAATCTTTGCCAATGGCGGATTTACCTGTTCTGTTACCGCCTTTAGCTGATTTTAGACCAACAGCCGATGGCGAACCACCTTTAGCCCGACAAACCGAATGGGTTAACACGATTGATGCGGAAACAGGAAAACCTGCTAAGCGTGAAACAAATACGATGCCTCAATGGGCCGGATCAAGCTGGTATTTCTTACGCTATTGTGACCCACACAATGATAAGGAGTTTGTCAGCAAAGAAGCTGATGAATACTGGATGCCAGTCGATTTATATGTCGGTGGGGTAGAGCATGCCGTTTTACACCTGTTATACGCTCGTTTCTGGCAAAAAGTCCTGTTTGACGCCGGTTTGGTATCAACAGATGAACCATTTAAACGCCTTGTCAATCAAGGGATGGTTTTAGCCTATTCATACCAAGATGACAACGGTAAATACTATTATCCAAAAGAAGTTGAACGTCGGGGTAATGATTGGTTTGTCAAAGGAACAGAAATTCGAGTTAACACACAGGTTGAAAAAATGAGTAAATCTCGTTACAACGTTGTCAATCCGGATGATGTTGCCAAAGAATTCGGATCAGATTCCATGCGGTTGTACCTGATGTTCATGGGACCAATTGAAGCTGAAAAGCCTTGGGCTGCCGACGGCATTAACGGCGTCAATCGTTTTGTCAAACGGGTTTGGAACATTTTCGAAATGCCGGAAAAAATACAAGAAAATGGCGATTTTGAATTAACAAAAGTCATGCATAAAACTATTAAAGGCGTGACCGAAGACATGGAAAAAATGACATTCAATACAGCTATTTCCAAACTAATGGAAATGGTAAACGCTATTTACAAGTCTGACAAGCCGATTGCAAAATCTGACATGGAAAGCTTTGTCAAAATGTTATCGCCTTTGGCTCCGTTTGTAGCAGAAGAATTATGGGAACGCCTTGGTCATACGGAAAGCATTACTTATGCTCCTTGGCCAACGTATGATGAGACCCTGTTAGTTCAAAATGACATGGATATTGTTATTCAGGTTTTGGGTAAAAAACGAGCAACATTAACAGTCCCTAAAGATATAACACAAGACGAATTGCTCGATTTGGCAAAACAAGAGTCGCATGTACAGGAATTCATCGCTGGCAAAGAAATTGTCAAAGTCATTTACGTTCCTGGACGGTTGATGAACATTGTTGTGAAATAATAAAAAGAGAATAATTAATACCCCGTCTTTGTTGTCGGGGTATTAATTTTACTTGTATAAGTTCCTTATTTATTTTTTACAACCTTTTGGACTTTTTTTCCTATTTTTAACATTTTTCCTATTTTTACTGACACTTTTTGTTTTCTGTTGGTCGTCGTTGTAGCACTCTTCGCACGGACCTTCTTTTTTACCCGCTTTATAAGTACAATTCTCTAGCAACTGACCATTCTCATCATATTTTTCGTACAGACCTTCTTTCTTGCCATCCTATTATAGCAAGAAGTTCTTGGATTACCTACATCTACCCGATTACGCAGGTAGTTTTACGTTTGATGTATACAAAAAACGCCGGAATAAACCGGCGTTTTGTATCCAATCCCTTTTATAACAGAGATCCTATCAATTATTCAGATAACTTAAACATTCCCAATAATTCGGCAGATTTAGCCGCATTCCGAGGATTAATCATAGCATTACGACTATATCCTGCGTCAACATGGATAATTTCACCCGTCACACCAGATGCCAAGTCACTGCATAAATACATACCCGTTCCGCCAACATCTTCAATTGTAACATTACGGCATAATGCTGAGTTATTTTCTGTCCAGCCTAAAATTTGACGGAAATCACCAATACCAGCAGCAGCCAAAGTCCGAACCGGACCAGCAGAAATCGCATTCACACGGATATTTTGATGCCCTAAATCAAAGGCAATAAAGTGAATAGAAGCCTCTAAAGCAGCTTTTGCCACACCCATTACATTGTAATTCGGGACATAACGTTCAGCCCCTAAATAAGATAATGTCAAACAAGCACCGCCATCAGGCATCAACTCGGCTGCACGACGGCACACATCTGTAAAAGAATAGCAAGAAATCAACATGGAATTGCTGAAGTTAGCTGGTGTTGTATCCACATAGCGACCCTTTAATTCATTCTTATCCGAAAAAGCAATCGCATGAACAACAAAGTCCATTTTACCCCATTTATCCTTAATCGTTTGGAACGTTGCATCCATAGATGTCGGATCTAACACATCGCACGGAATCACAATATCTGAACCAACAGATTCCGCCAACGGACGAACACGCTTTTCCAAAGCTTCCCCTTGGTATGTAAAGGCAAGTTCTGCCCCTTGATCTGCCATTGCTTTAGCAATACCCCAAGCGATGGAATGGTCGTTCGCAACCCCCATAATCAAGCCTTTTTTACCGGACATAATACCTGTTTTCATTTTACTTCCTCTCTTTTTGTTATAAACTTTTTTCAATATACTCGAAATACATCCAAAAATCAAATGACACTTTTGTGACAGTTTTGTAGCATTTTATCAAAACGACAAAATACTACACATCCTTTTTACCCTTGGCCGATTTTAATTGTCCACAGGCTGCCATAATATCCTCACCACGAGAACGACGAATAGGAGCTGCAAACCAATTATCCTCTAATATTTTAGAAAACCGATGTATCGCATTATTACTGCTCGGCTCAAAGGGTGCACCTTCCCAATAATGGAAGGGTATCAGGTTGAATTTAACCTCTAATCCCTTAACAAGTTCCATTAATTCCCGCGCATGTTCCGGCTGGTCATTGACACCTTTTAGCATCACGTATTCCATTGTGATAAACTGGCGCCGTTCAGAACGTCGTTGATACTCCTTACACGCCTCAATTAACGTTTTTAAAGGATACTTACGATTAATCGGCATAATTTGATTCCGAATATCATCATTGGGGGCATGCAAACTAACCGCTAATTTAACGCCTAAATCCGCTAATTCCGGAATATGGTCTGCCATACCAGCTGTTGACACCGTTATTTTACGCTTAGAAATCGCTATACCATCGCCATCCATCAAGATCCGCAAAGCCGTCTTTAGGTTATCAAAATTGTAAAGCGGTTCTCCCATCCCCATAACAACAATATTAGACAAATATCGCGTTTCATCCGTCGGAGTTGGCCATTCACCATAGCTATCCCGAGCCGTCATAAATTGCCCCACAATTTCTCCAGCCGTTAAATTCCGCATCATCTTTTGCGTTCCGGTATGACAAAACTTACAACCTTGGGCACAACCAACCTGCGTTGAAATACAAACAGCGCCACGATCTGACTCCGGAATATAAACACACTCTACTTGTTTGCCATCCTGAAATTCAACCAACCATTTACGTGTCCGGTCAACAGATGTTTGTTCCGTTACAATTTTCGGATGCGTAATTGTATATAATTCTGCTAATTTTGCTTGAAACGGTTTTGCCAAAGTCGTCATCTTTGAAAAATCCGTTTCCCCTTTGTTATAGATCCAATGCCACAATTGTTTAGCACGAAAAGGCTTTTCCCCCATTTCCGTCAATTCTTGGGTCAAAGCCTCAAAACTTAAACCTACTAATTCTTTCATTTATTCACGTCCACACGCTTTTTGAATAGCCCGATAGGCTTTAGAAAACCCTTTCAACGAAAAAGTATCCGTTGTCAGCGTACCCCGACGGGAAGTCCCCTTTAAAACAGCCTTAGAACCAGCACGCATCTGATCAACTAATGCCTTATCTGTTTTAGCATCCTTTGTCCAAGCTGTATCCGCATGAGAAACCAGTGTAAAGGCTTTTTTACCATCAACTTTAAAGGTTGGTTTAGAGCTTGTCTTATACGTATACCCGGCCATAACATTTACGGTATCAAAAGTTTTATCCGCCATTCGATGTGTCACGAACAAAAAAACATCATCACGAACTTTATATTTTCCCTCTGACTTTGTCGGCTCTGTTGCCATATAGCAAACCTTTCCACCGTTATCAGAAAAGACATAAGCCGTCCAATCGTCAAAAGTTCCCAATATTTCTGTTCCCGATGCTGCCATGGCTTGGCATGACAACAACAAACCAATAATCAAAGACAATCCCTGTTTTATGTTCATGTTTTCTCCTTTTCTTTATTACCCTACACAAAATAAATCAAAAAGGCAAGTCTAAAATAAAAAAAGATAAAAACATATTAAAAAAGAGGCAAAAGCGTATGTATTTTTATAAAATTCATCTTCCACAAAAAAATCAAACCGTCGGCTTAACAACAAAAACACCAGGCTCTATTGGCAAAAAGGGAGCATCAGGAACAGAAACAGGAATAATCCGATCAACTCGGCCAAAACACGGCCCTTTACGACATGCTGCCAGCAGCAAATCCAAAGATGATTTATCCCCTTCGACCGCAATTTCCACACTACCGTCAATCCGATTACGAACCCATCCGGATAGATTCAAAGATTCTGCCTGACGACGTGTCCAGGCACGATAACCGACACCTTGAACACGGCCATATATTCGCACATGCGCTAACATTATTGCAAAGCATCCGTAATAGATTGCAGCAATTGTTTTTTAAATTGTTCCTTGGGTGACAAATTCACTTCCGCTTCTATTTCAGGAACAGGCGCTGTCGGAGTCAACACTTTTTTCTTCTCAGCCTCTTTATAAGCAGCAAGGACCTCTCCTTTAGATTGACGCCCTAAGACCTTAGTGCACAATTGATAAGCCCCTGTGCGTTGTGTCACATCAGGTATATCCAAGCCAACCTTTTGCACCAATTGTGACAATCCCGAACGAACGACACTTTCAACAGCTTTTTGGGCATCCAAGGTTGCTTTAGGTTCGGAAAATGTACCTGTTATCTTGATGTATTGAATAGCAGATAAAATATCACCTGCATCTTCTTCATTCAAAGACGGTGTAATTGTCAAGTCCATAGTCTCCGTACCTAGATTTACGTCCCCACCGACTAAGAAGTTAATAGCAGATGTTTCAATAGCAACATTATTAGTTCCTGTTATCTTACCATCCTGAATACGGGCATTAACAGCCGCACACAAAATATGGCTTTCCTGATCCGTTGTCGAAAAGGTCAAGGCGTTTTTCTTCCGCCGAACAATACCTATAGCAGCTGGCAATGTATTAAACCATTTATTAACAATAACGCCCTCCGGAACTTCCAACATAACATTTCCGTTTAAATGGGACATGATGGTTTTTAAAGAAGTTCCTGTGGACGTCAAATCAATATCAAAATCTAAAGAGGCTCCTTGAATATTTTCAGAAACAGACATTATTTTTTCTAAATTCAATGAATTACCTTTTAATCTTAAAGTAACCATATATGGTTTTTGAACAGCATTAACCAATATCTCACCCGTTGACTGCGCATCCAATAATTTAATAGAAAAAGGTTTTACCGCTAAAACACTATCCGTTAAATTTAACTGACCTGAAATGCCAATGTAACCGGCAAAACTATTACTAACACGAATATGAGGAAAATCAAATACTGCCCGTACATTCAAAAGATTTAAGGCCGATAAATCTATTTCTTTATCAGGAATGATCGTCCCATTATTCGATAATTTTTGAATCACTTCTGTACTCGGTTTTATATCAGAATCAGCAAAAACATCATATATATCTAATGTATCTGACTTTAACGACAAATCAATGGTCGGTTTGGGTGTATCCAATAATACGGTTCCCTTTAATTGTATCGGCGTAAGATTCGCCTGAACCAACATATCATAAATTGTAATCATTTTTGGTGTTGCACCGACTTTAAACTGCGCCGTCATCGGTTTTAAACCAATTGTAGAAGCTAATTTTTTATCCGTCAGAGCAACATCCCCCTGTACATCTACCGTCAAAGGATCAAAGGACGCTGCTCCCGTCATATTCATTTGGGCATTATTCGCCCCTAGCGTTATTTTTGATTGCGTTAACTGAACACCTGTTTTTCCTCCTTGTAACACCAACTTACCAGAAAAAGATTTATTAGGGATTAACGGATTTTTAACGCCCAACTGTTGAAGTGTTTGTTGAATATTATTGCCAGACACATTGATATTTAACAAAATATCACTCAATTCTTTGATATTGCCGACATTGGCAGAAATATTAGCCGTAGCATCCAATGCTTGCACATCTAAATTAAAGGCGTAATTCGGTTTTTGCTGTAACAAATCTAAGATACTATTAAAAGAACCGGAAACCTTCATTGAAATACCATTGTAATCCGTCATAAAGGAAAAGGCTTTTAACTGTTTTAATGAAAAATCAGAAATGGAAACCGATTGACGATTATTGTTCAGCATATAAACAGCCACAATTTTTTGTGCCCCGATATCATCAATACGCACTTGCGACAACCAATCCTCATTATGACTTGTTTTTGTTCGTATAATATTTGACTTTACTTCTGCTTGAGAAGGAATGGTTTCTTTCTTATCCCCCGTATTAAATGTCCAATTATTACCGCCCTTACCGTCATCCGCTAAAAATACGCCAACAGAACCAAGGGTAAAATTACGCACCTCTATCTGACGAGAAAAAAGTGGTGCAACGGCCAGAGTAGCCTCAATTGAATCCGTAATCAAAAAAGGTTTATCCGAGACAATTCCTTCCGGATTATCAATCTTAACACCCCTAATCTTAATTGTCGGAATCAACGATAATTTCATTTCCATCGAATCAATAGAAACTTTACGTCCGATAGCCTTAGAAGCCGTTTCTGTAATAAAACCTTTATACATATTCAAATCAAACGTTAGAAAAAAGATTGCAACAGCTACAACCAATAACGTAAACAAGATAAAAAGGATTTTAAAAAAAGTTTTCATCTAAGACTCCTTTGTAAAATAATCAAACGGCCGAATACTGACGCTTTCATCAAAACCCAAGAAAGCAAAACTATCCGCCATATGGGATGGTAATGGTGCAAAAACTTCAATATATCCCTTTTTAGGATGTGGTAAGCGAATAGCCCGCGCATGTAAATGCATTTTTTTATCATGAACCAACCCTAACGAGTAAGACCTTTCTGAACCATATTTACCATCACCAACAATCGGTGTATTCAGCGCCTGTGCCGCATGCGCACGCAATTGATGTGTTCGACCAGTAAGAGGACTCATTTCCAACCAAGAAGCTTTTCTTCCCAAGGAATCAAGCACGCGATAAAGGGTCTGAGCCCTTTGCCCATTATCAAAATCAATTTTCATCTGTTCTCCGCCACCGGCACCAGAAAGTTTGGACAATGGAGCATCTATTTTACCAGACAATAACTTGGGTTTTCCCACAACAACAGCCCAATAAATTTTTTGAGCAGAACGTGTTTTAAATGTTTCAGTCAACTTCGCCGCCGCATTAGCCGTTCTCCCCAAAACCAAAACTCCGGAAGTATCTTTGTCTAAGCGATGAACTAAACGAGGCTTTTCATCTTTATTAAAACGAAGGGCATCCAGCATCCCATCAATGTGACGTTCGGTTTTAGAACCACCTTGAACAGCTATACCTGCCGGCTTATTAATGACAATAACGTCATCATCCCGGTATAAAACCAAAGACTGCATAAATGTAATATCTGCATGTGACAAATTCCGAGGTAAATTATTTTTCTCAGAAACATCCAACGGCGGAACTCGAATTTCATCACCAACTGACAACCGTTGAGCTGTTGTTGCTTTTTGATGATTCACTTTTATGTTTTTAGCCCGTAACAACCGTTGCAGCTGACCATTTTTTAAGCTTGGATAATGGCGGGCGAACCAACGATCCAAACGAATCCCTTCATCTTCCGGTTTTACGATTATTAAT
This sequence comes from Alphaproteobacteria bacterium, assembly GCA_045635125.1. Taxonomy (GTDB): domain Bacteria; phylum Pseudomonadota; class Alphaproteobacteria; order CAAHEQ01; family UBA3637; genus CALXZG01. The sequence continues at coordinate 9,452 of JAZRBO010000093.1, read as the reverse complement.
TGAACAGCCATTTTTCCCCTTTGTTTTTCTTCTTTTTCCCATATCATTTACAAAAAATCAAGTTTTATTTTTGTGAATTATGTTTTTTTTCACGCAAATCATTCCAATAGGCTAATCTTTTCCTAATTTCCCGTTCATAGCCACGCTCAACGGGTTTATAAAAAACTTGTCTTGCCATATCATCCGGAAAATAATTCTGTCCTGAAAAACCTTCCTTTGTATCATGGTCATACTGATAACCTTGATGATACCCTAACTCTGACATCAATTTTGTTGGAGCATTTAAAATATGCTTTGGTGGCATTAGGGTTGCCGTTGTTTGGGCAACATGACGAACCGTATTCCATGCCGCCTCAATACTGTTGGATTTAGGGGCCGTTGCTAAATAAACAACCAACCCTGCGACAGCCAAATCCCCCTCAGGAGACCCGAGGCGTTCATATGAATCCCAAGCACAATGCGCTTGTACCAAAGCTCCTGGATCCGCCATACCGACATCTTCACTCGCAAATCGAGTAAGCCGTCTCAAAATATATTTCATATCCTCACCAGCCGTCACCATACGAGCCAACCAGTAAAGTCCAGCATCAGGATCAGACCCACGTAAAGATTTATGTAGCGCCGAAATCAGATTATAATGCCCTTCCCTATCTTTATCATAGTTAGGTAATCGCTTTTGAAGCAATTGTTCCAATTCTGACTGATCCAAAATTTCATTCGGCAATGCGTATTGAAAAACACTTTCGATTAAATTAATAAAATAACGTCCATCCCCATCTGCCAACTTTTTTAAATAACTCTTACCAACTTCATCCAACGGAATGGGTTGGTTCAACAAAGATTCAGCTTTTGCTAAAATTTGTTCTAACGCCTCATCATCTAATCGTTTCAACACAAAAACTTTTGCCCGACTCAACAAAGCGCTATTTAATTCAAAAGAAGGATTTTCTGTCGTTGCACCAACAAGAACAATCGTTCCATCCTCCACATATGGTAAAAAAGCATCCTGTTGTGATCGATTAAAACGATGAATTTCATCTACAAATAACAACGTTCCCTTACCCAATCGACGCCGGTTTTGAGCCTCCTGAAAGACCTTACGCAAATCAGAAACACCCGAAAAAACAGCGGATAAAGAATCAAAGTATAGATTGGTTTCCTGCGCCAAAATACGAGCAACAGTTGTCTTACCACACCCTGGTGGCCCCCAAAGAATAAACGAACTCATTCGACCAGAAACAATCATCCGACGCAAAGGACCTTTATCACCCAATAAATGTCCCTGCCCAAACACATCTTCCAAAGATTGAGGGCGCATCCGATCAGCCAACGGCTTTTCTGTTAAATGTTCAAACAATGTTGTCATGGGATATAATATAACAAATTATACCCCAAAAAACAACTAAAATCTAATTTGATTCTTTCGACAAATGAACAATGCGCCACAAAGGATATAAACCAATTGTAAAAACAGTAAATCCAATGAAAAAGGTTGTTTGCATGGTAGCACCATCCAACAATACTTTAAATAAAATTAGAAATAATCCAGCCATCATACGGCCAATCATATTATTCACAGAAATAACAGTCGATCGGATATCAGAACTAATTAAAGTATGAATACGTGTTGTACTAGCCAAAGTAAAAGACAACTGAAACCCAATTGAAATACAGATAAAAAAGAGCATTGCAAAATTAATCCACAACGTCGGACCAGCTATATACGCCATTTTAATTGCTATCAAAAAAGAAAGGCCAAACATAATAAAAGTTACAATACCTAACGTTGAAAGAGAAAACAAACGCATTGTTTTATGCAAAAGATATCCCGCCATAGCCCGAAAAAAATGGTTAGCAAAATAAACAACACCAAACAAAGAAACTGGAATTAGTGCTGTTTTCATTAACGGTTGAAAACTCCATACAAAAACCATTGTCGTCCCAGCCAACAACCCCGAATAAAACATATGATACTTAATATTCGTATTTGAAAAAGCATATTTTGTAATTCGAAATAAATCTTTATATTTTGCCCACAAGCCATTTACTTTTTTCTTAGCAGATGGCAATTTAGGTAAGGCAAATAAAAGAGCAATTCCCGCCGTATTAAAAATAATCTCAATTAAAATTAAAATCAAAAAACCATAATTACGCCCCCAATTGGCTTCCGTCCATTGCGAAAATGAACTATAAAAATAGGCCCCTAGCAAAGAAGATATAGCTGTTCCTATTGACATACAAAAATTCAAACGACCATATTTTTTTAACATCTGATTTGTTGCATTTTTCTCTTTCAGATAATCATATACATAGCCATCAGCAACGCCTGAATAAAAAGCCTTTGATGCCGAATATAAAATCTCACCAGCCAGAATAATCCAATATCCTAAATGAGCAAAGAAAAACCATAGAAACAGACGCATCAAAAAGAAAGCATAAGACAAAATCAAAATATTTTTACGAGGAAAAATATCTCCAATATAACCGGCAGGAATTTCAAATAATAGCGCCGTTAAAGAAAAAATTCCCTGAAAAAGAAAATAATCACCAAGCGTTAACCCGTTTTGTTGGTAAAAAAGCAAGAGAACGGGGAGCATAAAAATTTGTGTCTGCAAAAAAACAGATAAATTAAAAACCTTAAGGGGATGTTTCAGCATATTTCCTCCAACTTATTTTTTGCAGTTTAAGGGACAAAAAAAATAATGTCAACAAAGAAATTATAAAAAAAATCCCCCACCAAATGGTAGAGGATTTTTTAAAGAAAGTTAAGCTAATTCTTTTTCAACTTCTTCAATTTCTTGCTTAATAGCTAACTTTTGTTTTTTATATTCCTGAATTTTGATATCGTCCGGCATCGGATGAGCCATTTCTTCAGCAATCATTGCATCTAATTCTGTATGACGTTTTTTTAACGCGTCCAAGTGTTTTTGTAATTTTTCCATTTTATTCTCCTTTACATAACATAATATAATAGTTCTAAAAATAAAATCAAGCTTTATTTTTCGCCAACGTAAATACCTAAACTACGAGCAACGTTAACCATGGCTCCGTTCGGATCAACCGGCGTATTAGCTAATTTTAAAATTTCATCCAAATCTTCATCTTGAACACGTCCTTCACGATAGACAACAACCCGATTATTCTGACCTTCTGCCAACAATTCAATCGCCCGAACAGCAAAGGCTGATGCCAACAATCTATCTTCTGCAATCGGTGTACCTGCCCGTTGAATATGGCCTAAAACATTAGCTCGAACATTAAAGCCATCTGCAGCCAAACGCTCCGTAAAATAAGATGAAACACCAGCAAACGTACGCCCATTTGTTGCAAAAGCATGCTTTCCTTCTGGATTTTTAATACCTTCGGCAACAACAACTAAAGCGTGTTTACGCCCCGCCGCAAAAGATTGGCGCAAACGTTCTAAAACACCTTCATATGTATATGGAATTTCAGGGATAAGAGCAACATCAGCAAAGCCAGCAATCGCCGATTGCAAAGCCAAATGCCCTGCACCACGCCCCATCACTTCAGCAATCATAACACGGTGATGACTTGTTGCTGTTGTATCTAATTTATCCAATGCGTCCAACACCACTTCACGAGCCGTTGCAAATCCAATAGCCGTTTCTGTTCCGGGAGCATCATTATCGATTGTTTTAGGAATGCCGATCATTGAAATACCAGCAGCTTTGCAATATTTGCTGACAATTGCCATAGAGCCATCTCCACCGATAACGACCAACGCGGACAAACCCAACTCCCGGACGCCATCTGCAAATCTTTGATTCAACTCTTCATCTGTTAATTCTTCAACTGTTCCATCTTCACGAGTCAACAAATGCGGATTACCAGAATTATTCGTTCCCAACATTGTACCGCCAAGAGCAGCATACGGAAATTCAAAATCTGCCATTGTTAATTTTTGGTACCACATCGGCCGAACGAATAAACCATCTGTAGCATTGTGAATACCATATACTTCCCACCCGCGGGCCAATGCACTAAATGTAACAGCACGGATTGCCGTATTTAATCCAGAGCAATCCCCACCACTTGTCAAAACACCGATTTTCTTTGTTTCCTGAGTCATGTTATATCCTTTCATAAAATCAAACAGTGGCACCGATTATACATACTTTTCTTTTTTTTGCCACAAAAAAATGAATTACAATGAGAAATTTTTTCCCAAATAGGTTCGTCGCACACTTTCATCAGCAATAATTTCATCCGGGGTCCCTTGTTTCAACACAACACCGTCGTGTAAAATATAGGCACGATCAATAATCCCCAAAGTTTCACGTACATTATGATCTGTAATCAAAACACCCAATCCCCTATTTTTCAATTGCCCAACCAATTCTTTAATTTCACCAACTGCAATCGGATCGATACCAGCCAAAGGTTCGTCTAACAATATAAAAGAAGGACGAGACGCCAATGCCCGTGCAATTTCAAGCCGCCGCCTTTCCCCTCCCGACAAAGCCCGTGCCGGCGAAAAACGCAAATGTTCAATTGAAAACTCTTTCAATAAGGAATCCAACTCTTGTTCTCGTTTGTCTTTATTCTTTTCAACGACCTCTAAAACCGCTCGAATATTATCTTCCACGTTTAAACCTCGAAAAATAGAGGCCTCCTGAGGCAAATAACCGATACCAAGACGCGCCCGACGGTAAACAGGAAAACGAGTGATATTAATGCCATTAAGCATAATTTTACCAGAATTAGGTGAGATCAACCCTGTCACACAATAAAAAGAGGTTGTCTTACCAGCACCATTCGGTCCTAACAATCCAACAGCCTCCCCCAATTGTACATGCATGGAAACATCCCGTAAAACTAAGCGTTTTTTATAGCTTTTACTCAGATGTGAAACAACTAATCCTGGTTGTGATGTAATTGCCATAATTTCCTCCTAATTCAAACTTGAGGGCAATAATTGTCCCCGAATACGTTCAGGCTTATCCGATATTGATTTTTGCCGTGGAACAAGTGTACTTTCGCCTGTTTTTAAATTAACGGTCGCCAAATCTCCTTCTAGCCTATTCGGACCTTGATACAAAACAACATTGCCAACCATTTTCAAAGTTTCAGAACGGGGGTCATAAATGCCTTTATCTCCTGTCATTTTATGCGTTGGAGAAGTAACCACAACATTCCCCTCAATATCCAATTGAGCAATTCGGTTATCTATGTTTTGAGACGCCGTATTATACACCATCGTCGCCTTGTCTACTATGATTGTTTTGTCGTTCTGTGTAACAATAACGTCTTTTTGAGCAGTAATTGTCTGTAACGCCTGATCAACCAATAAGCCATCCGATGAACGAACACGGATATCTCCTTCAACTGAATGAATAAGTGTGTCCGTTTTCCCCTTGAAATCAATATTATTTCCTTTATGATAAACAACAAAACCTTCGGCTTGCAAACGCCCCGTTGGACCGTCAACATAAACAGGACTTTCACTTTCCATTTTATCCTCATTATAATCACACAGAACACGTGTCGCCCGTGCCGTATAACCAGTATCTGTTGTAGCGATTAATTCCTCTTCAAAATAAAGATACTCCTCCTTTTGAAAAGCCAGACCGTATGATGTTTTGACATTTAAAACAACCCCTGACTGCATTTTATAGCTTGCGGTTGGCTCAAATAATGTCACAATCTGTCGTTCTGGATCCGTTTCTTGAACCTTAGGTGCCGTAACAGTCAAAGGTTGACTTTTCTTATCCTGTGAAAAAAAACGAACCTGCTCCATATCTACATCCGACATAGCCTGATTCTTATTTTTTTTAACAGCCAACGAAAATTGCTCTTTTTGTGAAAACAATGTTGGCCAAGCGATCATTAATGCTGCCAGAAAAAAAGCAAAAACAGGCAAACTACGCTTAAAAATTAAGACGCGACGTGTATGCATTTTGATTTTAAACAGGCGGGGCGTAAACATATATTCTCCCTAAACAACTCCAGCTTGCAACAATTGATGCAGGTGCAATAAACCAACCGGTCGACCAGAATTATCTACCACAAAGACATTTGTAATCTTATTTTCATTCATAAAAGCAACAGCCGAAACACCTAATATATCAGGAGCAATTACTTTAGGATTTTTTGTCATAATATCTGATGTTTTTCGAACAATTAAATCGGCCGACATGTGGCGTCGCAAATCTCCATCAGTAATCACACCGATCAAACAACCCGACGCATCAACCACACCAAGACAGCCTAAACTTTTTGCCGTCATAACAACCAAAGCATCTGCCATCATCATGTCTGGTCCAACCAATGGCATAGCTTCATCCTTTGCCATAATATCAGCCACCTTTAATAAAACATTTCCCAATTTTCCGCCAGGATGACGATCGCGGAACTGGTCGGCTGAAAAACCACGCATTTCAATTAAAGCTACAGCCAACGCATCCCCCATAGCCAGTGTCGTTGTCGTTGACGTTGTTGGCGCCAACCCCAAAGGACAAGCTTCCGGAGCCTGAGTTTTATTGGGAATTAACAAAACAATATCTGCCGACCGAGCCATTGAACTGTCCGGATTGCTTGTAATAGCAATCATCGGAATGTGAAAGCGACGAGAATAAGAAATAATATCTCCCATCTCACGACTTTCACCCGAGTTAGATATTGTGATTAAAACATCATCCGATGTCAACATTCCTAAATCACCGTGGCTAGCCTCACTGGGATGCACAAAAAAAGCTGGCGTCCCCGTTGACGCAAAAGTAGCTGCTATTTTTTGTCCGATATGACCACTTTTTCCCATACCAGAAACAATAACTCGACCTTTTGTCTCTAAAATTGTCTGAACAGCTTGAACAAAAGCCTCTCCTATTGTTGTTTTCATCAACTGCAACGCTGATGATTCTGTATCCAAAACACGCTGAGCAACAGCAATCAACTCATTTGATGTCATCCCATAACCCTCCGTTTAGTGAGCAAAAATATCTGGCGTATCAAAATGCAATAAATCCAAATCCGCACGAATTGGCAAAAAATTAAAACAACCATACGCCAATTCTGTACGTCCCTCTCGCGCCAACAACTCATCCAACTTTTCTTTTAAGGAATGTAGATACAAAACATCATTAGCCGCATAGCGTTGCTGCTCCTGCGTTAAATTATCCGCACCCCAATCTGATGTTTGTTGTTCCTTATCCAACACAACCCCAAGTAAATCATTGCAAAGGCTTTTCAAGCCATGGGCTGGCGCATTTGTACGGCACAATTTAGAGGCTATTTTAGTGCAATAAACCGGTGCCACAACAACACCCAAATCATGTTTTATCTTGGCCACATCAAAACGGGCAAAATGGAAAATCTTTAATATATTTTTATCTGTTAACAATCGCTTCAAATTCGGACAATCTTGTCCATTTATGATTTGAACTAAATGAGCATTTCCTTTGCCATCACCCAATTGTACCAAACACAATCTATCCCGATGCAAACTCAATCCCATTGTTTCGGTATCAACAGCTACAGAACCTTTAAATTCAATATTTTGTGGCAAATCGCCTTTATGTAATGTAATCTTTGTCATATAACAATTCCTTATATAATATAGAATTGGTTATACAACCAGTTTTTTTAAATTGCAAGCAAAAAATTTCTGATTTTTAATATCAGCTATCTGCTATCCCCAGTATTTCTATTAACCTCCTTCTTCAGATATTTACGCACAAAACGATGATTACCACAGGCTTGCATTTCCATACGTCTAAGCTCTTTTAAAAGACTTGCCATACGTTCACGACTTCCTGTATTTTCCGGTGTTTCAGGCAACCGTTCAGATGAAGCATAAGAAACACGACTTAATTCACGTGAAATTTTTCCAACTCGACTTTCAGAACGTTCACTACTACCCTTACGATTTTTAAACAAATCCAAATAACTTTCTTTCGTTTCGGCTTCCGTTAAATCATACCGTGTTAAACAAGTAATCTTTTCATTGGGCTGTTTATCTAAATCCAAAGCTTGACATGCTTGTAAATCACGTATTTCATCAACACTATGCGTAATATAAACAATTGTTTTTTCATCCTTCATCTTATTAATATAATCCACGATATTCTGACTCATTGCAGCATCAACAGCAGCCGTTGGCTCATCCAAAATCAAAATCGAAGAATCTTTGATTAAGGCCTGAGCAACATTCAAACGATTTCGTTGTCCTCCAGATAAATTATTATCCCGAATTTCTAAATTTGGTGAAATACTGGCTGGATTACCGTCATCACGAATACCTAATAACTCTTTAACTTCTTGAACCTTTTGTTCGTCTGCATTTGGATTAGCCAACCGAATATAGTCATCAACCGTCATTTTAGCCGGCATTGCCCCTTGCAAAGATACTCCGATATGCCTGGCTGGTTCCCCAAATGCCAAATCCTTATAATCATTTGCCACAAATTGACCGCGTTCATCCGTGTATCCGATACGAATAGCCCCCTTCACCGGATCATCTGAATGCATCAACATGTTAATCAAAGAACTTTTCCCTGCACCACTGGCTCCTGATAAAACAGTAATACCTGTACCAATAGTTAATTTATCATCACTGGTAAAAAGCGGTGTATCACGATGCGTTGTAATATCATTTTGCGTCCGATGAGCAACCGTAATATGATCTAACTCAATTGTATTTGCACGTTGAGGCACTTTTGACTTACCAAATGTGATATTTTTAACCTTTGATTTAAAACTGTTATAAGCATTAGCAAATGTCCCAATATGTTCTTTCAAAGAAAAGGCCGAGTTTACAATACGCACTACAGCTCCTTGACAACTGAGGGCTGCAATCGGTAATACCAACATATTGACAGCTCCTGTTCCCGCAGCCACTAAAACGGCGCCTCCAACAATTCCTGTTTTTAAGGCGAGTTCGACCAAAGAATAATTTCTTAACATGCGCACAAAACGGTTCATACTACCTTGTAAAGAGTTAGATTTTTCATCTAAACGGTGATACTCTTTCTTTGTCGGATCATTTGTTTCACGCTCAGTCGTATTGGCATACATATCACGATTATGTTCACTAAAAACCGCTTGATTTTTACGAATTTCATTTTTATAATGAATTTTTTTCTCAGTCATTCGTTTATTCACCAAATATGAATACAAACCAGAAACACCCATAACACCAGCCATCCATGGGATATTAGCCAAACCACCGGTTAAAAGGGTAGAAGCCGAAAAAACACCAGCACCAATCAATGACCCGATTAAATTGCCTTTAGAGGCCATATAATGTATACAAGCCGAATGCATATCTGTTTCGTTTACAATCAAATGTTCCGGATTTCGCGTTTTACGTTCAGCGATAGGAAAGCTGTCAAACTCTTCATGTAGCTTTTTTCGGATATGACAATTAATTTGGGTATGAACTGCCTCTAATTTTGCACCAATCATTTCACTCAATGTACCACTCAACAACATTG
>JAZRBO010000092.1:0-11835 GCA_045635125.1 Alphaproteobacteria bacterium | reverse complement strand
AATGATCATTTATAACTCCTGTATCTCTTATATTCCTCCTCATTCAACATGAGGAGGTCTTTTTTATCCACTCCTTTTTACAATATCATCCTTGATAAATAAGGGGAAAACTTAATGTTATAATAAAAAGATAAAAATATTGACAAAAGGATGTTCCCTGCTATAATAGGAAAAGAGTTTAATCAAAATAGGAGAAGATAAGTTATGTCGCTTGATTGTGATACCAATAAGCAGATCTATGGATACGATTTCTATGGGAATAAAATTAAGATTGAGTATATCTACCATTCCGATGGAAAGATAAAGTCTGAAATCAAGTACCAGTATGATTCCTATGGGAGAATAGAATCTGAGAATAAGTATAACTCCAATGGAGCATTAATGTCTAAGATTAGGTACGAGTACAATTCCAATGGAAAGCGAATGTCTAAGAACGAGTATATATATCATAATGGGAAGCTTATGTCTAAGATCAAGTACGAGTACAACTCAGATGGAAAGCAAGTATATGAGACCAGGTACGAGTATGACTCCTATGGGTGGGTAGACTTTGAGAGCAAGTATGTCTTCGATTCCTATGGGAGAATAGAGTCTGAGAGCAAGTATGATTCCAGTGGACAGCTAAAGTCTAAGACTAAGTACAAGTACGATTCCAATAGAGATAGTAGGTGGACAAAAAAGAAAGTCACTTATATTTACTTTTGTGGTTGTCTGGTTTCTGTTCCATTGCTCAAATCATTGGTCTTGGGAGCGGTTGTTTCGGGATCGGCTTTTGCTGTTCGGGGATGCGTATCACATCAGAATGAAACGCTCCTTCCGCCTGCTGTGGTCAATCATCAAATGCAACGATAACATTTAATACCCTGACCGCCGCTAGGGTATTGTTTTAAGAGGTTGATAACGATAATAATGAACAATTAAGGCGGGATATGTTATTTCTTATGCAAAATGAAAAAATAATTATTTTATGATTAATTATCGTTTTTTTAGAATCTATTGTTGAGGTCTAAAAAATCCCCTGCTATTGCAGGGGATAGAGAAGAATTTAGAAAGTATATCTAACCCCTATGTATCCTTCATGGGAAGTTATATGCACTTTATGTTGTTTGAAAAATTCTTTTTTTCCATCATCAACATATCGATATCCAATATCAAAATTAATAGCTTGATTGACAGAAACGCTAAGACCTGCGCCTGCATTCCAAGCAAAAGAGGTACCATGATCTTTGTTTTTAATATTGTTTTCATGAACCGATAAATCTGTATAGGTTGCACCAGCCCCAATATTAAGATAGGGACGGATAACACTGTTTAGAGGAACGTCATAATATAATTGCAGCATATAGCGTTGTTTTAAATAGGATGCAATGCCATATTTAATTTTAGAGGATGATGTAAATTCAGCCTCTATTCGTGTGTGCCTGGCTCGAGCTCCTATGGCGAATCCGTATAAAAAATCTATGTCTGAATCTTTTGAATTTGATATACGGGGTAGTTCAGTTGATACGCTGGCAATACCGCCTCGAACGGCAATGTAGGGACCATTGTTTACTCGAGCAAAGGCTCCAGAGGATAACATTAATATAATGAGAATTATACTTGTTTTTGTCATAGATGTTCCTTTCATTTAATACTTTATTATATATCGCCCGATATCAAAAAACAAGAAAAAATCCTGAGATGGACTCAGGATTTTTTTTGAGAAGATAATGATTTTATTCAGCGTTCTTCATATAGATTGAAAAAGCCTTTTGAATAACATCATGATTGATATCGACACCAATATGAGCTGCATAGGCCGCAATAATATTGGACATTAAATCATCACCAATTTGAGTCTGTAAATTGGCACGTTCTGTTTTTGATGTTTCATCATCTTTCGCTATATCTGGATATGATATCCGTTCTGTAACAGCAATTAAATTCCCGTTTCGCGTTGGAATAATAGTGGCATTTTGAATACCTTCTTTTTGTTTAAAGATGGCGTCAATCGCTTCAACAGGTAAATCTTTGGGGGCGTTACGAACCATTTTTGTCACATGGACGATAGGGAATGTACCCAAGGATGTTTTTTCTTTTACCTCTTTTCCAGCTTTTATATCCGCCAATAAAGTTTCTGCTACTTTAGGAGCTTTTTCCTTTTTCTGTTCTGTCATCCATATTTTTTTGACATCATTTCGTACCTCTGAAAATTCTTTTTGATGTACAGGATGAATAGCGGTAACTTGTGCAACTAAGTAGCCAGTTCCATTTTCAAACATTGGGGTTGTATCACCCTTTTGTAGAGTAAATATATTTTGTATCATTTCCCGATGGTTAATTGAATCTTCTAAAGAATTACCTGAAGCAAAATTTCCGGCAATATCTGTCGCTTCAATAGTTAATATCGGTAGGCTTAATTGTTTTGCTGCATCGTCCAATGTTTGACCAGATCCTAAAATATCTTCAACCTGTTTAACTGTTTCATATAAAGTCTCATACGTTTTATTTAAGGCCAACTGTTCTTTAATGTTTGCTCGAATAACATCATCTTTTGGTGTTTTAGCATCTTGAATATCTCGAAGCAACATGACATGATACCCAACAGGTGAATGAATCGGACCAATAATATCTCCTTTTTTAGCCGTAAAGACAGGTTCAACCATTTCTTCTAATAGTTCGTTTCGGGCAACAAAACCAAAGTCTGTCTGATCTGGTGTTTGATTTAATTTTTCAAAGGCTTTATCTGTAAAGTTTTTTGCTGTTAATTCTTTTAAAACAGCCTTAGCTTCTTCTTCTGTTTCAAAACGCATCTGACTGACGGATCGTTTTTCGGGAACAACGTACTGTTCTTTTTGTGCAGCGAAAGCATCTTCAATTTCATCTTCACTCAAAATAACACGAGAAAGCATCAAATCTGGTGTTAATCGAATAACTTTGAACTCCCGATATTCCGGAGCCATGAATTGATCTGAGTAGGCTTCATAATACTCTTTTAATTCATCTTCAGAGGGGGTTGCATTAATATTAATTTTATCTGTATCAATAATAACCGCTTTAATATCTCTAGCTTCATTGCGATATCGGTATGTTGTTTCAGTTAATAGGGAAGGGGTATAGGCAATTCCTTTTAAGGCATAACCTAAATGTTGCATAGCCAACTCATCTTGCAATTTATCGGCTAATTGAGCTTCACTCATTTTATTTTTTTGCAGGTATGCATAGAATAAATTTTTATCAAATTTTCCGAGAGTATCGGCAAAAGCAGGATGATGCTCCACATATTTTTGAACAGCCGCATTTGAAGCGGTTAGACCTAAATCCTCTTTGATTTGTTCGTTTAACAATTTAGCAACCTGTTGTTGAACAACTTGCTCTCCGAGGCCCATTTGCATGGCTTTTTGCGGAGAAACATATTGACCACCTAACATTTGTGATAAATTTTGATGCTCACGATTGAATGCTGTCAATAATTCATTTGCAGATACCTTGCGATTTCCGACGACAATAGCATCATCCGCAAATTGATTATTGTTGGATAAACCACCCAATCCCCAAAAAGCAACCATACTTAAAGCCAAAGCAGTAAAAATGCCTTTGGCAACCCAACTATTTCCTAAATTGTTAAAAAATATCATCATGGTTTTTATTTCCTTTTATTGTATGTGACTGGCTCTATATATACGCCGAATCCCTTTTTTTGACAAGACTTTTTTTACTTTTGGTGCATTTTAGTTTGTAATAAAGCAATTGCCTCTTCCAAAGAGGGAATTTTATCCTTTTCTTTGACGGAAGCCATCATCTTACCACATTTGACATAGGGACCATATCGTCCGATTTGATACGTTACCTCATCATCGTTCCATTTACCGAGTTTTGTCGCTTTTGGTTTTTCCTTAGTCTGACTCAATAAAGCGAGAGCTCGGTTTAAATCAATTGTTAAAACATCATCAGTCGGTTCCAAAGATTTATACGTTTTTCCCCGTTTAACATAAGGACCAAATTTACCCAATCCCGCTTCAATGATTTCATTGCTCTTGGGATCATTTCCCAATGGCCTTGGTAAAGATAATAAAGATAAAGCCTTTTTAATATCAATTGTTTCTGGATTTGTTTCTTTAGGAATACTGATGCGTTTAGCCTCTTTTCCATCCCCTAATTGAACATACCATCCGTACGGTCCTTTTCGAACAGAAACAGGTGCTCCATTTGCATCTTTTCCCAAGTCAAAGGATTGGCGTTCGGTTGATACTTCTTCAACCGGTTGACCGTTTTCATCCCGTGGCGTGTCAATTGCGGCAAAAGGTTTCGTGTATTTACATGTCGGATACCGTGAACAACCAACAAAGGCGCCAAAACGACCGACTTTTAAAGAAAGCTTACCTTGCTTACATTCTGGACAAATTCGAGATTCGTCTGTTGGGAACATATGTTTTTCCAAAGACTTGGCAACTGTTTCTAAAACGTCTCCCATTTTATGAGGTTCAACATTTTTTACAGTCTCATCAAAGTTTTTCCAGAATTCAGTTAAGACGCTTTTCCATTCCAGTTGTCCGTTCGTAATATCATCGAGTTTATTTTCTAAATTAGCCGTATAGTCGTATTGAACATACTGGTTAAAGTAGTTTTCCAAGAAAGCTGTAACAATACGTCCCCGATCTTCTGGTACAAATCGTTTTGTGACAAGCTTAACATACTCTCGTTCCTGTAAAACAGATAGAATCGTTGCATATGTTGATGGACGACCGATACCAAGTTCTTCTAATTTTTTGACGAGGCTTGCTTCCGAAAAACGAGGGGGAGGTTCCGTAAAATGTTGTTCTGCAATGACATCAATCGTTGTTAATGATTCCCCTTCATTCATGATAGGAAGTAGAGCGTTATCATCTTCTCCTTTTCCATCATCAATATCTTCTTTATACACTTTAATAAAACCTGCAAAAGCAATTGTTTGCCCCGTTGCTCGAAGTTGAACAGAATTGTCTGTGGCAGGAATATCAATACCAACTTTGTCTAAAACAGCGCTTTCCATTTGACAGGCGATAGTTCTTTTCCAGATTAGTTCATATAATTTTTTCTGATCTGGTGATAAATATGCCGCTATTTTATCTGGTATGCGTGCAACATTTGTGGGACGAATAGCTTCATGTGCTTCTTGAGCATTCTTTGAGTTGTTCTTGTAAAGACGAGGTTTTTCCGGAACATACTCTTTTCCGTATTCCTGCTCAATAAGGGAACGAGTTGCTTCAATAGCCTCATTGGATAAGGCAACACTGTCCGTACGCATATAGGTGATAAGACCGACTGTTTCGCCACCAATGTCGACACCTTCATACAGATTTTGTGCAATTTGCATCGTCTTTTTTGCACCAAATCCCAATTTTCGGGATGCTTCCTGTTGCAAGGTAGAGGTTGTAAATGCCGGTGCAGGATTTCGCTTGGTCTGTTTTCGTTCAATAGTCCCGACGGTAAAGACGGCCTGTTCGACCTGTCGTTTAACATCGTCAGTGATTGTCCCATTGGCTAAATCAAATTTAGTCAGCTTTTTACCGGCAACATGGGATAGTTTAGCTTGAAAATGATCGTTGCGTACAGTATCTAAATCAACATCAATAGACCAATATTCCTGCGGTTTAAAGCAAGCAATTTCATCTTCTCTTTCGCAAACGAGACGTAAGGCAACGGACTGTACTCGACCGGCTGATTTAGCTCCCGGCAACTTTCGCCACAATAACGGTGAAATATGAAATCCTACTAAATAATCCAAAGCCCGTCGAGCGAGATAGGCATCGACTAATTGCATATCAATTTCCCGAGGATTCTTCATGGCTTCTATGATAGCCGTTTTGGTAATTTCATGAAAAACAACCCGATATACAGGTAAATCAGAAGGCAGTTTTTTGCGGCGTTTTAATTCTTGAATGACATGCCATGCAATTGCTTCTCCTTCACGATCAGGGTCAGAAGCCAAGTATAATCCATCGGCTTTTCCTAAGGCTTGAACTAGCTCTCGAACAACTTTTTCTGCCCGAGGTTGAATTTCCCAATCCATGGCGAAATCTTCATCTGGCCGGACGGAATTGTTTTTGGCCGGAACATCCCGAATATGACCAAAGCTGGCTTTGACAAGATAATCTTTTCCTAAATATTTATTAATTGTTTTGGCTTTTGATGGAGATTCTACAATAACAAGCTTCATATCTTACCCCGCATGATATAATAAGGAAACACAATTGCCGGGATGACGTTCCAATCTGCCGGCTAATTCTAATTCAACTAAGATAATATTAATTGCCCGTGCGTCAAGACCTGTTTCTTCAATGAGTGTATCAACGGATGTAATATCCGGTCCAAGATTCATCATTAAAGTGGTTCGCACTTCATCTAATTCCTGTTCCTTTAAGGGAGACTGCACGTAATTATTCATATTATTATTTTTTTCTTCTTCTGCCAAATGGAATTCATGAATACGATCTAAGATATTTAAAATGTCTTCTGGTTGACATACCATGGTCGCTCCATCTTGTATTAAAGCATTGGGTCCACTGCTTCTCGGATCAACTGGTGACCCAGGGACTGCAAATACATCACGTCCTTGGGAGGCAGCTTCTCGGGCTGTAATTAAAGATCCAGACATTTTTTGTGCCTCGATAACTAATGTTCCCAGAGAAATTCCCGAAATTATTCGATTCCGTTGTGGAAAATTGCGGGGAGATAAAGGGCTCCCAAATGGGAATTCTGAAACTAAACAACCCCGTTCGGATATTTTTTGGTAGATATCACTGTTTTCAGCTGGGTAAACTTCATCTACGGGTGTTCCTAAAACAGCGGTGGTTGTTAATGCCTCATTTTCATTTTCCATAGCGCCAATATGCGCTGCTCGATCAATACCTCTGGCCATTCCGGAAACAATATTATATCCTTTTTGTGAAATAATGCGGGCAAAGTTACGAGCCATGTTTTTACCGTTAACAGAAGCATTTCTGGTTCCGACAATTGCAAAACCAGGTTTTTGGAATACATCTAAATTGCCTTTTACGAACAATAACGGTGGAGCATCGGATATCATGCTTAACAGCTTAGGATATCCTTCTTCTTTTTGAAAAATAATTCTAGCCCCGACATCTTGAGCGGTTTGGCATTGCTTTTCTGCCTTTTCAACAGATGCGATTTCGTATGGTTTTTTTCGTCCCCCTCGTTGTGCAAGGTTATGAATATTTTTAATCGCTTCGGAGGCACTGCCATAAAAAGAAAGCAATTGATTAAACGTAATCGGCCCGATGTTATCACTCATAAACAGTCGGATACGATCTATTTTTTCTGCCTCGGTTAAAAGAGCCATTATTTTTTCCTTTTAAAACTGATTTTGGTTTCTTCCCCTTGGATAAGGCGACGAATGTTTGCTCGATGCCGATACCATGATAACAATGCTAACAATCCATAACATAAAGCTGTAGCCGGCGTTGCCCATATCCAGGCATATAATGGAGATAAAGCCAATGCAGTTAAGGCGGCTAAGGAGGAATATTTAAAAATAATTGCCATAGCCAACCAAGTTACGGCGGTCAATAAACCGACGAATGGCGTGATAACGAACATCATACCAAGGGTAGAGGCGACCCCTTTCCCTCCTTTAAAACCAAGCCATATTGGGTAATTATGTCCGATAACAGCCATGAAGCCAGCAACCAATCCAATGTTTTCAGATTGAAAGATGAACCGACAAATAGCCGCAGCCAATCCAGCCTTACCGACATCAAATAGCAATGTTAACAAAGCTAAATCCTTACGACCGGTTCTTAAAACATTTGTAGCTCCGATATTACCTGACCCGATATATCGTATATCACCAAGTCCTGCCATACGTGTAATAACTAATCCAAACGGAATAGAACCAAGAATATATCCTATGAAAGATGCTAAAATAACAGAAAACATATTTTTCTCCTTTGTAAAAATGAATCCTATTTTATAACTGAATATATGTAAAAGGCAAGAAAAAAATCATATTATGTGATAGGTCATTGTATTTTTAAATATCAGAAGCCTTAACAGCGTCTTGAATTTGAAATTGAATTTTTGTTTGTCCCCGCCATGTATCTTGTTTTAATATGCCGGCCACATGAAAATAAGTATTGCGACTTGTCAAAAGCTGATGTCCTAATTCTGTATCGGCCGCCCGAAATGCGATAGCTTGTAAATAACCGCCCCCTCGACCACTGAGAGTGCAGCCGATATGGCCGTTTTTAAGTAAATTTGTTCGGGATATAATAACATCTTTAATAACAAAACGAGGCTCAGGATTAGCCTCCCCAAATGGGGAAAGTAGATTGATTTTTTGTATTAAATCCAGATTGGCTCCGTTAATGTCTAAAATGCCATCAATCTCTAAAGTTACAGAACGATTTTGACAATCTGTTTCTGGGATTGATTCTTGCAAATGTTGAATAAATGCATCTATTTTGTCTCGGGATAAGGAAAATCCAGCAGCCATTGGATGTCCTCCACCTAGAGTTAAAATACCTTTTGAAATAGCATTCATAACAATGGTTCCCAAATCTACCCCACAGACAGATCGAGAAGATCCTTTTACTTCATCTCCTTCAATACTTAAGGCGAATACCGGTAAATTATATCTGTCTTTTAAGCGACCAGCGACGATGCCAACGACACCCTGATGCCAGTTTTCACCTTGTACAACGATAAAAGGCGTAGTGGGGGAGGCGCTTTCTGCTTGTTCGATAGCGTCTAACAAAACAGCAGTTTCAATATCTCGTCTTTGTAAGTTTAATTCTTCTAATTCTTGTGCTAAGATGGTGGCTTCAATATCATTGTCGCACGATAATAGGCGCATCCCAATATCTGAATGTCCAACCCGTCCACAGGCGTTAACACGAGGACCAAATACATACCCTAAATGATATGCAGTAGGTGCTTCACTGAGGCCTGCAAGCGAAGCTAATGCATTAAGTCCCTTGTTTGTTCCTTTTTTCATTTGTGTGAGCCCGGCTTTAACAAAAAGGCGATTGACGCCTGTCAGCCTAACGACATCACAGACAGTACCAAAGGCGACTAAATCCAAAAACGAAATGAGGTTTGGTTCATTTTTATCTTTATAAAATCCCTGTTGTCGTAATATTGTATTTAACGCAACGACAAATAAAAAGACAACGCCGACAGCAGCCATATATCGGCAAGGGTGATTTACAGGCTCGTCCAACCGTTTCGGATTAACAACTGCATAGGCAATAGGTAGTTCTTTTTCTGGATCATGGTGATCCAAAACAATAATATCCAATCCAATTTTAACGCCGGCTTTAATAGGGTCAAAGGCTGTCATGCCGCAATCGAGTGTTGCAACCAATCGACATCCCTTATCATAAAATTCCTGCATTTTTAAAGCATTTGGTCCATATCCGTCTTCACGTTCTGGAATAAAGGTATAAACGGTTGTTCCGATTCGTTCTAGAAACATTTTTAATATAGCTGTTGATGTTGCGCCATCAACGTCATAATCCCCCATTAATCCGATGGGTTCACCTGCGTTAATTGCTTGCGCCATTCGATTTGCGGCTTTTTCCATATCCTTTAATGTTAATGGGTTAGGTAAATTGTTTTTTAATGTCGGATATAAAAAGGCTTCCGCTTCATCCAATGAAATACCTCGGGTAGCTAAAATACGAGCGGCAACTTCAGGTAATTCGAAGCGTTGAGCTAAAGTCATAGCCAGATGCTCATCAACTGATTGCATTTCCCATCGTAACCCGTTTAACGAGCTTTCTACATTCAAAACCGCCATTTATTAGTCCTTTCATTCTTAGATTACTTATTTTATCTGTCAAAATCAAGAAAAAAATAATTATAAAAATGCTTGCAATGAGACAAAGACTCATTTATACTAGAAAAAAATGTGAAGCGTGAAGGAGATTAAAATAATGCAAAATATTTTGTTTGTGGCCAGTGAAATGACTCCCTTTATTAAAACAGGTGGGTTAGGGGATGTGGTTGGTGCTCTTCCTAAATCACTCATAAATAAGGATGTTTGTATTAAGGCTGTCATTCCTTTGTATTCTGCGATTGATTATCAAAAATACGGATTGTTTAAGGTTATGGATGGCAATTGTGTTGAAATGGGAAATTGTCACGAATTTTTCTCAGTTCATCAATCAAACTATGTTCCAGGGGTTGAAACGTATTTTATTGAATTTAATAAATACTTTGATCGTAACGGAGTTTATGACGATAAGTGGAATCGTGTCGCTTTTCAGGATAATGCCTATCGGTATGCTTTCTTTTGTCGGGCGGCGTTGCAAGTGGCCAAAGATTTACGTTTTCAACCGGATGTGATTCATGTTCACGATTGGCAGACCGCTTTAATTCCGTATTATGTTAAGAATAGCCACGATCCTTTCTTTGCTCGAACAAAAACATTGCTGACAATTCACAATCTTCCGTATCAAGGACGTTTTCCGGCGGATGTTGTTCCGTACGCAAAAATTGATTGGTCAGATTTTCATGCCGGCGCTTTTGAAGATTACGGTTGCATTAACTTCTTAAAAGGCGGATTGCGTTTTGCGGATAAACTTAATACAGTTTCTCCGAACTACGCGCGGGAAATTTTGACGCCTGAATTTGGGGCCGGTTTGGACTTTTTGTTGCGGGAAAGACAAAATGATTTGTATGGTATTTTAAATGGTATTGATACGCAATTATGGAATCCGGCAAAGGATTTGATTATTCCGGAACGGTATTCTATCGATGATTTCCGTTTAGGCAAGCAAAAAAATAAAGAGGCTTTGGTCAAGGAAATGCATCTTGGTAGTGTTTCCGCTCCGATTTTTGGTATGGCTGTTCGCTTGGCTGAACAAAAAGGCATTGGTATGTTGTCACAGTGTATTGAACCGATTTTGAATACGATGCAATGCCAATTTGTTATTATGGGGCAGGGGGATCAATGGGCTCAGAATTATTTTGAATCATTGCCAAAGAAATACCCAGGCCGCATTGCTGTAAAAATCGGGTTTGATCAGGAAATGGAACACTTGATTGATGCCGGAAGTGATTTTTCATTGGTTCCTTCTCTTTATGAACCATGCGGCTTGAAACAAATGGTTAGCCAGACATATGGGGCTTTACCGATCGCTCGTGCAACAGGCGGTTTAGATGATACTGTTGCTAATTATAACGAATACTATGGGGTCGGTACAGGGTTTAAGTTTTGGGATATTTCGCCGAGTGCTTTGTATAACACAATTGGATGGGCAAATGCCACTTACTATGATCGGCCGGAACATATTCAAAAAATGCGGCGATTGGCTATGAAGCAAAACTATTCATGGACAAAATCGTCAGACGATTATCAAAAATTATATCAACAAATGACAGGAGGTTATGAATGCAAAAAATATCAGTAGCAATTATTGGCTGGGGTAACGTTGGCCGAGGCTGTAAACGGGCCTTAGAGGAAACATCGGATGTTGTTTTAGCCGGTGTTGTTCGTCGACCACTTTCGTTGAATAAGCAAGAGCCAGAGCTTGAAAATGCTCGTGTTGTTGCCGACATTAAAGAGTTGGGAAAGGTTGATGTTGCTTTATTATGTATTCCGTCACGTGAGGTTCCAGAGCGGGTTAAAGAATATCAAGCATTGGGTATTTGTACTGTTGATAGTTTTGATGAACATGATCGTATTGTTGGATTGAAAAAAGACTTGGATATTAATGCAAAAGTAAAGAAAGTTGTTTCTATTTTTGCAACGGGTTGGGATCCGGGTACCGATTCAGGTGTTCGTGCAATTATGAAGATTGCTTCCATTACGGGTCATACGACGACGACTTTTGGTGGTACGAAGGGTGGTCG
>JAZRBO010000091.1:0-14078 GCA_045635125.1 Alphaproteobacteria bacterium | reverse complement strand
CCTTCTCGATTCGAACCCCTTGCAGGCAAACCGCAACCAAGTCCTTCGTCTAATACACTGACAGTTCCAAGTGACAGTAAGAATTCCGAGGCTATTAAAAAAGAAGATGTCTTACCCGCCGAAACGACAGAAAAAGCTCCCGATACAAAGGCTATGAATCCGGAAGAGGAATTACCGTTAGCGGAGATAGAACCAACTGAAACACCGGCTCAACAAAATGAAGAAACAATTCAAAACAGTACGCCAGAAACACCCGCAACGTTAACAAGCGTTTCCATCCCAACGGATGTTAGCGTACCGACTCCTATATCAAATGCTCCTTATTTTACATTACAAGATGCTCTAATGTTACGGGATCATTTACAAGCAGGTAAATCATGTCGAACCGATTTTCAAAAATTATTAAAAAGCCAGACAGTCAATCACACCTGGCATACATTAATTGAGCAATTAACGCCGATTTGCGCCACCAATAAAGAACCTCTAAACGAAATCCGCTCTCTATTCCGAAAAGAACACAAGCGGGCCATCATAGCCTATTATCGCCAGAACAATCCATGGTGGTTAGCTTATTTAAAAGCGGTACCTGCAACAATGATTGAAATTCGAAAATTAAATCCGACAACTCAAACGCCTTTGGATTTATTGTTTAGCGCTCAAAATGCTTTATCTCATGGAGATTTAAAACAAACGACTGACCTCATCCATGCGTTACCACAACCAATGCAAATGGCATTTCATGAATTCAACAAACAAATGGACCTCTACATGAAAGCGCAAAACGAAACAGAACAATTGGTCCTATCTTTTGAACAGAAAGGAAAATAATCATGCTAAAATTTATTTTCATTCTCATTAGTGTCTTTTTATTAGGATTCTTAATCATCAATGATACATGGATGATCTCCATTGAAGGCTTTGGTTACCAAATAACCGCCTCCTCTTTACTGTTCATTATTGCAATTGCGATTATTGTCTATCTGCTTCGGTTACTCAAAAAACCATTCCATTGGATAAATGGTTATCAAAAATGGATTGAAAACCGTCGCAAAACACAAAAAGACGCCTATTTTACAGCCATTTTAACAACAGTTTTAGAACAACGACAAAGTTCAATGCAAGACATTTTAAAGCAAAGAAAAAACTGGTTTCACACCAAATCAACTGAAGCCTTATTAATTGAAGCATTATTTGCACCGACACCTCATGTCTTTGAACAATTAATACAAAAACCTGAAACAGAGTTAGCCGGTATTCGAGGCTTACTGCAATATGCCCAAAAAACGGGGGATGTCAATGAAGCCCTACGTCTATTGCGAAAAGCTGCCGCTAAAAATGTAACCGAGCCATGGGTTCAATCAGGATTATGGGATTTACAAGTTTTGCAAAGCGATTGGGCAGATGCCTTAAAAACATTAGATGTTTTAAAGAAAAACAAATTGGTTTCATCCGATGAATATCAAAGTCGAAAAGCCTGCCTATTATTGAAACTAGGTAGAACAAAAGAAGCTTTTGAAGCTGATCCGGACAATCCGGCAACGGCGATAGCCTATGCCCGTACGGAACCAAAGAAAGCCCAAGATATTTTGACAACTTCTTGGAAAAAAGAACCCTGCTGGGATACATATTTGGCTTTCCGGACACAGACGTCGACAGAAACACCTGCCAAGCGAATGAAATTAACAGAGAAACTGATACGACACAACCCTCAACATCGTCTCTCTCTAAAAGCAAAAGCACAAACCGCTATTGATGCCGAATTATGGGGTGTTGCAAAAGAAACACTAACCGCCTATTTTCAAGCCTACCCACTAACCCCTGAAACAGCCCGAATGATGGCACTTGTCGAACGAGAGGGGTGGCATCATGAACAAGGCGCCCAAGAATGGGAGAAAAAAGCTCTTTTATCCCATGAAACAGACAGTTGGAAATGTACAAATTGTCAACATGAACTGGGATATTGGGAGGCATCTTGCCCGATTTGTAATTCATTCGGACACATCAAATATAATTAAAACTTGACAAAAGCAAAAATATTCCGTATAGTTATATATAACTTAACGGAGTTTACACTATGCAAGAAGAAGAGCTTTTCAAAAATTTAACCGGTCTTTGTAATGACTACATTAAAAGGATTCGAGAAGTAAAAAATGAACTTGTCAATGATTTCTTATCACAAGAAACTCAAGATGTACCTATCGTAACGTTAAACCATGAAATACCCCAAGGGCGTATCCGTTTGGTAAAAAGTATTACAGATATATTAAAAAATGCCGATCAACAACAATGTGATTTCCGTATTGTTATCAATCAACAAACAAAATTATCTGATCCTATTTGGTGCGTACCAACCTTCCCTCTTCTAATAACAACTGAAGGGTGTGAAACTGTTTTAGATGTTTTAAACGAAATAAAACAGTTACGAAAAAAATTCAAACAAGATTTCTTAACAAGAATGCCTGAATTTCCTACGATCAAAAAATTATTTCAATATTGGGATAGTAAAGTAGCTTTACGGTATCAAAAAAATCTAGATAAAAAAATAGAACGGTTGGGAACTGTCTTGTTAGACTATATCAAAGATCCTCACAACTTAGAAGCTTGCAATAAAACGAAAGAACTCATTGATTCATTAGAGGTTTTATTTCACATAAATGATAGTTTTGGAAACCGGGTTCCCTTAACAGTCAAAAATGACGCTGTTGTTGATAAAATCCGTTCTATATCACCGACAATAGGCAATGAAATAAATACTTGCTTCAAACGTGTTAATCAGAAAAAACCGACCTATCTCGAATTACAAATACTTCGAGATTATTTATGCCTGACCAGATAATCTTCTTATTCTTTTATTTTTAAAAGTTTAATATTGGGAAAATCTTCTTCAGCCTTTCCTAAATGCCATGCATTTCGGGCCAAGAAGACTGGAGAACCATCATGATCTGTTGCCATGGCTCCGTTATTAACAGTCAAAAACTTTTCGACATCTTTTTCCAAACCACTAATCCAACGAGCTGTATAATAACTTGTCGGTTCAAAAATAACGGGAACATCAAATTCTGTCCGAATACGATCAGCTAAAACCTCAAACTGTAAAGCACCAACGACACCAACAATCCAATCAGAACCGATTGTCGGTTTAAAAACACTAGCGCCCCCCTCTTCTGCTATTTGTTCCAAAGCCTTTCCCAAGTGTTTCGCCTTTAATGGATCAACGGCCCGTACTTTTTGCAACAATTCAGGAGCAAAAGACGGTATTCCTTTAAACGTCAAGATTTCTCCCTCTGAAAATGAGTCTCCAATCCGCATTCCGCCGTGATTAGGCAACCCGATAATATCACCCGCAAACGCCTCTTCGGCGAGTTCTCTATCCTGCGCCAAAAACATAACGGGATTATGCAAAATCATTTGTTTTTGAGAGCGTAGATGTGTTAGTTTCATCCCCCGTTTAAAATGTCCGGAACAAACCCTCATAAAAGCAATTCTATCCCGATGTTTGGGATCCATGTTAGCTTGGATTTTAAACACAAAACCGGATACTTTAGATTCATCCGGTGAAACCGAGCGTGTGGCCGTTTCCTGTAATCTAGGACTAGGCGCCAAGGCAACTAAGGCATCTAATAATTCTCGCACGCCAAAATTATTAACAGCCGACCCAAAGAAAACCGGAGTCAAATACCCTTCCTGATACGCTTCTTTATCAACCGGTTTGCACAAAGCACGGACCATTTCCACATCTTCCCGTAACTTAGCCACATGTTCAGGCAAAACCGCATCCAGTTGAGCATCATCAATTCCATTTACAACCGCTCCAATTGTTGGCATAACAGATTTATCTGCCCCTTTTTCCATTAAATTGAGACGATCATGCATTAAATCAAAACATCCTTTAAAATCCCGCCCCATACCAATCGGCCAAACAGCAGGAGCAACCTCCAAAGCCAACGTTTGTTCGATTTCCTCTAATAACGCAAAAGGGTCCTGCCCTTCCCGATCTAACTTATTAATAAAGGTAATGATAGGGATATCCCGTAATCGACACACTTCAAATAATTTTTTAGTTTGTGTTTCAATCCCTTTGGCGCAATCAATCACCATAACAGCCGAATCGACGGCTGTTAAAACACGATATGTATCTTCGGAAAAGTCTTCATGCCCCGGCGTGTCCAATAAATTGAAAGTACATCCACCGTATTCAAATGTCATTACAGAAGAAGCAACCGAAATTCCGCGTTCCCGCTCCACCTTCATCCAGTCAGAATGCGCCCGACGATTATCCCCTCGAGCCTTAACCGCACCAGCCTGATTAATAGCACCCCCAAATAATAACAGTTTCTCTGTTAAAGTCGTCTTACCAGCATCCGGGTGTGAAATAATTGCAAATGTCCGTCGACGAGATACGATTTGTTGTAGTGAATCAGGCATAATAACTCTCTTGATTAATTTAAAATTTGACAGATAATATATCTTAAAACAAGATAATTGTCAAGATTGCCTTAAAAGCCTTGACGGAAATCTAAAAGCATGACATAATAAAAAGAGAATCAAAGCAGGAGGCGTTTTATGACAAGTATTAAAGAACAATTATCAGCCCATTATGATCCGGCAGGAAACAGCGATTTACTTGATCGGGATATCGGTGCACAAGATCGAACGATGTTGGAAAAAATCGTTAAAGATTTTGCTCCTCAGTTAAAGCTTCATCCTATCGGAGAGATGTTAGAACCCTCTCCAATTCTGACCCAAGGATTAGATGATGCCATTGACTACGCCTTATATGAAAAACCCGCCATGCAAATGCAGAAAATGTTAAAAACAGCCACGACACAAAAAGCCTCTCAAAACCTGAGACGAGCAACTAATGGTATCGGCCTTGGCGCAAAACTCAAAAAAATATTTGGCGGCAGATAATACAAGGAAGGAAATATCACAATGCCTTTATTACAAAACAGAAACTATTTCATTCAACCAACCCGCGAAGGTATTTACATTCTATTAATTGCGGCTCGGGTCAACGATGCCCAAGCCTCTTCTCTTGTTTACGACGGACGGGACAATGCTTTATTTTTACGTCGCCCCCATGAAACGATTTTACTAGACTATATCAATCCAACAATTCACAGGCAATTATTGGAATCCCCTTATGTTGAGGTTTTAGAAATCAACACAGCCAACCAAAATGTTTATCGCAATTATCGGGTTCCGATGAAACGAGTGGATGAAGTTTTTGTTGCTTAACCATAAAAATCAAACAAAAAAGACCGCATGTCGGTCTTTTTTAGCTATTTTTGAATAAAAAGACTTTCCTTTTGCAATAAAATGTGTTATATGTAGATGGCCAAGTCATGCGGACGTGGTGGAATGGTAGACACGACGGTCTTAGAAGCCGTTGCCAAAAGCGTGTGGGTTCAAGTCCCTCCGTCCGCACCAGTTGATTGATAATAAAGGATATAATATGACAAAAAACAAATTATCTCATGCGTTGACGGTCACAATTCCGGCTGTCGCCTTTACGGACAAGATAAATGCTAAACTCGCAGATATTCAAAAACAGGCTAAATTGCCGGGGTTCCGTCCGGGTCAAGCTCCGATGAACTTAATCAAATCAAAATATGAAAACGCCGTTAAGGGTGAAGCTTTGGACGAATTAGTTCAAGAACATGTTGAAAAAACATTTGCCGATAAGAAAATCAGACCAGCACTTCGTCCCAAAGTTGAGCTGAGCAAATTTGAAGACGGAAAGGATATTGAAGTCAAAATCGAGGTTGAAGCATTACCAGAAATTAAAGTCGGTGATTTAAAAACACTCGAAATCAATAAAATGAAAGCCGAAGCCGGTGAAACAGAAGTTAAAGAAGCTATTGATAATTTAGCTAACGCCAAGAAATCAACAGCTAAATTAGACGAAGATCGCCCAACAAAAACAGGGGATGTAATCGTTATTGACTTCGTTGGCACTATGGATGGCAAAGAATTCCGTGGTGGCAAAGGAAAAGATTACTATCTCGACTTAGGTTCCAACACATTCATCCCTGGTTTTGAAGAACAATTGACAGGTCATAAGGTAGGCGAAAAAGTAGAAGTTAATGTTTCTTTCCCAGAAAACTATCATGCAAAAGAGTTAGCTGGAAAAAAGGCTTTGTTTGAAGTAGACATCAAAGAATTACGTTGTTTTAAAACACCGGAAATCAATGATGACTTCGCCAAACTGTTCGGAATGGACTCTTTAGAAAAATTAAAAGAAGCCATTAAAGCCGAACTGGAAAAAGAATACGCACACATTTCTCGGACACATGCTAAACGGGCCTTATTAGATCTATTGGCTGAAACATACACATTTGATGTTCCTGCCGGTATGGTTGAAATGGAATTCAACGCTATCTGGAATCAATTTGAACAAGCTAAAAAAGCAGGCAAATTGGATGACGAAGAAAAGAATAAGTCCGAAGATGATTTAAAGAAAGAATATCATGATATTGCGGAACGCCGTGTTCGTTTAGGTTTATTATTGGCAGAAATTGCTAACCTGAACAAAATCACCTTAACTCAGGAAGACCTGACAAATGCTATTATGGCAGAAGCACATCGTTATCCGGGTCAAGAAAAAATGGTTTTCGAATACTATCAAAAAAATCCGCAAGCCTTAGATGCCTTGAAAGCTCCGTTATTTGAAGAAAAAGTCATTGACTTCATCTTAAATACGGCTAAGGTTAACGAAACAAATGTGACGCCAAAGGATTTATATGAATACAATCCTGATGCGCCAAAAACTAAAAAAGGTAAATAATTTTTCGATATCGGAGAATTAAATACCAAACAAAGAACCCGTATCTCTTTCTTAATCATATGATTATAAAAAATGAAATATACGGGTTCTTTTATTTTTTTGATAACAGAACTATAATAATAGAGGCATAAGGAGACACTAAAAATGTATACAATAACTGACGGCACCCTCGTTCCAACCGTTGTAGAACAAACCGGTCGTGGTGAACGGGCTTTTGATATTTACTCACGCCTATTAAAGGAGCGAATTGTTTTTCTAACAGGTGAAGTAAATGACGATGTTGCCAGTTTAATTTGTGCCCAATTGTTATTTTTAGAAGCCGAAAATTCCAAAAAAGAAATTTCTTTTTATATCAATTCTCCCGGCGGAGTAGTAACGGCAGGCTTAGCTATTTTAGACACAATGAACTACATTAAATGTCCAGTTTCTACGGTTGTCATGGGGCAAGCCGCCTCTATGGGTAGCTTGTTACTCTGTTGCGGAGAAAAAGGCCGTCGTTTTGCTCTTCCTAATGCTCGTGTCATGATTCACCAACCATCTGGTGGTTTCCGTGGTCAGGCAACGGATA
Organism: Alphaproteobacteria bacterium; assembly: GCA_045635125.1. GTDB lineage: Bacteria > Pseudomonadota > Alphaproteobacteria > CAAHEQ01 > UBA3637 > CALXZG01. The sequence continues at coordinate 6,723 of JAZRBO010000091.1, read as the reverse complement.
TTGAAATTCATGCCAAAGAAATCTTATCGATCAAAGCGCGCCTCAATCAAATTTATGTTGAACAAACAGGACAATCTTTATCCGTCATTGAAAATGCAATGGAACGAGATAATTTTATGACAGCGCAAGAAGCTAAAAAATTCGGATTAATCGACGACATTATCACAACAAAAGCGGAGTAAACAACATGACCGAACATAAAGATACTGATATCAGACGCTGTTCCTTTTGCGGAAAAGGCCAAAATGAAGTGCGTCGCTTGATATCCGGCCGCGCTATCAAAGCAGAAGATGGTGAAGCAAAAACGGTTTTTATTTGCGATGAATGTGTTGATTTATGTCGAGATGTAATTCAAGAAGGAAATCCCCCCTCACAAACAACCTCTCCTTCAGAAACAACGCCATTAAAAACGCCCCAAGAAATTCGAAAAACATTAGATGATTACGTTATCGGACAGGATCAGGCTAAAAAAGTGCTATCCGTTGCTGTTTACAATCACTATAAAAGACTCAATTCAAAAGAAAAAAAGGGTGATGTTGAACTTGAAAAATCAAACATTTTACTATTAGGTCCAACAGGCTCAGGAAAAACTTTGTTGGCTAAAACATTAGCCCGCACACTGGATGTTCCTTTTGCGATTGCCGATGCCACAACATTGACTGAGGCCGGATACGTTGGCGAAGATGTTGAAAATGTTGTTTTAAAATTATTACAAAATGCCAATTATGATGTCGCAAAAGCCGAACGAGGCATTATCTATATTGATGAAATTGATAAAATTTCCCGTAAATCGGATGGACCATCAATTACCCGTGATGTTTCCGGAGAGGGCGTCCAACAGGCATTACTAAAAATGATAGAAGGGACTGTGGCTTCCCTTCCGCCACAAGGTGGACGTAAACACCCTAATCAAGAATATATTCAAGTTAATACGCAACATATTTTATTTATTTGCGGTGGTGCCTTTGCCGGATTAGACAAAGTAATTGCGCAACGTGCTGCTAGTTACTCTGTCGGTTTTGGTGCTTCCGTTGCAGATAAAAAAGAAAAGAAAACAGGTGAATGGCTGGCGGATTTAGAACCGGACGATTTACTAAAATACGGTCTTATTCCTGAATTTATTGGACGTTTACCAGTTGTTGTCAATCTTGGTGACTTGGACGAAGAAGCTCTTGTCCGCATTTTGACTGAACCCAAAAATGCATTGGTCAAACAGTATCAGGCTTTATTTGCCATGGAAGGAGTCAACTTAACATTTGAGCCTGAGGCGTATACGGCAATTGCAAAACAAGCCCTAGCCCGCAAAACGGGAGCCCGAGGACTAAGATCCATCATGGAACGGTTATTGTTAGACTTAATGTATGACTTGCCAACAATTCAAGATTTACAAGAAGTCATTATCAATCAAGATGTTATTGATGGAAAAGCACGGCCGATTTTTGTATACAAAGATACAGGTTCACAAAAAGCAAGCTAAAATAGCATAAAGTATTATGCGCTTTATGCTTGACAGACGAACAGTACATACATATATATAATTCCTAGTAATAAGGAGAAGTATATGACATCCATAACAATGACAGACGGTCTTTATCCTGTTTTACCGTTAAGAGATATTGTTGTTTTCCCCCATGTCATCGCCCCTTTATTTGTCGGACGGGACAAATCAATCGCGGCATTGGAAAACGCAATAGCTCTAAATAAACCGGTTTTATTAATTGCTCAGACGGATTCTTTGATGGATACGCCTCACACGGGGGATTTATATACCGTTGGAACGCTAGCTCGCATTTTGCAATTAATTAAATTACCCGATGGAACCGTTAAAATTTTGGTTGAAGGAAGCGTTTGCGCCAAGGTTAAAGAATGGGTTGCCAATGACCAATTTTTTGAAGCCTATGCTGTCATTCAGGAAAAAACGACCGGCAAGGAAGAAGAGTTAGAAGCATTGGTTCGTTCTGTTCTCGAAACATTCCGTGAATATGTCCATTTAAATAAAACAATGAATCCTGAGCTGTTAACAAGTATTGAAAAGTTAACGGATCCGGACGAAGTTGCTAATTTAGTAGCGATTCAGCTTGCCATCAAACTACCCGAAAAACAATCCTTATTAGAACAGCCCTCCGTTCCAAAACGGCTTGAAATGCTCCTCAAATTAATGGGGAAAGAAATTGAGGTTCTGCAAGTAGAACGCAAAATCAGACGCCGCGTTGAAAAACAAATGGCAAAAAGTCAAAAAGAATACTATTTGAATGAACAAATCAAAGCCATTCAAAAAGAATTAGGTGATGCTGATGAGTTAGGTGATTTGCACGAACTTGAAAAAAAGATAAAAGAAGCCGGTATGCCTCAAGAAGCTACCGAAAAAGCAAACACCGAATTTAAAAAACTCAAAATGATGGGGCCAATGTCAGCTGAAGCTGGGGTTATCCGAAACTATTTAGATTGGCTCATTTCATTACCGTGGACAGAAGAAAGAAAGTTACAAAATGATCTAGCAGAAGCTAAACGTATTCTGGATGAAGATCATTACGGCTTGGAAAAAGTCAAAGAACGTATTTTAGAATTTCTAGCCGTTCAAAAAAGAACTAAAAAAGTATGCGGCTCTATCTTATGTTTAGTCGGCCCTCCAGGTGTAGGTAAAACCTCTTTAGGTAAATCTATTGCCAGAGCAACTGGTCGAGCTTTTGTTCGGGCCTCCTTAGGAGGTATGCGGGATGAGGCAGAAATTCGAGGACATCGTCGAACATATATCGGCTCTCTCCCTGGTAAAATCATTCAAAGCATGAAAAAAGCGAAATCAGTTAATCCATTATTTTTATTGGATGAAATTGACAAACTTGGAAATGATTACCGAGGGGATCCCTCTTCTGCTTTGTTGGAAGTTTTGGATCCTGAACAAAATACCTCATTTAACGATCATTATTTAGAGGTTGATTACGACTTATCACACGTCATGTTTATCACAACCGCAAATACGTTAAAAATGCCTCGACCGTTATTAGACAGAATGGAAATTATTCAGCTTTCTGGATACACGGAAGTTGAAAAGGTTGAAATCGCCAAACGCCATCTGATAAAGAAACAATTAGAAATGGCTGGATTAAAACCAGAGGAATTAATTATTTCGGATGATAGCTTAATCGAATTAATTCGACGCTATACACGTGAATCTGGTGTTCGGAACTTAGAACGTGAAATTGCCAATATTGCCAGAAAGGTTGTTAAAGAAATTCAAATTGACAATTTGAAATCGATTACAATAACCCCCGACAATCTGAAAAAATATGCTGGTATTCCTAAATATAATTTCGGGATTGTGGAAGAAGAGGATCAAGTTGGTACAACAACAGGGTTAGCTTGGACAGAAGTTGGTGGGGAAATCCTATCTATTGAGGCTGTTACCATGCCCGGGAAAGGAAAAACGCTTCTGACTGGTCAATTAGGTGATGTTATGAAGGAATCGATTGAGGCGGCTAAATCTTTCATCCGATCGCACCATGCTCAATTTGGTATTCCAGAAAGTGTTTTTGAAAACAGCGATATTCATATCCACGTACCAGAAGGTGCCACACCAAAAGATGGGCCATCAGCGGGTATTACAATGATGACTTCTTTGGTTTCTACGCTTACAGGTATTCCTGTTCGTAAAGATATTGCCATGACGGGTGAAATCACACTTCGAGGACATGTCTTACCTATCGGTGGATTAAAAGAAAAGCTGTTAGCCGCATTACGTGCAGGTATTAAAACCGTCCTCATTCCGGAAGACAACCAAAAAGATTTAGAGGACATTCCGGAAAATGTCAAAGAAGGATTAACCATTATCCCTGTTTCGCAAGCTGAACAGGTTTTAGAAAAAGCTTTAGTACATAAATTAAAACCCCTCAAAACAGCTAAAAAGGAATAATCCCAAAGCGAATCGGAAAAAAAAGAAAAAATTCCCCCGTCTATCTTTAATAAAAAAAGGATAAAGCGGGGGATTTTTGTACAAAAAAGTAGTTTTTTGAAGTATTTTCACAAAAAAATACATTTTTATGCATTTTTTTCCGTTTTTTTCAAAAAAAAGATTGACACCTGTTAAAAACAAGGATTAACTAAGGTTAGCGATACTTTTTCGCTGAACAGACACAACTTATAAAAGGAGTTTATTATGAACAAACAAGAATTAGTCGATGCCATTGCCAAAACAGCTGGTTTAACAAAAGCCGCTGCTGCAGAAGGTTTGGAAGCTTTCATTGAAGTCGTTTCTAAAGCTTTGAAAAAAGGTGATGAAGTTCGCATCACAAACTTTGGTACATTTGCCATTACAAAACGTGCTGCTACAACAGGTCGCAACCCATTGACAGGGGCTAAAATTAAAATCAAAGCCTCCAATCAACCGAAGTTTAAAGCTGGTAAAGGATTAAAAACGATCGTCAACAAATAATTTTCGTTGACAACGTTAAAAAAGGGTGGTATATATATATCATCCTTTTTATAGGGGCGGTTAGCTCAGCTGGCTAGAGCATCTCGTTTACACCGAGAGGGTCGGGAGTTCAAATCTCTCACCGCCTACCATATAAAGCCTTGATTTATATCAAGGCTTTTTGTTTTTTAAGGGGTTAATAAAATTAAATTGAATAAAAATAGCTCATTTTTTACCTCAAAAAAATGATTACCCTTTCCTCTAAAAACGATTCGTTTAATTCTCTTTACCTTAAAAATTATTTTTCAATAATTATTTTTTATGATATACTAAAAGAATATGGTTAAGGAGAAAATATTATGGCAGAAAAGAGTGTATTTGAACAAATAAAGAAACAAAATGGGGAACAATTTGCTAAAGCGATTCGAGCCCATGACAATAGTATTTTCGATATTCCAAATATAGTTGACATTGTTAAGTATGCAGGGCGGGAGTCCGAACCGATTATGGCATACTTAATTTCATTAAAAGATATTCAGATTGAAGAAAATAATACCGACAAGAAGCCTTTTGAGCTTTTATCCGAAGCTGGTTATGATGCCTACTATGTACGCAATCTGGAAGAACAAAATCAAATTTCAAAATATTTTGAACCTAATGAAATGTTGTGTACCTTTCGGGATCCAACACGATTTAAAAATTACCATATTATCAATGCCGTTAAAAAGAATGTTGATGAGATTAAAAGAAAGGATTTTAGAGGTAAAGAACAAAGAGAAGATACCTATGGAACAAGTGTTATATCAATTCAGATTGCAACACAGGGTGGATTTATCTCGATTAAGAACAGATACAATCATACGATAGACAATCCCGACAACACATTTAACAGTAATCCGGATAATATTATCAAAGGGCTTTCGGCATCGTTAAAAAAACATTTAAAGGTTGACTTTTCTGCTCAAAAAGTAATGCTTCCCGATGATTTTATGTCTATAAACAATCAAATAATTCGGTATAATTACGAAATAAACAATATTTATTTTGGCCGTGATTTTTATGTAAAAGATGGACACATTTCTTCATTAGATAAAAATACCGAAATCATGTTGGATTCATGTATTTTAAACACACGAAATAGAACCTTATATGATCCAAGCGTCTGTCGGGAACCGATATATATCGATGATGTTACCGAAAACAGTGGTACTTTTATGAGTGTTTTGGCCCTTGAATTAAAGGATAAAAAAATACAAATTCAGAAAAATAAAGATGGGGGACATGATATTTATGCCAACAAGGATAGAATTGCGTCCGTCCAAGAAGGAAAAATAACGGCTTTAAATCTCCCAAACACAACAAAAATAGGGGATGATTTTCTGCCCTTCAACAAGTCATTACAAGAATTAAGCCTGCCTAACCTGACAAATGTTGGAAATGGCTTTTTGTACAACAACGAGTCATTACAAGAATTAAGCCTGCCCAACCTGACAAATGTTGGAGATGAATTTTTGGTGTACAACGAGTCATTACAAAAATTAAGCCTGCCCAACCTGACAACTGTTGGAGATGACTTTTTGTTCTTCAACAAATCATTACAAGAATTAAGCCTGCCCAACCTGACAAATGTTGGACATAAATTTTTGTACCACAACGAGTCATTACAAGAATTAAGCCTGCCCAACCTGACAAATGTTGGACATGACTTTTTGCGGTTCAACGAGTCATTACAAGAATTAAGCCTGCCCAACCTGACAAATGTTGGACATGACTTTTTGTGGGACAACCAGTCATTACAAGAATTAAGCCTGCCCAACCTGACAAATGTTAGAGATGGCTTTTTGCACAACAACAAGTCATTACAAGAATTAAGCCTGCCCAACCTGACAACTGTTGAAGATAGCTTTTTGTACTACAACAAGTCATTACAAGAATTAAGCCTGCCCAACCTGACAAATGTTGGAAATGACTTTTTGTGGGACAACCAGTCATTACAAGAATTAAGCCTGCCTAAACTGACAACTGTTAGATATAGCTTTTTGTACAACAACAAGTCATTACAAGAATTAAGCCTGCCCAACCTGACAAGTGTTGGAGATGACTTTTTGTACAACAACGAGTCATTACAAGAATTAAGCCTGCCCAACCTGACAACTGTTGGAGATGAATTTTTGGTGTACAACGAGTCATTACAAAAATTAAGCCTGCCTAACCTGACAACTGTTGGAGATGACTTTTTGTCTTGCAATGGTTCGTTACAAGAATTAAGCCTGCCTAACCTGACAACTGTTGGATATAGCTTTTTGCGCAACAAC
>JAZRBO010000090.1:0-5071 GCA_045635125.1 Alphaproteobacteria bacterium | reverse complement strand
CCATGAAGCTGTTGAATTACGGGATGACGATGCTTCCCGTTTCGGCGGTAAAGGTGTTTTAAAAGCGGTTAATGCTGTAAATACAGAATTATATGATGCCTTAATCGGAATGGATGCTGAAGATCAAATCGCTCTTGATCGGGCTATGATTGCTTTAGACGGAACAGAAAACAAAGGGAAATTCGGTGCTAATGCTATTTTAGGTATTTCTTTGGCTGTTGCTAAAGCTGCTGCCGAAACAACGGCTCTGCCTTTATATCGCTACATTGGTGGCACATTGGCTCACGTTTTACCGGTTCCGATGATGAACATTTTAAACGGCGGCAAACACGCTGACAACCCAATTGATATTCAAGAATTCATGATTATGCCAATTGGTGCCGCCACTTGTTCTGAAGCCATTCGGATGGGCGCAGAAGTATTCCAAGCTTTAAAATCCAACCTGAAAAAAGCCGGCATGAATACTAACGTCGGTGACGAAGGTGGTTTTGCTCCAGCTATCGGTTCTGCAAAAGAAGCTTTAGACTTTATCGTCAAATCCATTGAAACAGCCGGATATAAACCAGGCGAAGATGTTGTTATTGCTCTTGACGCTGCTTCTAGCGAATTCTATGAAGACGGCAAATACAATTTAAAAGGCGAAGGTAAAGTCTTAACAAACGCTGAATTAGTTGAATACTACGAAGATTTGGTTAACAACTATCCGATTATGTCCTTAGAAGATGGTATGGCCGAAGATGATTGGGAAGGCTGGGATATGTTGACTAAGAAATTAGGCAACCGTATCCAATTAGTCGGGGACGATTTGTTTGTGACAAACACAAAACGTTTGTCTATGGGTATTGAACGCAAAGTTGCTAACTCCATCTTGGTTAAAGTCAACCAAATCGGTTCTTTAACAGAAACATTGGAAGCCGTTGACATGGCTCACCGTGCTGGTTACACAGCCGTGTTGTCACACCGTTCTGGTGAAACGGAAGATGCAACAATTGCTGATATTGCTGTTGCAACGGGTTGTGGACAAATTAAGACAGGTTCCTTGTCTCGTTCCGACCGGTTAGCTAAATACAACCAATTGATTCGTATTGAAGAAGAATTGGGTGATACAGCCGTATTTGCCGGTAAGTCTATCTTTAAACACTTAGGCAAATAAGTGCATTAAACACAATCACTTCCCCCTGACTAAATGCTCAGGGGGAATTTTTTATTGACTAATTTCTGCCTGTAAAATTGACAATACAGATTTTGGGATACAAGAAACAAAACAAACGCCCCGATAGTTCGGGGCGTTTGTGTGTGAGGAGAGTGTTATTCTCTTTCCTTTGAAAAATTAACAACTTGATTATTTCTTAAATTAATAATTTTTCCCCCTGCTTGGCGTGTTTCTATTAACGCATCATTCAATGGATGAGCATTCTTTTTCCAAGAGCCATGGACTTCGTTAGCGACAGATCCTTCGCCCCATCCGTAAAAAAGCTCACTATCAACGATTTGTTGAATAAGGTAATCTGCCTTGCCATCATTATTAGCATCATAATACATATTTAATTCTGCAGTATATTCAGAAAATAAACCAGACCCCTTTTTTTGAGATTCTCCCACCTCATAATGAACCATCTTAACATCTTGATGACGTTTATTATACAGATCTTTTGCCGCCTCCTGATGTTCTGGTTGGACAGAATTAATGTATCGTGTATATTTGATATCCTCCCACTTTTTTTGAGTATAAGAAATACCTTTATACATACCATATCCGGCCGCCCCTAAAACAGTAGCGATAACCAAAAATTTCGTCAATAACCGACAACAATGCGCCCTCTTATTTGGGTATTGCCCCATACACCGCCTCCGTTGAACAGCTAATTGCAAACCATTTGTAATGTATTTAGGCGTCGCAGAAGAAACCGTCCCCAAATTCTTTTGTCTCTTAAAAATACACTTTTTTTGCTTTGAATTATTTCCCATCTAAAACCTACCTTTTTGTTAATGCCAATAGCATATCAGAACTTTTGTTTTTTGTCAAGTTATATCGTTATTTCACTCCTAAACTCCCTTCTTCCCCAAATAAGATAATAAAAAAAACAGGCCTATCTGACCTGTTTTTTTATTATCGGCAATAAATTAAACATCTAGGTTTGCCACATCCAAAGCATTTGTTTGAATGAATTCCCGACGTGGCTCTACAACATCTCCCATAAGGGTGGAAAAGACTTGCTCAGCATCGTCTTGGTGTGTAATTTTTACCTGCAACAAACGACGGGCATTCGGATCCAACGTTGTTTCCCATAACTGTTCCGGATTCATTTCACCCAACCCTTTGTAACGGTTAATGGCAATACCTTTTTTACCAACCTTAAAGACAGCTTCGGCCAACGACACCGGTCCCTGAACAGGAATATCACCATCCTTTGTCCGCAGGATAGAAGGCTTTGCATAAAATTCCTGTAAGTCTGCTGCCATTTCATCCAATTTACGGGCTTCACCACAGTTCAACAACGTCTGATCAACAACAAAACGTTCTGTCACACCTCGCAATGTCCGTGTAAAGACAAACTCTTTGTCTTCTGTATAGGTACATTGCCAACCCCGTTCATACTCTGGCTCCATTTCATCCAAACGGGCGGCAAAAGTATCATCATAAACTTTTGCGGAATTAAACATACCCATAATGGCCATCTGTCCGATAATCCGATACGGCACCCGATTTGACATCGCTAAAATAAGATTACGTGCAACCCGAGCCTGTTCAACACGAGCGACCAAATCTGCTCCAGCAACCTGCGTCCCGTCTGCCATTTGCAAAACGGCACCTTCTGTCCCTGTGTTGATCAAATATTCCTCCATCGCGGCATCATCTTTTAAATACGTTTCGGAATTACCTCTTTTGGCGCGATACAAAGGCGGTTGAGCAATGTATAAATATCCCCGCTCAATCAATTCCGGCATTTGACGGAAGAAGAATGTCATTAATAATGTCCGAATGTGTGCCCCGTCGACATCGGCATCGGTCATAATAATGATTTTATGATAGCGACATTTATCGGCATTAAAATCATCCCGACCGATTCCGGTACCCAGAGCCGTCACAATCGTTCCGATTTCGGCAGAAGATAACATCTTATCAAAACGGGCCCGTTCTACATTTAAAATCTTACCCCGTAACGGTAAAATAGCCTGATGCGCCCGATCACGTCCCTGTTTAGCGGAACCACCGGCGGAATCTCCCTCAACGATAAAAACTTCGGAATCGGCCGGATCTTTACTCTGACAATCGGCTAATTTCCCTGGCAAAGAGGCCATATCTAATGCCCCTTTGCGCCGAGTTAATTCCCGCGCTTTACGAGCGGCTTCCCGTGCGGCAGCCGCTTCCACGACCTTACCGATAACCATCCGAGCTTCAGAGGGATGTTCTTCCAACCACTGAGCTAATTTATCCCCAACAATACTTTCTACAACAGGCCGTACTTCACTGGATACCAGCTTGTCCTTTGTCTGAGATGAAAATTTCGGATCCGGTACCTTTACGGACAAAACAATAGTCAACCCTTCCCGCATATCTTCACCGGCTAATTCCACTTTCTCTTTCTTAGCTAATCCGGAAGAAGAAGCATAATTGTTAATCGTCCGCGTCAATGCAGCACGTAAACCGGCTAAGTGTGTACCACCATCCCGTTGCGGAATATTGTTGGTAAAGCATAAACAGGTTTCATGGTATCCATCTGTCCATTCCAAAGCTGTTTCAACCGTAATGCCATCTTTTTCTCCCGACAAAGAAAAGGGATCCTGATGCAATGAATTTTTAGACCGGTCAATATACTTAACGAATTCCTTGATACCACCGTCATATTTAAACTCAACTGTTTTGGGTTCGGCATCCCGATTATCCGTCAAACACAAATAAACACCTGAATTCAGGAAAGCTAATTCCCGCATCCGATGTTCCAACGTATCAAAACTAAATTCTGTCACGGCAAAAATCTCGTGAGAAGGATGGAATGTAACTTTTGTCCCATGTTTCCCCGGAGCATCCCCCATTTCTGTCAGATGCTGAACCGTATTACCGTTTTCAAATCGAGCATAGTATTCTTTATCGTTCCGCCAAATTGTCAGATCCAACCAATCTGATAAGGCATTAACGCAAGACACGCCAACGCCGTGTAAACCACCTGACACCTTATAGGAATTATTATCAAACTTACCGCCGGCATGCAATTGAGTCATAATAACTTCGGCAGCGGATACACCCTCTTCCTTATGCATATCCACCGGCATACCCCGTCCGTCATCAATAACGGTCACGGAACCGTCTGCATTTAAAATCACATCAACTTTATCACAATATCCTGCCAAAGATTCATCGATAGAGTTATCCAAAACCTCATACACCATATGATGTAAACCAGTTCCATCATCTGTATCACCGATATACATCCCCGGACGCTTCCGAACAGCATCAAGGCCTTTTAAAACCTTAATAGAATCGGCATTGTAAGAGGCTTCTGCCTGCAAGATATCATTTTGTTCTGTCATTTTTTGTTTCCTTTATGCTGCTTTTTGTAAACTGATTTCTGAATCTTGAACATCGAAAAAAGATGCTCGGTTTTTAAGATGAACAAATGCTTCTACATCTGTTCCTGTCATCCAAATTTGAGTCGGTCTGTCACACAAAATATCAAATAATGTGTTCCGTCGACGACTGTCTAAATGAGCGGCCACTTCATCTAGCAATAAAAGTGGACACATACCCTGCTCCTGTAACTGAGCCCGCATTTCGGCTAAAATAATAGAAAGCAAAAGAGCTTTTTGCTCACCCGTTGAACAAAGGGAAGCATCTCTGTTTTTTTGCTTATGAATCACCTTAAAGTCGGCAGTATGCGGTCCAGCCAAAGACCCACCTTCGGCATAGATTTTCCGACTACGCCGCAACCTATCAAAGAATTGATCTTCAACATCTACAGCAGCCTGAGTCAAAAGAGCTTGCTCCACAACTCCTGTTAAACAAATTTCCGCTGTAGGGAATAAGGGATCCTCCGACACAGACAAATACTGTGATACACGAGAAACGACA
>JAZRBO010000089.1:0-9238 GCA_045635125.1 Alphaproteobacteria bacterium | reverse complement strand
TCCATATATGCGTGCGACATTTCGTGAACAAATGTGCTTTCATCAGCGTTTTCAAATAGATATACGGTATTATTGTAGTATGCACCACGAGGTGTTGAACCAAGCCCGTCATAGTAAGATATCTGAAAAAGTGATTTATTGTTGACAATGTCAGATTTTTGTAGTATATTATCTTTAAGGACAACGTCAGAGAATGCCTGCGAACGCAATTGGAGCGTATCCGACACTGAGTTGTCCTTTATGTATTTTATACGTTTTTCTTTTATATTTAATTTTATAAATTTTTCAAATTCTTCTTTGCCATAAAAACTTGGTATAAAATGATAACCTCCAATATCTTTTTTGTTGGGTGATATTGCTATTATAATGTGCTTAGATTCATTTGTTTTTACTTTCTTTTTTAAGCAATATTCATTTTTATCGCAATCTCCTCTTGATTTTCATAAACAAATACGATAAAATGTCGCCATTCATTAAAAAAAGGAAAATATTATGACGCAATACAAAGAAATCAAAGGTTTGGATGATAAGTTCAATTCTACCGCTATCGAAGAACGAGGTGTTCGTTTTTGGGAGGAAAGCGGTATTTATCAATATGATAAAACGGCTTCTCGTGAAAATACTTTTGTCGTCGATACACCGCCACCGACTGTATCCGGCTCTTTGCATATCGGGCATATTTTTTCATATACCCAAACGGATGTTATGGTTCGTTATAACCGTATGAAAGGAAAGTCTATTTTCTATCCTATTGGATGGGATGATAATGGCTTGCCAACAGAACGTCGTGTGCAAAACTACTATAATATTGCTTGCAATCCTTCCCTGCCCTATGACCCTGACTTCAAGCCGGAACATAATCCGAAGGCAGAAGGACGGAAAGAGGTTTCTCGTCAAAACTTTATTGAAGCATGTGAGGCTTTAACCTCAGTCGATGAACAGGCTTTTGAGGATATTTTCCATAAAATCGGTCACTCTTATGATTGGCGTTTGAAATATACAACAATTGGTCCTAAAGCTATTACAGAGTCACAAAAGTCTTTCTTGGAACTCGTCAAAAAAGGAATGGCTAAGTCTGTAGAAGCTCCAACTATGTGGGATGTTACCTTTCAATCCGCTATTGCTCAGGCAGAAATTGAAGACCGGGAAACAGCAGGCTTCTTCCACGATATTCGCTTTAAAGTAGAAGGATCAGATACAACGTTTACTATTGCGACAACACGACCGGAATTTTTACCGGCTTGTATCGCTGTTGTCGCTCATCCGGATGATGAACGATATAAACCTTTCTTTGGTAAAAAAGCCATCGTTCCAATATTTGATATTCCTGTTCCTATCGTGCCATCAGAGCATGCTGAGCCAGATAAAGGAACTGGCATCATGATGGTTTGTACTTTTGGTGATGCGGCTGACGTTGCTTGGTGGAAACAATCCGGTTTACCAATTAAACAGATAATCGGGCTTGATGGTCGGATTATTGATCAGGTTTACGGACAAGGAAATTTTGTGTCACTTAATCCTGAAAAAGCAAAATCATACTATGATCAGATTATCGGTTTAAAGGTCAAGGATGCTCGAACAAAAATAGTTGAATTTGTTCGCGAATCCGGTGATTTATTGGGCGAACCTAAACCTTTACTTCATCCGGTTAAATTCTATGAAAAAGGAAATATTCCTTTGGAATTTGTTTCTTCTCGTCAATGGTTTATTAATATCTTAGACTATAAAAACGAATTATTGTCTTTGGGACGTAAAATTAAGTGGACCCCTGCCCATATGCAATCTCGGTATGAAGCATGGGTCGATGGATTAAATCAAGATTGGTGTATTTCACGTCAACGCTTTTTCGGGGTTCCCTTCCCTGTTTGGTATCCGGTTAAAGCAAATGGCGAGATTGATTATGACGCTCCTATTTTTGCAACACAAGATCAATTGCCTGTCGACCCTATGACCGATGTGCCGGTTGGATTTACGGCTGAACAACGGGGTGTTCCTGGCGGCTTTGTTGGGGATAAAGACGTGATGGACACTTGGGCAACAAGTTCTTTAACACCGCAGATCGCAATAGCGCATGCGCCGGAAGGACATCATATCACAATGCCGTTTGATATTCGACCACAAGCACATGACATCATTCGGACATGGGCATTCTATACAATTATGAAATCTTTCGCCCATGAAGGAAAAGAGCCGTGGCATGAAGCTCTTATCAGTGGCTTTATTTTGGATCCAGATCGGAAAAAGATGAGTAAATCCAAAGGAAACGTTGTAACTCCGATTGATTTATTGATTAAGCATTCGGCAGATGCCGTTCGGTATTGGGCAGCCCGTGCAAAGCTGGGAATTGATACAGCTTTTGAAGAACAAATCATGGAACAAGGACGTAAATTGACGATGAAAATCTTCAATGCCAGTAAGTTCGTGTTTATGATGGTGGATAAAGCCGGAGTCTCTTTTGATGGTGATTACAAATCCTATATTACAGAGGCTGTAGATAAAGCATGGGCAGCTCGGTTAGCTAATGTTGTGGAAACAGCTAATAAGTCTTTTGAATCAAATGATTATGCGTTTGCTTTGGAAATGACAGAAAAGTGTTTCTGGGACTTCTGTGATAACTATTTAGAACTTGTTAAAGGACGTGCATACAGTGATCATCCTGCTTCAGCGGTTGCTACATTAATGTTGACAATTGATGTGTTGATGCGCTTATTCGCCCCGTTTATGGCCTTTACAACAGAGGAAATTTGGCAATCTCGTCCCTGGGCAACAGATGGAAAGTCTGTGCATGTGGCGACATTCCCCTCTGGAAATGAGCTAACAAATGTTGTTGGAGATTTAGCGGTCTACGAAAAAGCTGTTTCAGTTTTGAACTTAATCCGAAAGGAAAAGGCAGAGCAGAAGCGTTCATTAAAAACACCGGTTATTGCATTAACAATTGCCGGAGAGGAAAAAGCAATTGCTTTGGCCAAAGCAGCTGAGGAAGATCTCATCAATGCCGGCAATATAAAAGTTGTTCCGACATGGGGGGCTGGTTCAGATTTAGTCTTGACCGAATGTGTCTTCGGTGAGGATGAAAAGAAAGTTAAATAATAACTTTAAAAACATTTAAAAGAGGCTTAAAAAACAAGCCTCTTTTTTGTTTTTGTAAATTATACAATTTTATGGGCGTTATCGACAATAGCTACTTGCTCATATAGTGTGGTATACTTGTATCGGTTTGCCTTTACATAAATAGTTTAACAATACTTAAAAAGAACGGGTATAACGTTCCAACAAACCAACCAGTAATGTTAATACCTAACATAGGTAAAATAAATAAGACGCCTAATAAAATAAAAAAACCATATTTTTCGCTTTCTTGATAGCGAACTGCATATTTTAATGGTAAAATAGATAATAAAATACGACCCCCGTCCAATGGTAAAATAGGAAGTAGATTAAAAATACCTATCACCAAAGATAGTGTCACCCCATGATAAATGTTCGATATAAACCATGGGAAAAGACGATGCGTTTCTGGAATAAGTGCTATGCCAAAGCGACCAACTATTACAAATAAAATAGCTAGTATCAGATTGGATAAAGGACCGGCTGCAGCAACTAATCCCATATCTCGCTTCGGGTGATTTAAATTTGAAACAGATACCGGAACAGGTTTTGCCCATCCAAATAAAAAAGGCGATCCGGTTGCTAATAAAAAAATAGGAATTAAAATACTACCATATATATCAATATGAGGTATTGGATTAAGTGTTAGGCGACCAGAGTACAATGCCGTCCTGTCCCCTAATTTTAAAGCCGCAATGCCATGAGAAACCTCATGAATAATCATACATAATAACAGTGGGATAATCCACGTTGTTAAAGAATAAATTGAATTTTCTAACATGTTATTTCCTAAGCCATTTTTACTCTTTTATATGTTGTCTTTGTCGTGCGTGATAGAGATTGTATCAGCACATCCTAAAATAATCGGTTTAATATGCTTAACGTTTTTCATGAGTTATTGTTGCTTGACCGGAACGCATTCTTGTTTGCGAGTTTTTAGTTTGCTACATAAACCAGCTGCCATAGTGCGTGATGAAAACTGTCCAACTTGTAAACGGTAGAATGTCCCCTTCCCTGCTATTTTTGCAGAAACAATATCATGCGACATGTCAGACAGTAACGCTTTGTTTTTCTTTAAAATTGTTGGCCATGCTTTTTCAACAGAAGCCTTGTTTGAAGAAGATAAAAGCTGAACACGCCAAGTTCCTTTTTCAACTACAGTTGTTTGTTTTTTCTTTGTTTCAACAGGTGCTTTTGTTGATTTTGTTGGTAGTGGCAGAATCTCTTTTTTGGGAGTTGGCGGAATAACTTCAACAATTTGCTTGGGCGGTGCTATCGGTTTTTCAACCACCTTTTCCGTCAAAGTATCGCTTGTCGTAACCTCTTCCACAGGTTTTGATGCAACAGGTGTTAATATTTCGGGTAAAACAGGTTTTTCCGGTTCAGGGAATAACCGTTCTATTTTTGTAGGGACTTCATTAGCCCGAATTCGGTTATAAACAAGTTTATCTTGGTCCGGAATCTGCATACCCCCTGGCTGTTCAGGTTTTATTTTTACCGGGGTTGGTGTTGCAGTGATTGTGATTATTTCATCAGGATTATTTTCATCTTTACTAAAAAAGAAAAAACTTGATAAAACAACAATTAAAATACCAATAAATACACTTAAAGCAATCAAATGTAGCTTCATAGAAGATATACTTTTTTCTTCTAAATCCTGAATTTCTAGGTCTGGAATTTTATCCATTCCTTCGGACAAGTACAACCCAGCATCATCAGACACTTCCTCTGATTCCGGTGCGGGAAAAAGAGATGTATCGGATTCTAAATTATCTGTAAAAATAGGTTCTTTGCGATGAACTATACTTTCGGAAAGTTCCTTAATTTTATCAAATTCGTCCATACTCTCTCCTTTTTCTTATTTGGAATTTTTATTTAAGGTAGCATATTTCACATATTATTTGCAAGGGATATTTTTCATTTTTTTTCGCATTATTTATATTTTTTTATTTTTTTTCAAAAAAAGACTTGACGTTGGAATAAAATTCGGATATGTTACTCCTATCGAATCTATCAGAGTATGCGGATATGGCGGAACTGGTAGACGCAACAGACTTAAAATCTGTTGGGGCTTGTCCCCGTGCCGGTTCGATTCCGGCTTTCCGCACCATAAAAAAGCCTTGGGTTTCCAAGGCTTTTTGTTTTTAGGGTTAAAGGTTTCTCTCCCCCTCTTTATTTTCAAGAATTCCAGTGACGATTAGTAAAAGAAACTAATTTTATCCATACAAAGTCTGATAACTCAAAAAGAATAGTCTTTTTTATTCATTTGATGTAATATTTCAACAGCATCATAATCAGAGTTTAAATTGCTAGATAAAGAACTTAATTCCGAATATCTTTGCTGTGCAAATTTGACATCAAAATTCGATATCGGGCGGTTAATAAGTTGTTTAATTTTTGAAAAACGTTCATACGCAACATCCGTCAATTCTGAACAGGTCGCTACAACTTGTTTCATTTCATCTAAAATACCAAAACAATAACAAATAGCATCACAACCAGCGGACAGGCTATTTTGAACACGCTCAGGTAATGAGCCTGAAAGAGCTTTCATATCAATAGAGTCTGAAAATAAAAAGCCATTAAAGTCCAAATGTTTACGGATAATTTTATCGATTGCTTTTGCAGACTGTGTGATAGGCTTGTCAT
The DNA here is from genome assembly GCA_045635125.1 of Alphaproteobacteria bacterium. Taxonomy (GTDB): domain Bacteria; phylum Pseudomonadota; class Alphaproteobacteria; order CAAHEQ01; family UBA3637; genus CALXZG01. Next base: position 3,481 of record JAZRBO010000089.1, on the reverse strand, counting down.
CAACATCCGAAATCACAATATGTGCCGTCATGCCAGCTATAGCATCCTTTGCAATAAATTGAAATGGATAAAAATCTTTTTCTAATTCTTTTAACGGTTGTCTTATAATGGGCAAATGTAAATGAGGATCTACAACAGCTCTGCCATGTCCCGGCAAATGCTTAATACAAGAGCAAATACCATTTTGGTGATAAGTATCTAATAGCACCTTTCCGTTTAGTGCAACTTGCGTTTCATTGCCAGAAAAAATACGAGACCGCAAAGCATCAGTTGTATCCGAATAAGAAACATCCAAAACAGGAGAGAAATTTAAATTAATACCCAATTCTTTTAAATCATATGCAATAAGTTTTCCATGTAAAGATATAATCTCTTCTTGTTGGTCCTTTGGTACAGAACCAAGTGCGTATTGGGATAGATAATCTTGCCAAACGGGTGGCGTAAAGCGACAAACACGTCCCCCTTCTTGATCTATAGCGATTAAAACATCCTCCCTACCAATAATCGATTTAATCGAATCTGTTAAAGCTTTGACTTGTTTCTTATCCGAAATATTGCGTTTAAAAAGTATAACACCCAAGGGATTTGCTTTTGACAACAAACTTTTTTCATCATCTGTCAAACTTAAACCACTTACAGACAACATGCACGCTAAAATTGGTTTCATATTATTCCCTCCATCCTTTTGCCGCTAAATTTATCATATCATCGTAATCAGATCGTTTATCATTCGCTAAAGCAATCACTCCGCAAACAATATTTTTTCCAATCTGAATTATTTCAGGTATTTCCCAAGCTTTATTTTCCAATCGATAACGAGCCAAATCTGCAAATAATCTGGCTTCCATCATTTCCCCAAAGGCAGAATAACGAATTTGGAATGGCTCTGAAAAGCGATTTAAAAAGTCATTAAATTTTTTTTGATGTTCAGGTAAAACAAATCCATTACCAAGTAAAAGCTGTTCAAAACTATTTTTTACAACCGGATTTTTCCATCCTCCGCCGAATAAAATAATAGAATTAGGTAATTTTAACTCTTTATCTGTCAACGTCAAAGAGTACGCAGCAATATAAGCAGCAAAATATTCCAACGTATGAACTGCGTCAAAAACAGAAAGACCTTTATTTTTTATTACCTCGAAAACAATATCTTTATGATAATATTGTGGATCGCCGGATTTAGGTAAAGGTCGTTCATAATAATCACGTCCAATATCAAAAAGTGTCTGTAATAATTCTTTATCTAAAAATCCTTGTTTCCCATACATACCATCTACATCAAAAGTATCATGAGTATTTTGACGAATAAAATGATCTACGTATTCATTAAATGGTCCTGCATCCGTACCAAGTAAAGCCGTTCCATTAATAATCCAAGCAAAATTCGATGTGTTGCCACCATTGTAATAACATCCGTTACCTTCTGAGGCGGCTATATGAGCATTGTGAGGGGAAACTAAAGGTGCTCCCTCAAAACCAGCCATCAATGGAGCACTTCTGAAGTCATATACTACCTTTATTCCCGTTAAATCCGCTAACATTTTTCCAGAACCAATCTGTAAAGTATAAGGATTTGTTCCTTCTACAGAGGCTCGACTTGGTGGATTATGATCCAATGTTTTACCATGGAAACCGATTGCATCTATGTTATTTTTATCTATCTGATACAGTTGGCACATTTCATTAATGCAATCCGCAACTTGATAAATATATTCATCGTGAATGGCTTTAAAGTCAGGTATATTTAAAATTTCATCTTTTGTTTTGTTTACGACCAAAGAACGCAAGCGTTCCATTTTTTGTTGCATTTCTTTTGTGTACGCTTTTGAAAAAGAGCAAATGTCACGCATTTTATCACCATCAAATTCTGTCAACACCAAATCAATGGCATCCATCGAATTTCCGGTCATATTTCCAATTATGCGTGAACCCATTATTTTATTTATGCCTCCTCTAATGCTTTACGGACAATCCCATTATTTTTATCATCACATATATGTAAAATTGCCCCGAGAATATCGGAGCTAAAATTTTATTTTTTTGTTGGTGTGATAACGGTTTTCCCACCCATATATGGTTGTAATACTTTAGGAATCAGAACGGAGCCATCGGCCTGCAAATTGTTTTCTAAGAAAGCAATTAACATTCTAGGGGAAGCTACCACCGTATTATTCAAAGTATGAGGGAAATATTTTTTACCATCTTTGCTTGAAACCCGAATTTTTAATCGACGAGCTTGTGCATCACCCAATGTGGAACAAGAACCAACTTCAAAGTATTTCTTCTGACGAGGAGACCAAGCTTCAACATCGCAGGATTTCACTTTTAAGTCAGCTAAATCACCAGAACAGCATTCAAGTGTTCTTACCGGAATATCCATTGAGCGGAATAAATCAACAGTATTTTGCCATAATGCATTATACCATTTCATGCTGTCTTCTGGTTTACAAACAACAATCATTTCTTGTTTTTCGAATTGGTGAATACGATAAACACCCCTTTCCTCTAAACCATGAGCGCCTTTTTCCTTGCGGAAACAAGGTGAATAGCTTGTTAAACTATAAGGGAGGTTATCCTCTGGTATAATCTGATCAATAAACTTACCAATCATAGAGTGTTCAGATGTACCAATTAAATACAAATCTTCACCTTCAATTTTGTACATCATGGCTTCCATTTCGGCAAAGCTCATAACCCCGGTTACAACCTGAGAACGAATCATAAATGGAGGAAGGCAATAAGTAAAACCTCTATCAATCATAAAATCACGTGCATAGGTCAAAACAGCGGAATGAAGGCGGGCAATGTCGCCTTGTAAGTAGTAGAAACCATTCCCCGAAACACGACGAGCAGCATCAAAGTCAACACCGGAAAAAGTTTCCATAATATCAACATGGTATGGTATTTCATATTCAGGTACTTTGGGTTCGCCGTAGCGTTCTATTTCAACATTTTCTGTGTCATCTTTACCAACAGGAACGGTCGCATCAATAATATTAGGAATAACCATCATGCGTTGTTTTATTTCTTCGGAAAGTTTTTCCTGCTCTGCTTCTAACTCAACAATTTGTTGACCTATTTGTTGGCTTTCTGCTTTGATTGATTCTGCTTCCTCCCGCTTTCCCTGTCCCATTAGGGCGCCAATTTGTTTTGAAAGTTTAGTTCTTTTTGCGCGCAATGATTCAACCTCAGTAATTGCAGCTCGATTTTTTTTGTCTAAGTCAATTACTTCATCTACTAAAACTAATTTTGAATCCTGAAATTTTCTTTTGATGTTTTCTTTAACTAACTCTGGATTTTCACGAACAAGTTTGATATCTATCATTTTATTCTCCTTATACTAAAAAAGTGACAACACGCAGAAAATGGTCAAAGTATCATTAACATTGGCAATTCCTATCGTTATTGTAGTGGATGATACACTAATTAAAATAAAAAGTCCATACTTTTTATTGATATAAATTTACAAGTTTCAGAATAA
>JAZRBO010000088.1:0-9768 GCA_045635125.1 Alphaproteobacteria bacterium | reverse complement strand
CATTTTTGAAAGCAGATAACCTATGACACATTTTTTTGACTTAGTTGATGAAAACCCATCTGATATAGCACCACCGCAAGCGGCCTACACCCCCTCTCTATCCTTTTTAGACGACTTAAATCCGGAGCAACGACAGGCTGTTGAACAAACGGAAGGCCCCCTCCTTGTTTTGTCGGGCGCAGGAACGGGTAAAACACGAGTTTTAACAACTCGTATTGCCTATATTTTAGCAACGGGAAAGGCTCGTCCATGGCAGGTTTTGGCGGTTACCTTTACCAACAAAGCAAGCCGCGAAATGAAAGAACGTTTAGCCAAAATGATTGGTTCTTCTGCCCATTCTGTCTGGCTTGGTACCTTTCACGCCATCGGGATTCGGATTTTAACTCGTTGGACAATAGAGGCAGGACTAAAGCCTAACTTTATCGTTTTAAATACGGATGATCAGGAACGCCTTCTCAAACAAATCATGACTCAAAACGGAATTGACGTCAAAAAATATACGCCAACGGTTTTACTGGATATTATTCAACGCTGGAAAGATAGAGGATTATCACCAACAGATATAACACCTGCGGAAAACACAAATTGGTGTGACGGTCGGGCGCAAGGCTTTTACCAACTATACCAAAACCGCCTCAAAGAATTAAATGCCGTCGATTTTGGAGATCTTCTGTTGTTACCTCTCCTCTTATTTAAAAACCGTCCCGATATTTTAGAAACATACCAAACCCAATTTCGTTATATTTTAGTTGACGAATATCAGGATACGAACGTTGCTCAATACCTGCTCCTGCGCTTATTAGCCAAAAAACATAATAACCTGTGTTGCGTCGGAGATGATGATCAATCGATTTATTCATGGCGTGGCGCTGAGGTTGAAAACATCCTAAAATTTCAAGAGGTATATCCCAATGCCCACGTCGTTCGTTTAGAGCGGAACTATCGCTCAACAACCCATATTTTAGGGGCAGCATCGGCACTGATAGCCAACAATACCGCGCGCCTAGGAAAAACATTAAAGGCAGCCAAATCTGATGCAGATGACGGGGAAAAAGTCGCCCTAAATGCATATCCCAGCGGCATCGGCGAAGCCCAAAAAGTCATTGAACATATAGAGGTTGAACAAGCCAAAGGTACGCTCCTTTCCCAAATGGCGATTTTAGTCCGCACTTCTGTTCAAACTCGCGTGTTTGAAGACGAACTAATCCGATCGGGTATTCCCTACAAAATCATCGGAGGCTTTAAATTTTATGAACGGGAAGAAATCAGAGACGCCGTCGCCTACCTACGCCTTATCGTCAACCCGAATGATGATTTAGCCTTTACCCGTATCGTCAACAAACCGAGACGAGGTATCGGTGATGGGGCGATATCGGCCCTGTCCACATCGGCGAAAGAACATAAAATCAGCCTGTTTGATGCGATCGGATGGGCAGAACTCCGCCCCTCTGTCCGTAAAACACTGGACACTTTTGTAGCTCAGGTAAAAAGTTGGCAATCTTTGTATGAAACAATGGAAGCTGCTCCCCTTATTCAACGTGTTCTAGAAGAATCCGGTTACCTATCAATGTGGCGCATGGATAAATCGCCAGAGGCTGAAGGGCGTTTAGAAAACCTCAAAGAATTATCTACTGTTTTAAAAGATTTTACATCGATTAACGATTTTATTGAATATGCAGCTTTAGTGACAGATGCAGATGCCTCATCAACGGAAGAACAATTAGTCGTCATGACATTGCACGCCTCCAAGGGATTAGAATTTGACATTGTCTTTCTCCCCGGCTGGGAAGAAGGCCTCTTTCCTCACCAAAAAGCACTTGACGATATCGGTGATACAGGATTAGAAGAAGAACGCCGCTTAGCTTACGTCGGACTCACACGTGCCCGTCAAAAGGCATTTATTTCTTTTGCACTTTCCCGTCGAATTTATGGTCAGTTTCAAAATCCATTGCCGAGTCGATTCGTTGACGAATTACCGGCCGAACATATCTCGGACTATACTCGTTTTAGCGGCATTGATACACCACCCCACACCTCCCGTTTTCTGCCTGAAAACAGCACCCCATTCACATGGCAATCCACCCATAAGCGATACGATGACACAGATTCTTCATGGGGACGGGGAAGCGATTCTTTCTGGTATAAAAAAGAAGATAGAGACTGCCCTATCTTTGACAAACGCACAAAATCCGATCGTTTTTACCACAATGCACCATCATCATATGATACCGACCAATCCTATATGGCAAAATCATACACAACTCAACCGGCTTCAAAACGAGCCACTAAAACATCCCGCCGGATAGGCAAACGGGTCTTCCACGAAACATTCGGATACGGTACCGTCATTCGTGAAGAAGGCACCCGTTTAGAAGTCCACTTTGATACACACGGTCTTAAAAAAGTACTGGCCGCTTATTTAAATGAAGCATAATGACACGCAGTTAAGCTTTTAACAGACGTGTCATATCTAAAAATTTATCCTGCCGATAACGAAGCAATTCATCTGGTTTAAAAGCACACCATTTTTCCAAATGCCGATCTATCACTTCGGCTACTGCATTCATTGTTTCCGTCGGGAAACGATGAGCCCCGCCTACAGGTTCTGGTATGATTTCATCAATAATCCCCAAACGGAGCAAATCTTGAGCCGTCAGATTGAGAATTTCAGCTGCTTTCGGAGCGAACTTGAAATCCTTCCACAAAATAGAGGCACATCCTTCTGGCGAGATAACCGAATAAATCGAGTGCTCTAACATGATGACACTGTTACCTGCGGCCAAGGCGATAGCTCCACCGGACCCACCTTCTCCGATAATACAAGAAACAAGAGGAACCTTCAATTCCAAACAAGCTTCCGTAGACGAAGCGATTGCCTGTCCTTGACCTCGCTCTTCCCCTTCAAGCCCTGGGAAAGCACCCGCTGTATCAACCAACGTAATTACGGGAACGCCAAATTGTTCGGCAAGCTTCATCAATCGAATAGCCTTACGATACCCTTCTGGCTTTGCCATTCCAAAGTTATGTTCCAAACGGGAATCGGTATCATTTCCTTTTTCATGTCCGATAACCATCACGGTTCGCCCGTTTAATTTAGCGAAACCACCGATAATTGCTTTATCCTCGGCGAAATTCCGATCTCCGGATAATACACAAAAATCGGTAAAGATTGTATTGATGTAATCCAACGTATGAGGTCTGTTTTCGTGACGGGCGACATTAGCCTTTTGCCACGGTGTTAGTTTTTTATAGGCCTGAACCAACGCTTTTTCCCGCTTTTCTGTCAGACGCTCTAATTCGGCAGCAACATTAATACCACGGGTAGATTGATTGAGCTTTAATGCCTCAATCTTAGTATCTATATCCATCAATGTTTGTTCAAAATCTAAATATTGCATTTAATATCCTTTTCAGTTTGATTTTTTCAATTATACCTTGTATAATCACAAATGTCCAGCCTTTCCGGCTGTTTGTCACAAAAAGGAAACACAAACGATGTCAGATATTGAAAAAATTTTAATTTTAGCCGGCACATTATGGATTACCGCCGTTGGATTTATTGTCTTTTCTTGGATATTAGAAGTCAAGCGCCAACAAGCTCTCATCTTTATTGCAAAACGCCTAATATCTCTTGAAAAAAAGGTTCGTCGCTTATCGGGCGAATCAGATCCGACAACGACATCTGTCGATAAAAAAGACGAATCTGTTATCGATATCCCCAAAACAGCCCCTCTGTCGGCATATGAAGCGGTTACTCTACCGGACAATGCGGATATACATTTTGTGGATGAACATGCGCCTTAGGTTTGGGTGTTTTTTAATTTGCCTTCTCGGATTCGGTATTGCTGCCATAGCGGAACCGGTATCGAGCATTGCCATGCATGGCACACCTAAATATACCGATAATTTTCAACATTTTGACTATGTTAATCCGGACGCGCCCAAAGGCGGGACCCTCCGTCAAGTTTCTTTATCGTCCTTTGATACCTTCAATCCTTTTACAATTATAGGTGTGTCGGCCCCGGGCGTCGGTTTATTATATGATACCCTTATGAAACAAAGTCAGGACGAACCATTCTCCTTATATGGCCTCGTTGCTGAACGAATAGATATAGCCAAAGATCGCTCCCGCGTCACATTTTACCTAAATCCCAAAGCGCGCTTTTCGGATGGGAAACCCATCACATCCAAAGACGTTGTCTTTTCTTTTGAACGCTTACGAGACAAGGGATTACCTATGTATCGGGCCTATTATCGAGATGTTGTTTCCGTTTCTGCGCCTGATTTACGAACCGTAACATTTAACCTTCCATCCAACGGAAATAATCGAGAATTACCCTTGATATTAGGTGAGTTACCCGTCTTACCACGCCATTTTTGGGAAAATCGCAACTGGGAGACAACCTCTCTTGATCCGCCAATCGGAAGTGGTCCCTATATTATCGAATCGGTAGAAGCCGGTCGTTCCGTTACCTATCGACGCAACCCAGATTATTGGGCTTCTGACTTAAACGTCAACAAAGGGAGCTATAATTTTGACACCATTCGCTTTGATGTCTATCGGGACACAACAGTCGCCGCCGAAGCATTTACGGCAGGACTCGTCGATATTCGCTTTGAAAATGAGGCTAAAAAATGGGCAACAGCTCTTCAATCAGAGGCCGTTCAATCAGGTAAAATCATCGCCCGCTCCTTTCCACACCATTTACCGAGTGGCATGCAGGGTTTTGTTTTTAACTTGCGTCGCCCCATCTTCCAAAACATCAAAGTCCGGGAAGCCCTTGCCCACGCCTTTGATTTTGATTGGGTGAATCAACACTTGTTTCATAACGCCTACCGCCGAACGAATAGCTTTTTTGACAACTCCTTTTTAGCATCAAAAAATACTCCTTCACCGGAGGAGTTAGCATTACTGGAACCTTTTCGGAATATATTGCCACCTTCTGTATTTGATACAACATATCGGGCCCCACAACCTGAGCAAAACAATATCCGCCCCTCGTTGGAACGAGCTCTTTCTCTATTGTCCGAAGCTGGTTGGCATGTGCAAAACGGCCGTTTAACAAACGCAAACGGAGATCTGTTTCAATTCGAAATTTTAATTGATGCCCCTAGCGCAGGAACATGGGAACGCGTAATCCAACCGTTTGTTGACCGTCTGAGGAGACTCGGAATACAGGCAACCATTCGGACTGTAGATGCCATTCAATACAAAACTCGTTTAGATCAATTTGATTTTGACATGATTGTATCGGTCTGGGGGCAATCCTTATCACCGGGGAATGAACAACGCTACTACTGGGGAACGACGGCCGCGGACACGACCGGCTCTCTTAATTATGCGGGCCTCAAAAATCCCGCAGTAGACGCTCTGATTGAAAAAATTGTTCAAGCTGAAACAAGCGATCAATTAACAAGTGCCGTTCGAGCACTTGATAGAGTTTTACTATTCAATCATATTGTGATACCACATTGGCACATGCCAGAACATCGTTATTTGTACCACGCACATATCGGCGTACCGCCAACCATTCCCATGAAAGGAGCCGATCCAATGACGTGGTGGTATAAAGCGGGAACAGAAAACTTGAAAAAATAGCTTTTATTTTTATACTTGCATTCTGTTTTAAAAGTCGTTATAACTAAAAAAAGAGGAAGAAAAGGAAAACCGCATGATACAAAAATGGATAGGGATTGGTTTAGGGGTCTGTATCGGTTTTACCACACCGGTTCAGGCACAGTTGTCTTTTTGGAACTATGACGATATGGGTCGAGAATCATCGATTCCGACGGAATGCGACGGTTTTTTTAATGAAGCGACAGGAGAGATTATTGTTCCGACATCGGACGAAATGTATGAAAACGGTGAAAAATTTTTACTGTCTGCCACTCCGACCGAACGAAATAAGGCAGGCTACTGCCTGATTGGTGCGGCTCTATTAGGTAATGTAGACGCTCAATATCGTGTTGCGCAGTTATATAATAAAGGCGTTGTCCTACCGCAAGATGAACTGAGCGCTTACCGTTGGGCTTTTATAGCTGCCCTGAACGGTCATGAAGACGCCAATCGCTTAGCATTATTATTAGAGCGTTTCTTAACAACGGAAGACATTCAAACAGCAACGAATTCAATCACATCTTTATTACCGGATATAGAGGCTAAATACCGCCAGAAATTAGAAGAACAGTCGGCGCAAGTTTCTGCCAAGCAAGAGGAGTTGGACAAAATCAACGCCGAAATTGATTCCATACTCGGCATAAAAACAGATACTCTTGTCACCAAACGTTCTGACACAACAACACCAGTTGTTCCAGAAGGAGAAAGTGGCGCTATTTTTTCGGAAGAAGATCGCCTGAAATAGATAAAGATAATGCGCTATTGGATTTTTTTATTCATATGGTTTGGAATGATAGGGCCCGTATTTGGGAGATTCCTGTCGCCGACAACAGATATTCCGTTAATGGAGGGCATGACCCTTTTAGGGGATGATGATAACTTTAATTTTGACACCCCGGCAGGCCAAATTCAAACAATCATAACAACGACCTCAAAATCACCTAAAGCTGTTCGACGTTTTTATCAAAAAACGCTACCGGCTCTCGGATGGGTTCAGCAAGAAAACGATGTTTTCACACGGGATGGGGATGAATTAATTTTGACAATAGACACAACTGCTGACGGAGTAACAACGGTTTCTTTCGGGATGACCTTAACAGGTTTATGACAGGTCTTTAAAAAAATACTTGACTTTTAGTATTTTGAGGTGTATAAATAAGACCTCAGTTTTTTAATATCATTCATTGGGGAAGAAAATGGCCAATATCAAATCTGCTAAAACACGTATTAAACGTAACCAAAAACGTGAAAAGATTAACTTAGATCGTTTGAATTCCGTACGTACGGAAGAAAAGAAAGCACGCAAAGCAATCGCTTCTGGCGATAAAGAAGTGGCTAAGGCTGCCGTTAAATCAGCGGAATCCGCTTTAGCTCGTGCTGCTGGCAAAGGAACTGTTCACAAAAAGACAGCTTCTCGCCACACTTCTCGGTTAGTTAAAGCTTTAAAAGCATTATTTAGCTAATCAAACATAGGGGATACTTCTCTTCGTCCCCTTCTCAAAAGGGAATTTTTAGTTCCTGTTTTTATGGGGTTTAAAAAGAGACATCGGTAATTTTTACCAATGTCTCTTTTTTTTAAACTGATTATGACGGCATCTCTCAAGACAACAGCAAATACACTCATCTGTTCTCGAAAAAAATATGCTTTAAACGCACTTAAGTACAAAAAAATACCCTGCCTCTCATTATGTTAGAGACAGGGTTAATATTTTGTTCTGAAATCGATTGATTAATCCATATATTTACGACCAGATTTCCAATAGTCATATCCCGTCATTACGGTCAAAACAGCAGCTCCCCAGATAGCAATACTTCCCAACACTGTTAAAAACGGCGACAAACAACCTGAAAAACGAGGCTCTGACACCATCAATACAGGCAAAGCCACCATTTGACAAGCCGTTTTCCATTTAGCTAAGCGTGTCACAGGACATCCGACCTTAATTTCGGCCAAAAACTCACGTAAACCCGAAACTAAAATTTCACGACACATAATCACAACTGCCGGAATGATACCATAAAAGCCCAACCGATTCGTATGAGCCATCATCAACAACATTGCACCAACGAGTAATTTATCCGCAATTGGGTCTAAAACCCGACCGAAACGGGACAGCTGATTCAAATGTCGAGCCAAATATCCATCCATATAATCTGTAATACCAGCCAAAGCGAACAACACGACACCGACCCAAGCCCATGCAGGGTGTGAAAAAAAGAAGGTAGCCACGATAGCCGGAATAGCCCACATCCGTCCCATAGTTAAAACATTGGGGATATTCACCTGCTTATGCACCGTTGTTTGAACGGTTTTAATTTTAGTACGCACTGCCTTTATTTTTTTAGAGACGGGCAAACTCTTTGTATTTATTGTTGCTTTTTTCTTTTTTTGAGTCATATCAGACCATCCTTTCTGTTGATATAAATCAGTATACACCTATCCGTGATAAAAAGTATAGATTTTTTTTGCTATTTTTGCACTAATTCCAGGAACACGGGCCAATTGCTCTTCTGATGCGCCAGCCACCTCTCGGGCTGAACCAAAGTGTAAGATAAGGGCTTTCTTCCGCTTTTCACCAATTTCTTCAATATCCGTTAACGATTCGTGTAACATGTTCTTGGCCCGCTTTGCCCGATGCGTCCCAATAGCGAAACGATGCGCTTCATCTCTCAACTGTTGCAACAGATGTATCAAATCACCTTTTAAATCCAGATGAATAGGGGTATTCGGCTCTGTCCCCAGATAAAATGTTTCTAACCCAGCATTACGTTTTTCTCCTTTAGCAATTGCCAAAACAGCAATTGTGTTGATTTTCAACTCATCTAAAATAGACATGACGCTGGATAATTGCCCCTTTCCACCATCGATCAATAATGCTGATGGCAGATTTTTTTCAGATATTCCTCGAGTCAAACGACGCAATAAAACTTCCCTCATCATACCAAAATCGTCATTTGTTTTGGCCCGCGTTCCGTCTATATTATATCGCCGATAATCTTTCTTTTGAAAACCATCTACTGTTGCAGCAATCATTGCTCCGACAGCAAAACTTCCCTGAATATGACTGTTATCATAAACCTCTATTTTATCCAGTGTCGGTATACGTAACAACGTCCGCAACTGTTCCCAAACATCGGATCGAATACTACTTTCCTGCACATGTTGTTCATAGGCTCTTTGTGCATTTTTTAATGCTTGTTCCATTGCTTTTCGACGACCGCCACGCAAATACCGTCCCAAGATAATATGAACGGTATAATCCGCTTTTTGACTCAATGCTTCGGCCAAAGAACTATCCAATGGTTCGGATGTTATAATCTGTTTTGGCGGTGGCACTTTATCGTAAAACTGCATTAAGAAAGAGGCTAATGTTTCCGAAAAATCATCGGTTGGTATTTGTTCTAAAAAGTGAACCGTATTTCCTTCTGCGTGACCGGAACGAAAAAAGAAAACCTGAATGCAAGCGCTATCTCCTTGACGATAGACCGCCACAATATCCGTTTGCAACAGCTGGGTTTCGGAATCCGTATTTTGAATCCGGTTAAGTGCTAAAATCTTATCCCGAATGACGGCAGCTTGTTCATATGCTTCACTAGCTGCAAAATCTTGCATTTGTCGTGTTAGCTCTACCTGTATATCAACGGATTCTCCCCGCATAAAAGCCTTTGCCTGACGCACGCGCTCAGCATAAGATTCTGACGTAATACACCCTGTACAAGGTCCTGAACATCGCCCAATTTGATACAACAAGCAGGGACGCGTTCTATTTGAAAAATAAGAGTTTGTACACGTTCTCAAACCAAATATTTTTTGCAATTCCTTAATTGTTTGAGAGACCGCCAATCCCGACGCAAATGGCCCAAAATAATCTCCTTTTACTGTTCGAGCCCCTCGATAACGCATCAAACGGGGCACCTCATCCCGTGTTATTAAAATATAGGGATAACTTTTATCATCCTTTAACAAAATATTGTAAAAAGGCTTGTATTGCTTAATCAGATTATTTTCCAGGATAAAGGCTTCGGCTTCGCCGGGTGTTTCAATTGTTATCACATCCCGAATACGTGACACCATTTGACGAATACGATTGGATAACTTATCCCAATGCGTATAATTTGAAGTCGGGTCGTAGCCATGTCGTTCTGTGAGC
>JAZRBO010000087.1:0-4710 GCA_045635125.1 Alphaproteobacteria bacterium | reverse complement strand
CTTTTTCTGTCGTTTCGGCGGGTAAGATATCTTCTTTTTTAATAGTCTCGGAATTCTTACTGTCACTTGGAACCGTCAGTGTATTGGATGAAGGACTTAGTTGCGGTTTGCTTGCAAGTGTTACGAATTGAGAGGGTGTCGTCTCTTTTTGAATAGTTTTTAGGCGAATAGACGGGACTGTTTTAACTTTGTTTGTTTTGGGTAAAACAGGGGTTGCTTTGTCTAATCTAGCGTGGAGCTGGTAAATTAATAATCCCCCGACGACACATAAAACAGATAATGATAAAATCAAAATAGAGCGGATGAAACGTTGTAGGGATTTAACTGTTGGGGCTTTAACATCGGCAACTGGTGTTGCTTCGTCAGCAGTTGGTTGAGATAGTTTGGACATTTTTAAACCTCCTTTGTATTCTTTTTATTATAATGCGAAGATAAAATAAAATGCAAGTTTTTTTGATTGAACTTTGTTGACAGAATGCGATACGGATGGTAAAATAATATTTATATAGCTAGCTGAGGAGGGCGTTTCATGTCGATTAAGGATACAATAAAAAAAATGACCCAATCCCGTGCGGCGGGTAATTTTGTTCGTGCTGGGGCTATCGGGGCTGCTTTGTTAGGAGCTTCTATCGGTCGGGGGGCTACACAGACAGAGGAAACGCACACTTCAGAAAAAGGAACGATGAATCAATATGCCGAACCATTTTCTGTTTCGAAAGATCAACAAGACATCAAAGATCAATTACAATTAAATCAATATTTAGCTAAAATGGGTGTCTATGATGCAGAACGGGACGCTGGAATTGCTCAGGATGATTTTGCTTCAATGGTAAAATATGCATTACAATTAGATGCTCAATTAGCTTGTGCTGGTGAAAATGCGGGGACGCGTCTTGCCGTTGTATCCGGAGCGGTTGATACTGTTTTTAGACCATTGGCAGGTAATGAAGAAATTACGTTCGGTGATTATTCTTTAAATCCGGAAGGGTTGCGTGAATTTTGGAAAGAGTCGGGATCCTCTTTTGATTTTTCTGATGGATTAGAGGTTGTTTTAAAGTATCCTAATTCTAATGAAGAAAATAAAGACAAACCCTATTTTATTGTTAATGTTCCGCAGGATTCTTTGACAGGATCAATTAAGGAAATGTCTGGTATTTATAATGGGCTGGAAGATGCTGGAATTACAGAGTTATTTGAACAATCTGCCGAAGGATTTAAAAATATGCCTCCGGAAGAGCAAAAAGAAGCGGCCAATAAATTTATGGAAGATGTTCAGAATGGGGTATTTGAAGAAAAACTTGAAGGCGATCCTGTTTTGAAAGATAGGTTGCAAAAGGATTTAATGCGACTTGTTCCATCCCAATATACGATTTCTATTTATGAAAATGGTCAGGTCAGGCCGGCAACGAAAGAGGATGCTTCTTTATTTTATGATATGGTGGCTGAAAATGTATTGGCTATGAATGATGCTGGTGCTATTAACTTAGGAGATTTAGCTGCTCAAGAAATTAAGAAAGAAGAAAATGGTAGTTTGTGGGGGCGACTAAAAGGAGGCATTGTTTCTTTGGGGGCTGGTATTGCACCCAATAGTATGCTTCGTGGGCAGTTGGATGAAAAAATGAAAGATCAGGTTATTATGGCATTTAATCAAGCCCTTGAACAACCTCAGGAAAAGGGACGGGATGATAACTCTCCTGATACTCAGATTGCGCAAAACAATGAAACGACGAATAAATCGGATATGAAAGTTGCTACATTGTCGCCATATACCTTAAAAAATAGAGGTGGCCGTTAATTAAGGGTGACTTAAGTATGGGGAATCTTTTAAGATAAACCGCCATGGTTTATCTCGATATTCGCCGGCATAATCTATCCCTATACGAGGTGTTTGGATAATATCGTTTGCTACTATTTCTTCTTGTTTTGGGGATAACCAGATTGTGTCACCGGTCAGGGGTTCACCATTATGTTGTTTTGTAATTCCCAAAGCTTGGCATAGCTTCCCTGGTCCGTTTGTTAAGTTTTTAAGG
Organism: Alphaproteobacteria bacterium; assembly: GCA_045635125.1. GTDB lineage: Bacteria > Pseudomonadota > Alphaproteobacteria > CAAHEQ01 > UBA3637 > CALXZG01. Next base: position 2,680 of record JAZRBO010000087.1, on the reverse strand, counting down.
GGGCTTGTTTTTCGTCTTTTTTGCATACAATCGATGCCAATAATAGGTTCTCCGGATCGAATTAAAATAGTATCCGGTTGTCCGGCCGGACTGGTTGTAATGCAAAATTGATGATGCATTCCATACACTAAAAAAGTATAGGCATATCCTCCTTCTTTGAATTGGATAGCGGTTCGATTGGTTTTTCGAAACTGATAGGTGTGTGCCGCTTTATCTTCTCCACCAATGTAGACTTCTGCCTCTGTTATTTTGATGGCGGTTAACTGTCCATCAATCATCGTGCATAAATAGGCGCCTAAAATAACATTTTGCACTAAGTAAAAAGGATCTTCCTGATAGATATCCGAACCAATATGCCGAAAAAATTGTTTTTCATTAATCATCTGATGCCTCAGACAGCTAAAATACCATGTTTCTTTTTGATTTGCAATGGAAATTAGTTTGAATAGATTGATATAGATATTTTGGGTTTCTATAACAATAAATAAAATAGTGCTTGACTTAAATATAAAAACATATTATTTTACGGGATAAATAAAATTTTATACATGCATTAGTTGTGTTTGTAAAATTTTATAGGGGGACATTTTATAAAAGGGGGAGACTATGACTGTTTCAGTCATTGTGCCTGTTTATCAGGCACAGGTATATTTAGCGTCATGCTTGGATAGTATTTTGGCGCAAACTTTTTCAAATTTTGAAGTTATTTGTGTTAACGATGGCTCATCTGATAAGAGTGGTGATATCCTGTCTGATTATGCAAAACGGGATAAGCGTATTCATGTAATAAATCAGCAGAATAAAGGTGTTTCTGCCGCTCGAAATGTCGCATTACAATACGCAAGAGGGGAATTTATCACTTTTTTAGATAGTGATGATATGTGGCATCCGTGTTATCTTGAACAAATGGTAAAGGCATTACAGGAAACGAATGCAGATTTTGTATCATGTCGTTATCATACCATTCCATCAGAACAAAAAAGACCAGATAATAGCATATTGAAAGCAGAAAAAGTTAGGTTAACTAAGACACCATTTGATGATTTAATCTCTCGTCAAAATGGGTTTACAGTTATGGTTTGGGGAAAAATTTTTCAGCGACAAGCGATATCACCTTTCTTTTTTGATGAATGCATTAATTGCGGAGAAGATTATATTTTCATACATCAAGTAGCTTATGCTGCCAAAACGGTTGCTGTTTTGGATGAGGATTTAGTGTGTTATCGGATTGGTCATCCCAGTATCATGCGATCTTCATTTTCCGATAAAAAAATACAGGATCATTTAAGAATGGCCTTTGTTTTACAGGACTATTTTCAATCACGTCCGATGAAATGGGATACAAAACGAAAACTATCCCGTCAGATAGCTAAAATATTTTTAAAATATGCTATGTCCTATCCTGTCCATAATATTGATAATTATCGTCCGTATTGGTCATTCTATGCCAAGCAACTAAAAGAGTATTATCAAAAAGGTGTTTATTGTCCGAATTGTTTATCTGTCAAAAACAGATTTTTGTCATGGTTATTTTTACATGAAAAGTTTTCACTGTTGAAATTGATTGAAGGTATTTAATATGTCTTTTATTCCGGTTGTTTTTACCTGTGATAACGACTATGTTCCTTTGGTGACAACGGTATCTTTATCGATATTGGAACATACAGAATCAAGCATTGATTTTTACTTGATTTGTCCTGATTTGTCGCATGAAAATCAAAAAATATTAACTTCTTTTTTTAATAAACAAAAACAGTGTCGTTTTTTTATTATTCCTATAAATCAGAAAGATTTTTGCCAGTTTCCAGTCGGATACCATTACAGTTACGCTATGTATGTTCGCTTTTTATTACCACTTTTGTTGCCGAATTTATCAAAGATTATTTATTCAGATGTAGATGTTATTTATTGTGATGATATTCGCAAGATGTATGAGATTGATATAAAAGGTTTCGGATTGGCTGCTCCGATAGAGGAAATAGGTGCCGAAATGTTAAATGAATGGAATCATAAGAAACGTAAGAAAAATCTTCATATTTCAAAAAATCATCTTTTTTTTCAATCGGGTAATTTGGTAATAGATTTAGATTATTGGCGTACATATCATATTTCAGATCAATTGATGATGATTACGCACAAACAGAAAGATATATTGGTTGCTCCTGATTTAGATGTGTTGAATATTGTTTTTGCCAATAATTATTATCGCCTGCCATATCGGTATAGTCTTTGCACGCATAGGATAGGGTATGAAAACAATAATTCCGAGATGATGGTGGCGCTAAAAAAACCTTTTTGTATTCATTATGCTGGTAGACAAAAACCGTGGTTGAAAAATGATGTTCCGTTCGCAAAAAACTGGTGGCGTTATGCTCGATTATCTCCATATTATACTTTATTTTTAAGAAAGTACCATCAATCAATCCTGTGCCGGATAAAGCGTATTTTATATAAAATGGTTTATAAATTGTCATGGGGAAAAACACGTTATTATTATAAAAAAATCTATAAAAATCATAGGGGGATTAAATGAGTCATATTTCCATTATTATGCCAATATACAATTGTGCAGATTTTGTATCTAAAACACTAGATTCATTGTTGGCACAAACACATCAGGATATTGATATCATCTGTGTTAATGATGGTTCAACTGATTGTTCGGAGGAGGTTGTTAACA
>JAZRBO010000086.1:0-13253 GCA_045635125.1 Alphaproteobacteria bacterium | reverse complement strand
CCCTTCTTTATGGATGGTATTTTTAAAACGGGATTTGGCTCGGTGTTGCCTGTGTCGGATAAGGTATTGGGGGATAATGTTCATCCTAACGCTGACGGTGTTCGAGTGATGGTTGATAATATCTTGCCAACAGTCGAGCGGTTTTTAAGTCAGCAGGGTGTTTATCCCTCTTTGCAAAATAAACCTTAAATAAATTATAAGGGAGAGATAATAAATCCTTGCATCCAGCGTTAATTTTTGCTATTATTTCCTAAAAAATCAAGTATGAAAGGATAATGTGAAATGAAGAAGCAATTAATTACGAGTGCGTTGCCTTATGTGAACGGGTTGCCACACTTAGGGCATTTGGTTGGGTGCTTGTTGCCGGCAGATGTGTATGCTCGTTACCAGCGTCAGCGCGGGGCTGAAACTTTGTTTATTTGTGGAACAGACGAACATGGTACGCCGTCGGAAGTTGGGGCAACCAAGGAAGGTATGGATGTTGAACCGTATTGCAAAAAATATCATGATTTGCATGTTGCTATGTATAAGGGGTTCAATTTGTCGTTTGATTACTTTGGACGGACAAGCTCTGATCAAAACAAAGAAATGACTTATCGAATTTTTCATGCATTAGATGCAAACGGATTTATTGAGGAAAAAACAACACAGCAGGTTTATTCGCCAGATGATAATCGCTATTTGCCGGACAGTTATGTTATGGGTACTTGTCCACACTGTGGGTACGATAAAGCAAAAGGGGATCAATGTGAAAAGTGCACAAAGGTATTGGACCCAACAGACTTAATTAATCCACGCAGTGTGTTGTCTGGCAGTTCGAATATTGAAATTCGGGAAACAAAACATTTATTCCTTAATTTGCCAAAGTTGGAAAAAGAGTTGGAACAATGGATTGAGACCAAAAAAGGAATTTGGCCGGATATTGCCTATTCTATTGCTAAAAAATGGCTCAAAGAAGGGTTGCGTGAACGGGGAATTACCCGTGATCTAAAATGGGGCTTTGCTGTTCCTAAAGAGGGATTTGAAAATAAAGTTTTCTATGTTTGGTTTGATGCCCCTATCGGTTATATTGGTATTACAAAGCAATGGGCCGATGAACAGCCTGATGTTCGTAATTGGGAAGAATGGTGGTTGGCTGCCGATAATGTGCATCATACGGAGTTTATGGGAAAAGATAATATTCCTTACCACACAATTTCATTTCCTGCTACTTTGCGAGGAACGCGCGAAGGATGGACTGAAGTTAGCTTTTTAAAGGGGATGAATTACCTGAACTTTGCCGGCGGTAAATTTTCTAAGTCTGCCCATAGGGGGATCTTTTTGGATGATGCGTTGGCTGAATTTCCGGCTGATTACTGGCGGTATTGGCTCATGGCAAATGCGCCAGAATCCGATGATACAAACTTTACCTTTGATGCATTCGCTATGATTGTCAACAAAGATTTAAATGACGTTTTGGGTAATTTTATTAATCGCGTTCTTAAAATGACTGCTAATAATTTTGGGGCGACGATTCCGCCAATGGGGCCAATAACGGAAAATGAACAAGAATTATATCGGTCTTTGGATGCCCTTATCGTCGAATATACTAAATATATGGATGGTTTGGAATTCCGTAAAGCTATGGCAACTCTGCGTGAAATTTGGGTAAGTGGCAATAACTATATTGCCAAAACGGAGCCCTGGAAAGTGGTTAAGGTAGATACAGTTTATGCTGGAACAATTTTGCGGACCGCTTTTAATTTGATTCGCTTGTTCGCTCAGCTTTGTGCGCCGATTATGCCGGAAACAGCAGTTAAAATGCTGACAATTATCGGTGAACCGACTGATTTTTCGTGGCCGACAGAAAAAACAGAGGTCTATTTGAATGGATTGCCGATGGAACGGTCCTTTATCATGACGGATCCTTTGTTCCAAAAAATACCGGCTGAACGAATTGAAGAATTAAAGGTTAAATATAAAGAAACGGAGGCCTAGGATGGCAAAAAGAGCTCATCGACGGAATCTAAATAATTTATTGTTTTCTCTGTTTTGGTGGGGAATTCAAAAGATAAGTCCTAAACAGGGAAGAATCTTGCTTTATTGGGGATTGCAGTCAGGGGCCTTTCCCAACACTTCCGTGTTTGATCCTGTGTTGATGAGTGGTTTTTTTGGGCACACGCTTCATACTCCAATCGGAATCGGTTCCGGATTTGACAATAAAGCCAATGTTGTTGATGATTTAATTTTTATGGGGGCTGGTTTTGGTGAGTTAGGGCCTTATACTTTAGAAGCAGAAAATCCGATCGAAGAAGAATTCTATTTAAAAAAAGACAAAGCGATTGTTGTTCAGAGCTTGGGGATTAAGAATCCTGGCGTTTTGAGAATGATTCCCACCTTAACGAATCGACGTTATTTGCCGAATATTGTTGGTATTAATTTAACCAGCACCAGCTATTCAGAAGATGAAAATATCAAAATGGGGCGCCATATTACATTTGAAGAAGAATTTGATATAATGGCCCGTAAGGTCGCTCCGTTTTGTGACTATATTACCCTTGATTTTTCGGGAACGGGATCGATTTTAAGTACTTTTCCGGCGGATTCTTCCACCTTTGTTCCCTTAATTAAACGGATTAAGATGGCAGTGGCAGAGGCGGCGCCAATTCAGACACCTCGGATTTTTGTTAAACTGCCGTTAAGCATGACGCCTTTGGAGCTGCCAATGGTGTGCCAAAATATGGTGGATGCCGGTGTGGATGCTGCTATTGTTGGGGCGCCGATCTCTTTATTTCATACGTCAATACACCTCAGTAAACCAATGCATGCCGGTATGTTGTTCGGAAAACCGATTAAAATGCACATCATTGAAATGGTCAGTCGTGTGCGTCAATTTACGCAAGCACAAATTCCTATTATTGCGTGTGACGGTATTTTTTCCGGACGGGATGCTTATGATATGATTGCAGCGGGAGCTTCTTGGCTGCAAATCAATACGGTATTGCATTATGATGGGCCAATAGCTATTACCAGAATCAATCGGGAGTTGGCGCGTATTTTAAAAGAAAAGGGATATGCTTCGGTTAAAGAGGCTATCGGTGCCGATTATCGCTAAATAACGCACATTATTTTACGCCGATCATTGGTCGGCGTTTATTTTGCTTCATCTGTGTCAGGCAGATGTTATAAATCCTTTGTTTTCTATAATAAATGGTTGCTTTTTTAATTGAAATAAGATAAAATTATATAAAGGTACAATGATATGTATTAAAGGAGTTTAAACATGAAATACGAAGATCCCAAAGTAATTGCTGTTTCAGATGCTCAGGCAGTTTCTGAGCTTGTCTTAAAAACTAAAAAACGTCAAATACGGCCACGCACAGCAACTCAGGCTGCTTTTATCGAAGCGATGAATCAGCATGAAATGGTTTTTGGTTTGGGGCCGGCCGGAACGGGAAAAACGTTTTTGGCGGTTGCCAAAGCGGTTTCCGAGATGTTGGAAGGACGGGTGGATCGGATTATTCTGACAAGGCCAGCGGTGGAAGCCGGTGAAAATTTAGGCTTTTTACCGGGAGATTTAAAGGATAAAATCGATCCGTATTTGCGACCATTGTATGATGCTTTATATGATATGTTGCCGGCTGATGTTGTAGATAAAAAGTTGGAAATGGGTGAAATTGAAATTGCGCCTCTGGCCTATATGCGGGGCCGGACATTGTCACATGCTGTTGTGATTTTGGATGAAGCTCAAAATACGACCGGTATGCAAATGAAAATGTTTTTAACACGTCTTGGCGAAGGATCTCGTATGATTATTAATGGAGACTTGACACAGACGGATTTACCCCGAGGCGTGACATCGGGCTTAATTGAAGCGACTCGCACATTGAAGAATATACCCGAAATAGGATTTGTGACATTTACAGAAAAAGATGTTGTTCGGCATGGGTTGGTATCTAAAATCGTAAAAGCCTATGAAACGGTGAATGCGGAAAAAGAAAATGCCTGAGATTGATATTCAGATACGAGAACCTCGTTTTTACCTGCGTCGACCGGATATTAAACGGTTTTGTAAGAAGGTGGTGCGTGTCGCTTGGCAAGGGTATGAGCCGGCAGAAGTATCGGTTGTTTTGGCTGATGATGATTTTGTTCATATTCTGAATAGGGATTATCGAGGAAAAGATTGTCCGACAAATGTTCTGTCTTTTGAAAATGCAGTTAAACCACCTAAGGGACAGCCTTGGATGGCGGGTGATATCATCGTGGCCTATCAGACGGTTATGCGAGAAGCAAAGGCTCAAGGTAAAAGTTTTTCTGCCCACCTGGCTCATTTAATCATTCACGGAACGTTGCATTTGCAGGGGTATGATCATTTGACGGCTAAACAGGCTCGTCCTATGGAGCGGTTGGAGCGGCAGTTGGTGTGCGAATTGGGATATCCCAATCCGTATAAAGGGGAAAATATATGAATATTGCACAAAAAATAAAAGAGATGTTTGTTCGACATCCGGAAGAGGAAAAGGTTCTGGAAACAATTGAAGAAATTATGGATGAGCGAGAAGAACGAGGAGATGATGTTCTGGTCGATCCGGATGAATTATTGCTACTCAAAAATTTATTCCGTCTAAAAGATATTCGGGCTAATCAGGTTATGATTCCCCGTATTGATATTACGGGTATTTCAGCTACAGCCCAATTATCCGAAGTGAAAGATGTCATCATGCGTGATAAATTTACCCGTTTGCCCGTTTATGACAAGACTTTAGATAATATCGTTGGTGTCGTTCATGTCAAAGATTTGTTGTGTAAATTGTTTGAAGTCGGTGGTCCTGTAACGGTTCAGGATGTTATGACGCATAGTGTGTTGTTTGTGCCGCCTTCTATTCGCGTGTTGGATCTGTTGCGCGATATGCAGGCAAAACGGACTCAAATGGCGGTTGTTGTCGATGAGTATGGTGGAACGGCCGGACTGGTTACGCTTGAAGATCTGTTGGAAGAAATTGTCGGGGAAATTGAAGATGAACATGACGCATTGGATGCGCCCCCTGTACTCAATCGTGTTCAAGAAAATATTATTGATGCTGATGCTCGTGTTTTGTTAAAAGATTTAGAGGATATCACGGGACCTTTCATTGCAGAAGAAGAACGAGAGGCTGACGTGGATACAATTGGCGGTCTTGTTTTCCATTTGGCGGGTCGGTTACCACATAAAGGTGACGTTATTCGGCATGAAAGTGGAATTAAGTTCCGAATTAGCGAAGCAGATACACGGTGTATTAAACGAATTCGGATTACCTTACCCAAGTCTGAAAAAAGCAAAAAAACATCAGCAAAGGGGCAGGGGCAAAAATAATGCAGGTCATCACATTCGGATGTCGTTTAAATACGTTTGAAGCAGCTGTTATAAAACAGGTGGCGGGAGATGATTTGGACGATGTTATTGTGGTTCAGACATGTGCTGTGACAGGTGAGGCAGAGCGCCAATGTCGGCAGGCTATTCGGCAGGCTGCTCGGGAAAATCCGGATAAAAAAATTGTGGTAACGGGGTGTGCGGCTCAGTTACATCCTGAAGTGTTTGCCAGTATGCCAGAGGTGTATCGGGTTTTGGGAAATCGTGAAAAGCTCAGTCGAGATATATTAATTGGTACTGATCGAGTTGTTGTCGGAGATTTGTCCGGTCCCATACCGGAATTACCGGTAGTATCTGATTTTGAAGGGCGAAGTAAGGCTTTTTTGCAGATTCAACAGGGGTGTGATAATGCGTGTACGTTTTGTATTGTTCGTTTTGCCCGTGGGAAAAATGTTGGATTACCTCCAGATAAGGTTGTTGAGCAGGCCCGTACCTTCGTTAAAAACGGTTTTTCAGAAATTGTATTGACTGGGGTAGATGTTGCCTCGTATCCGCATGATTTATGGCAGTTGACTAAGCGATTGTTGACAGAAGTAGAAGGATTAAAGAGGTTACGTTTCGGGTCTCTAGATCCGGCAGGTGTTGGTCCGGAATTGTTGGAGTTAATGGAACGTTATCCCGCATTAATGCCTGCCGTTCACTTATCGGTTCAGGCAGGGGATAATCTAATCCTTAAACGCATGGGGCGGCGTCATACTTATGAAGATGTCGTTGCCTTTGCCCGACAGTTACGTCAAGTTCATCCTGACGCCACGTTGGGGGCTGATTTAATTGTGGGATTTCCAACAGAAACCGATGAACACTTCAGACGTACTTTGGATTTAATACAAGAAGCAGATATAACTCATGCCCATGTTTTTCCCTATTCGATACGACCAGGGACGCCCGCAGCTAAAATGCCGATGGTGCCTAAATCCGAACGGGTGGAAAGAGCCGCTTTGGCACGAGAGGCCGGTCGGATCGTTATGGATAAGTGGTTAACTAAAATGATTGGGAAAACTGTTTCTGTCTTAGTGGAACAAGACGGTTTTGGATATACGGATACCTATTTGCCGGTTCGAATACAACAACCGGTTGCAATCGGTCAAACGGTTGAAATTGTCATAACAGGGAGGGATAACGATGTCTTGGTTGGCTAAATTAAAACGAGGATTATCTAAAACAGCTGCCTTGTTTTCTTTTACAACGGCTGATGAGGCATCGTTGGAGGCGTTGGAGGAATCTTTGTTACGGTCCGATATGGGATATGAGGCTGTGTCTGAAATTATGGCGGCGGTTCGGCGGCAAAAGCCGGCTGATGGGGCGGCATTACAGGAGGTTGTTCGATCCGTTCTGATTGATAAAATGAAGCCAATAGCGGTACCTTTGAGTGTTGATGCGTCTCAGAAGCCTTTTGTCGTTTTAATGATTGGTGTCAACGGAGCGGGTAAAACAACAACTGTTGGAAAGTTGGGGCAATATTATCGAGAGCAGGGAAAACAAGTTTCTTTTGTGGCGGCAGATACATTTCGGGCAGGAGCCGTTGAACAACTCTGTCGGTGGGGCGAACGGATCGGGTGTCCTGTCTATACGGCCAATACAGGGGCAGATGCCGCCGGATTGGTTTTTGATGCGTTGGCTAAAAGTCGTCAAGCCGGAGATGATATTCTCTTTGTTGACACGGCCGGTCGATTACAAAATCGGACAGATTTAATGGATGAATTGCAGAAAATTACTCGTGTGATTCGAAAACAAGATCCGACAGCTCCTCACGCTGTTTTGTTGGTGTTAGATGCAACAGTCGGGCAAAATGCCCTATCTCAAGTGCAGGCATTTCGGGAAACCGCTCATGTTACAGGGTTGATTATGACAAAATTAGATGGAACGGCAAAAGGGGGTATTTTAGTGGCATTAGCTAATAAATTCGGTTTGCCCGTCCATGCTATTGGCGTCGGAGAACAGGCCGATGATTTGCGTCCATTTACGGCAGAAGCCTATGTTGATTCTTTGACAGGGGGATGTCATGCGGACTAAAATCCGACAGTTAGCAATCAAAGCGGGACACTTGTCCGGGTTTTGGTGGAAACTGCTATCTCTTTTAATCTTGGGCGTTATGTTGAAATCAATGGCTTTGGGATTTTGGGATATCGGTGCAACAACACAATTAATTACAACAAATCGGACCTTCCATATCGGGATTGATTTTTTAGGTGTGGCTGTTTTCTTGTCTTTATTAGGCAAATATATTTGGAAATGGGAGCGACAAAAGGGTTGCTATGCCGTTATGATCATTGGTGGATGTATTTGTATGACGACATTTTTGTTGTATGGATGGGATAAAAATCTAATACCGATTGCAACGGATATTCTGTTTATTGTTAAATATCTGTTTTGGGGGATATTAACCGCTTTATTTTGGGCGGTGGCTGGTCGTTTTTTGGCTTTTCGTTTTGATTCTCTTAAGTTTGCAATGGTCTTTTGTGCTGAATTAATCGGATTTGCGATAGCTGGTGGATTGACACTTCTTTGTCATTTAACGCCGTCGGGAGCCTTAATTAGTACTTTGTTTTGTTTAATGGGGTTGTTGGTTGTTTTTAAAATTATTATGACTTTGGCCCCTATGTCTCGGGAAACTTTTGTCAAAAAGACAGATGGCATTCGGGATGTGTTTGAACGTCCTCTCGTTATGGGAATTTTAATCCTTTCGTTTTGTACAACCGGTGCAAAAGCTTTGGCTGATGCCGTTTTATACAGCCATTTGTCCGAACAGGCGACGACTGTTTCCCCTATGATTATTCTAAGCTTAATTTGGCTGTTGTTCGGTGTGTTGGGATTTGTTATGGTTATCGCCTTATATCATACACGCTATATTTACACGACACTCGTCGGTATGTTGGTTCTGAGTACCTCAGTTATCTTAATCGGTATAACAGGGCGATTGAATGACCTTTCTTTTTTAGCAACCGCTTATTTTATATTTTTGTTAAGTTCTTATTTCTACTTGAGTGGTTATTTACAGATATTGCCCCGTCCTCTTTCAGCGGGCATTGGGCCTCGATTAAAGAAGATGCGCTATATTATCGCCGAACCATTGGGATTTGTTTTAGCAGGTATTGTTTTATTGAACAGAGATTATATTGTATCTCCGTCTTTGTTTCTAATCGGATGGGGTGTCTTTTTAACGGTGGTTATTTTATGGACGGTACATTTGTATTCAGGGATTTTAATGCGCCTATTTAAAATGCGTCTATGGCATGGAGGTCCATTGTTATTAGCTTTCCCCAGATTGATACACTATTTGCACCAAATGACAAAGAACGATGAGGCAAATGATGTTATTTATGCCCTTAAAACACTAGAAACAGCCAATCATCCCAGCTATGAAAAAGCGTTGCTCAAAAGTTTACGTCATCCCATACCGGAAATCCGGGTGTTCGCCTTACAGAGAATGCAACGATTGTATCGCTTTGATTCTTTTGAACGGACGTATGCGTCTTTATTTCGGCGGGATAAAGCCTTGGCTGTTCGCAATCAAGCCTTAACAAACCTAATTTTATTGGCGGCCAACAAACAACAAACCAAACAACTAGAAACGTATTTATCTTACTTGGATCATTATAAATTAAAATATGGTGCGATTGTTGGTTTTTTAAAAGTTGGTGGTGATGGTGCATTGGCGGCGATGGATGTGTTACAAAGGATGGCTCGTTCCCGTCGAAAAAATGATAATCTGGCCGCATTACGATTAATGGCTGAAGCCCCTAGTCCGGCATTTGTTCGGTTGGTCAGCGCATTGTTAAAAAATCCGTCAACAGTTGTCGTTCGTCAGGCTTTGTTGACGGCGGGGGCAATGCGTAATCCGCAGTTGTTGGCTCCGGTTCTTCGGGCATTGGATACACCATCCGTTCAAGAGGCGGCTTTAACAGCCTTACATTTGTATGGTAAAGCAGCTTTTCCACCGCTTGAAAAAATGTTACTAAGTCCACAAACTCCAGTATTAAGACGTAAAATTATGATTTTGTTTTTGGGGGCTTTACCAAGCGGAGAAGGAAAACAGATTTTAATGCGATCTTTAACAATCGAAAATCAAAAGTTAAAGAAAACAATTGTTCAAAATATTTTGGATTCCGGTATCGTTTGGATCCATCAGGAAGAAAAAAAATTCCTATGCAACTGTATTAAACGGGATATTAATCGGGTTCGTTGGCTTTTACAGTTAAAGGAAATATGCACGGAGGCGCCGTCACATGAAACAGAAGATGCTTTCGGATTTTTACGACGGGCCATTCAGGAAGAAATTGATGATTCTCGTGAACTAATTCTTTACCAGTTGTTGTTGTTGGAAAACAACCCGATGTTTGTGCGTGCCGTTCGGATTTTGTTGGGGACAGAATATGATTTGTATCTGCCGGCTCTAGGTATGATTCAGGATTTGTTGTCAAATCGACTGTATCAAAAAATAAAGCCAATTTTAATATTACCGCTAGCTCGTGAGAAGGAAAAAAAGGTGGCTGGATTATCCGCTGAACAAGTGGCTAAAGAATTGTCCGATATTATCCTTGACCCATCATTTATAGTTAATCACTGGATACGGGCAACAGCGCTGTATGCTCTACGTCGCTTGGGATGCGCAGATGGTTTGAAAGCAGCCGAAGCCGGGTTGCGGGATACACATCCAATCGTTTTAGAGGCCGCTATATGGGCGTTGGTTCGATTGCAGCCTGACAAAGATATTTTACATCAAACATTGTTATCTGTTCCAACCAGTCGATTGGCCTGGATATCACTAGATGAAATTTTAGACAGCTAGGAGGCTCTTATGGCAATTACATTTGAAAAAGTTTTGGTTTTGAAAAATATACCTTTTTTTGTAAACGCATCCGAATTGGCATTATCAGATTTAATCGCCGTTTGTGAAGAATATACGGTCAAGGCTGGTGAAACGATTGTTGAGGCAGGTCAAGAAAATCACTTTCTGTTCATGATTTTATCAGGTCAGGTTCGTATGTTGGACAAAGATATACTGATTGCCGAATTGGGGGCTAGACAAATTTTTGGAGAGACAACTGTTATGAATCCTGCAACATTTCCCTATCGCGTTGTTGCCCAAAGTCAAACAACTTTTTTGCGGGTATCAGGAGATCAGCTTTACCGTATGATGGCATTGCATCCGACTTTGGCAAAAGGCTTTATCGGGGAACTTTCCCGACGGTTACGTCAAGAGCAAACTAAAAACAGTTAAAAAAGATTTGCTTTTCGTTTAAAATCGCTTTATAGTAAAAAAAGGTTTATTAAATGAGGAGAAAAAAATGAGTCAAAAAACACCTAAAAAAACAACAACAGTTAAAAAAACAACGCCTAAAACAAAATCAAAAGCGATAGAAGTTGCACCACCGAAAGTCGTGCCTGCGATTATTGAAAAAGTAGAAGAAACACAAAAGAATTCTCCGGTACGTAAAGTATTAACCGGTATTTTGTTTGTAACAACTTTAGTTATTTGGTTCTTTGTCGGACAACAGGCATTCTATTTGGTTACGGAAAATTTATGGTTGCGTAATCGTCATCGTGTCCCAACAACACAGCCGGAAGTTGTTGCAACAATTAATGGCGAGGCAATCTATATGTCTGATGTGCGTGATTTTGCTCAAAATATTCCACAGCTGGCAGAATTGCCGTTTGATATGGTTTATCCGCAATTATTGGAAAAAATGGTTAACTCACGTGTCTTGTTAAAAGCCGCTGAGCAAGCGGGAACGGCTTCGTTACCAGATGTTAAAAAGGCTTTAAAATTATCTCAGGATCAAATTGTATCTCAAGCCTATTTAATGCGCTTGTTAGAAGCATCTGTTACACCAGAACAAATGCAAGCCGTTTATGAACAAGAAATGAAAAACTTTAAGCCGGTTGAAGAAATTCGTGCTAGCCACATCCTTGTAAAAACAGAAAAAGAGGCTAACGATGTTTTGGTTCAATTACAGGCTGGTGCTGATTTCGGATTGTTGGCCGATACAAAATCTTTAGATAAGAATAGTATTGCCGGTGATTTAGGGTACTTCACAGAAGATATGATGATTCCAGAATTTGGTAAAGCGGCTTTTGCTTTGAAAAAAGGTCAAGTGTCTGAACCCGTTAAAACAGCGTTCGGTTGGCATGTGATTTTGTTACAAGATCGTCGTTTGGCAACACCACCGACATTTGATGAAGTTAAAGATCAGATTAAACAAGCTTTAATGGAACAAAATGCGCGTCAGGTTTTAGCTGAAGAATGGCAAAAAATGAACGTTAAAATTAACAAAAAAACGATGTAATCTGATTGTTTTTAAAGCCCCTGATTTTTATCAGGGGTTTTTTGTGTGCCTTGTTATAAGACAGGGGATGTTTTTCATTTTGAATAGTGGGTTAGTATTTTTTTTGTTTAAATTTCATCTAAAAAACGAGTGAAAAAATATATTTCATTTTTTCTGGTTGACAAGGGGATTGAAATATGTTTTATTTTGGGCATGAAAAATATAGAAAAAATGCATGTTAAGAAATTAGAAAAATGTACGGAAATGAAGGATTTCTATACATACATACTACATGTAGCGTATTGCCAAGTAAAATAAACCGATGTGTCATGGGGCATGACGCTTCGGTTTTTGTATATTGATGACCGAACCGAGAGGAAAATAAAATGAACAGGATGATAAACAAACACAATGAAACCGGTCGTAGTATGGTTGAAATGCTGGGGGTTTTGGCCGTTGTTGGTGTTTTGAGTATTGGTGGCGTCGTGGGCTATCGCTATGGCATGGATAAGTATCATGCAACGACAACGATTAATGAAATTAATAGGCGTTCTTTGGTATATTCTCAACAGATGATGCTTAAAAACAAGGAATTGTCAGGGAGCGAATTTAAAAACACAACAGATTTGGGGTATCCGATATCTGTAAATAAGATAGAAAATCAACCCTATTTTCGAATAGAGTTAGATAATGTTCCCAAAGGTGTTTGTAAAAATATTGTGAGCGCAGATTGGTTCTTGCCTTTTGCATTATATGTAAATGGTCGTCCTGATTCTGGAAATGGTGTTGATTGTCCCATCAAAGAAAATAAAATGGCTTTTTATTTTTATGGGGATTTAAACGAAGATCCTTGGGATCTATCCAGTGATTCCAGTGACTCTAGCGATTACAGTGATTACAGCGATTCTAGTGACTCCAGTGACTCTAGCGATTCTAGTAATAATTCAGATTGGTATCCGGAAGAAACATGGATCTTTATCTGTCAAAGCAATAATGAGTGCGGTCGTTCAGAGCCTGTCTGTGATACAGATACGGGTAAGTGTGAAAAATGCACAACTAATGATGATTGTTCAAGATTTTCTTCTTATCCTGTTTGTAATACAGGAACGGGATCTTGTGATAAGTGTACAACAAATGATGATTGTGCGCTTGTTCCTGGAAAATCGGTTTGTTTAGACACAAAAGGTTATTGTGTTGAATGTCTAACAAATATTGATTGTATCAACAATCCCAACGGAAATGCGTGTGATAGAAGCAGTTGGCGGTGTATACCAGGTGATCTGTGCTCCGGAAATGGCACATGGGATGGAACTGCTTGCAATTGTTATGGTACGTGGAGTGGGGTTGATTGCTCCATCGGTGGTTCTTGTGACACGAATTCAGATTGCAATAATGGATCGGAAACGGGAAATAATTATTGTAACGTGAACCCGGGGTGTCCTGCTGCTAATAATCTAGGGGGGAAATGTAAAAAAGCAGTAGTATATGGCAATGGAGCTACTTTTACCTTTTCGGATCTGAACAACAACAAGGTAACGGCTTATATGTCAGCGGATTGGATGGGTTGGCGTGCAGCCCAAAACTTCTGTAAGGCTACC
>JAZRBO010000085.1:0-4680 GCA_045635125.1 Alphaproteobacteria bacterium | reverse complement strand
CCCCCACACCCCGTCATTCCCGACTTGATCGGGAATCCAGAGGCAAAGAAGCCTTATTATTGCTGGCTCCCCTGATCTCGCTCCGCTTGTCAGAGGATGACACAAGATCCAAACAAAAAAGCAGAGAGAAATCTCTCTGCTTTGTATTGTCATCTCAACGATAATTCGTCTAAGCATCTTCAAGGAAGCTACGCAACTTACGGGAACGGCTGGGGTGCTTTAATTTACGCAAAGCCTTTGCCTCAATCTGACGAATACGTTCACGTGTCACGGCAAATTGTAAACCGACTTCTTCTAATGTGTGGTCAGAGTTCATACCGATACCGAAACGCATCCGTAATACCCGCTCTTCCCGAGGCGACAATGTCGCTAATACAGCCGTACAAGATTGCCGTAAGTTCGTTTGAATGGCGGCTTCCAATGGCTGAATTGTGTTTTTATCCTCAATAAAATCACCCAAGTGACTATCTTCTTCATCACCGACCGGTGTTTCCAAAGAAATAGGTTCTTTGGCGATTTTCATGACTTTTTTAATTTTATCAACGGACATATTAACACGAGGTGCCAATTCTTCCGGTGTTGGTTCATGACCCGTTTCCAACATCATTTGTCGGCTTGTCCGTAACATTTTATTGATTGTTTCAATCATGTGTACGGGAATACGAATGGTTCTCGCCTGATCGGCAATTGCCCGTGTGATGGATTGACGAATCCACCAGGTAGCATAGGTCGAAAACTTATATCCCCGTTGATATTCAAATTTATCTACGGCCTTCATCAAACCGATATTACCTTCTTGAATCAAATCAAGGAATTGCAGGCCTCGATTTGTGTATTTTTTGGAAATAGAAATAACCAAACGCAGGTTAGCTTCAATCATTTCCTGCTTAGCTTTGTTTGTTTCCTGTTTTCCTTTCTTGATTGTTGTGACCAGCTTACGATATTCGGAAATAGGGATCTGTACGTCATCGACAATATGTAAAATTGCTGTCCGAATGTCTTGGATTTCTGTTTTGTATTTAGCAATAAATTCTTTCCAATGCTTTTCTGTCTTTTTAGCAGCCTTAGCAATCCATTTAGAATCTGTTTCACTATCTTGATAAAAATCAATAAAATCATTTCTATCAATTTTACTGGCCGTTGCTAAGCGTAACAATTTCCCTTCTAACATCATCAATTTTTGATTGACATCGGTTACTTCTTCAATTAGGAAATCGATTTTAGCTGGACTTAAATGAATACTTTTCAAGTGTTCGGTCAGTTCTTTCCGTAAGGTCTGATATTTTTTTTCTAAGGCAGTAGGAACTTCTTTTTTCTTAAAGATTAAACCGAACTTCTCTTGTTGAACGACCTTAAATTTTTGTTGTAACGTTTCAATTTTATCTAAGGTTTCTAAAATTTGAGGCAACAGATTTTCTTCCATTTGACCGATGGATAAAATACTGTCATCTTCATCATCATCTTCGGTGTCATCTTGGGTCGAATGAGAATCGAGATTAAATTCATCATCAGATATGCTGTTAGACTTAGACTCTGTTTTATCGCCTTTTCCTTTCTTAGAGGTATTTTTTTCTTCTTGTTCAAACAAAGTTAAATCAGCATCAGCTTCTTTACGAATTCTTTCGGCTTTTTCCATTTGCTCTTTGTTGGGGGTAGCCTCAAAAGTTGCTTCTAAATCAATCAATTCCCGCAATAGCATTTCGCCGTCAACCAACTGCTTGTGCCATTTTGACAAAGACCTCATCGTCATGGTGCTTTCGGCTAAACCACTCATCATAACGTCAACGCCGGCAGCGATACGTTTTGCAATAGCAATTTCACCTTCACGAGATAATAATTCAACAGCTCCCATTTCCCGCAAATACAAACGGACAGGATCATTGACGCGTGCTCCTACGTCGGCTTCTTGGATATTTTCTTCTGCTTGTTGGGTGTGCGATTGTATTTCTGTTAGGTCTGTAATATCCTCGCTACCTTCAATGATGTTGATACCCATATCACTAAAAGAGGATACAATAACTTCTAAGGCATCTTCCGTTTGAGATTCCTGCGGTAATGCTTTTTTCAATTGATCCAAAGCAATAAAGCCACGCTCTTTACCTTGTTCTATTAATTTTTTCATCAAGGATTTAGAATCACTTGTCCCTATTTCAATAGGGGTTTCAGATATCTCATCATTTATTATGCTTGGGGTCATATCGATGCATCTCACTTGCTGGGTCAAAACAAATTATACCTATTATATGCATTTTTAGAGGGATGTCAACGATTTTATTCACTTTCGGACAGTTTTTCAATTTCTTTTTTGAGTTCTTTAATCGTTTCCCATAATTCGGATGATGGGTTTTCCATATAGCTGGCCGTTTTTTGATTAATATCCGTTTGGATTGATTGAATTCGGGATTGTAAAATCATCCGCTTTAAATCAGCTGTCACTTCTGGGATTTGCTTGTTAGCTCGTTTTAACATTTCTATTTCGGCGGCTAAAATGCGTTTTTCCTCTTGACTTAAAACATCATCCAGGCTGTCTTTAAATGACTCAGGGTTTTCCATTAAATAAGCAATAATATTTTGAAAAATATCATTTAAGATTCTATCTGGCAGTTGAAAAATGGCAATTTCTTCTAAAAATGAAATGCTAGCTGTCGGGTAACATATCAGATAGGCTAGTAGCATACGAGCGTCGGCTAATCCTGGGGTCGGCGCATGTATCGGCGTGGATAGGCGTGATCGGCGTTTTGTTTTAGAAGATTGATGTGTTAGGCGCCATAAACGATCTTTAAAGTCTTTTGTGTAATAGTTTTTAACCGATTGATTTTGAATGCTGTCCAGCGTTTTTTGAACCAAGTCTTCAAATTTTGCCATGCGTTCGGGCGTGTCGATTGGTTGAGTCGCTAGTAGATTTTCCCACAAAACTGTGGCAAAAGGGCGTGCTTCTGAAACAACCTGGGCAAACGCTTCGGGCGATTTTTTACGTATCATGTCATCTGGATCAAACGGATCGGGCAGGGCAACAAAGCGCAATGACTTTCCTGAAGTTAATATGGGTAGCGCTCTGTTTAGGGCTCGAATAGCGGCTTTTTGACCGGCGCCATCTCCGTCGAAGCAGATGAGAGGCTCGTCACAGGATTGCCACAATATTTTAATTTGGTTTTCTGTTAAGGCTGTTCCTAATGGGGCGACTGCATTCGTGAATCCCGCTGCATGAAGGGCTATGACATCCATATACCCTTCTACGAGCAGGGCTTCGTTTTTTTTGCGAATAGTGTCAATGGCATTTGGTAAGGCGTACAGTTGCTCTCCTTTATGGAATAGCGCAGTTTCTGGTGAGTTTAAATATTTCGGTTCACCTTTTTCGAGCATGCGTCCGCCGAAACCGATAACCCTCTTTCGACGATCTAAAATAGGGAACATAATACGGTCGTAAAAGTAATCGTGCCACTGTCCACCATAATTATTTTGGGCAATTAAACCTAGAGAAGCGCAAGCTTTTACATCAATCCCCTTTTGTCGTAGATGAGAGGTTAATGCCGATCCATTAGGGGCATATCCTAAACGAAACTGTTTGGCGATATCTGCGGAGATTCCTCGTTTAATTAGGTAATTTTTAGCTTTAGTTCCGTTTGGTCCGAATAACTGGGCCTGAAAAAAACGACAGGCTTCTTCCATAATGGCAATAAGGCTATTTTGCTGTTTTTCTTTGGCCGCCAGAGTCGGTGACATTTCTGGTATTTTCATGCCGGCTAATCCCGCTAGATATTCAATAGCTTCCATGAATGGCATTTTTTCACCATCCATTAAATATTTAATGGCATCCCCATGAGCCCCGCAACCAAAACAATGATAAAATCCTTTGTCATCATTGATTGTAAAAGAGGGGGTTTTTTCGTGATGAAAAGGACAAAGTCCCATATATTCACGCCCACGGCGGGTTAACTTAACTTTTTTGCCAATAAGCTCTGATAATGGGATTTTGTCGCGTAACTCATCCAGAAAACGAGGAGGTAGCGCCATGTCCTATCCTAATAAGGCCTTAATTAAGCCGGATGCTTTTCCCATGTCAATACTGCCGGCATGTTTGGTTTTTAATAATCCCATGACTTTACCCATGTCTTTGATGGAAGAAGCTCCTGTTTCCGTAATAATTTGTTGAATGGCATTTTTTGTTTCTTCTTCATTCATTTGCTGAGGTAAAAACATTTGAATAACATTGATTTCTTCTTGTTCAGCAGAGGCTAGATCTGTACGGCCACCTTTGGTGTACATATCGATACTTTCTTTACGTTGTTTGACCATGGATTGAAGCAAGCTCATAATTGCATTGTCATCGATGCCGTCGGTGATACCTTTAGGACGCGCTTCTATATCTTTGTCTTTAATGGCGGCGTTGATTAAACGCAGGGTCCCAGTTACTTTTTCATCTTTAGCTTTCATCGCTTCAATTAACTTTGTTTTTATTTGTTCACGAATCATTTTTTTATCTCTCCTTTTGTTTAACGAGTACCAGTATACGTTTTTTTATAACAAAATAAAAGAAAAATCTTGCATATCTTCTTTTTTTTCTTTATAAGGCAAATTAATGATGAATATAACAGGTGCAATTTTGTGTGGTTTTTTGATAGGATTGCTGCTGCCAGCAATAGCTGGTCGTTTTGGCAAAATTTTGCCGGCAGATCCTGG
>JAZRBO010000084.1:0-6118 GCA_045635125.1 Alphaproteobacteria bacterium | reverse complement strand
TATGAGTGAAGGTTTGCGCTTCGCTATCCGTGAAGGCGGCCACACTGTTGGTGCTGGTGTTGTTGCTAAAATTATTGAATAATTTCAGCTGACAACAAAGGTTGAAAAATCCCCGATCACCTGATCGGGGATTTTTTGTATCGAACGTAACACTACCTGCGTGAGCAGGTAGATACAGACAATCCAAGCCAGTCTAATATGGGGGCGAGACAAAACTTATTGAAAAAAATGATACTATCGGCGCAATTCGATGGAATTTCATAGAGTATAGATAATGGATGAATATTCCCAAGAAAAGATTTTTTATAAT
The DNA here is from genome assembly GCA_045635125.1 of Alphaproteobacteria bacterium. Classification (GTDB taxonomy): domain Bacteria; phylum Pseudomonadota; class Alphaproteobacteria; order CAAHEQ01; family UBA3637; genus CALXZG01. Next base: position 5,808 of record JAZRBO010000084.1, on the reverse strand, counting down.
TCTTTACACAACGATTAGATTGTGACAGATAAATTTTTCTTTTGTATTAAAAAACAAAAAAAATATTGACAAAAACAAAAAAGAATACTAAACTTAAAGGACTGGTGATGTTTTATGCATAAAAAGGAGAAAGCAAATGGAAGAGATGATTGAAAAACACGATATTAAATACTATCCGAATGGAAATAAAATGAGTGAGGTGCTGTATGATGATAAGGGACAGGAACAGCATAAAATTGATTATTACCTTAATGGAAACAAAATGAGTGAGGTGCTGTATGAATACGATATTGACAGTACAGAAAAAAAGACTCATTCTGACAGCAGCACATGTGAGCCTGCGGACGAATACGTTTCATTCGGAAAGGTACGGCGTGAAATTGAAATACACTACAGTCCCGATGGACGTAAAGTAAGGGAGAATGAATATTTGTACCACAATGTTTTTTTTGAAGGAAATGATTCTGGCCTTGCATATGTCATTCAATCAAAAGAAACAAACTATTATCCTGATAAGATGATAACAGAGATGCGTCAATATGATTTTGATGAAAACCCACTAACCGGGACTAAGTATTTATGCAAAGCCAATGGGAAGCCTAAAATAAAAATAGAGTATGATTTCTTCAATAAGATTGAACGAAAAAGCTATTGTTTCGGAAAACGAGAAATTTCAGCAACTCTATTAAAATGGGTGGCTTTAGGTGCCGTTTTAGGAACGATTGGAACTGTATTATTGTGTACATCTCAAAAAAACAAGGGACCATCACCGGTTTTGATGGAAAATCAATTGCAACGATAATTATATCAAAATAGAAAACAGGCGTTTTATCTAAAACGCCTGTTGATTTTTCCGGTATGAGGTTTAGGAGGCTTATGAATTTAGGCCTACCGACAAAAAGCGTTCAATTCGCTCAGCAAATCCGGCAGGATCCCGTATCGGTTCTCCGGCAGCAATTAAGGCCTGGTCAAATAAAACCTGAATACCATCCGCCACCACATCCGATTTGTCATTAAGGCCAACTTTTTCAGCCAACTGCCGAATAATGGGATGCCTTTGATTCATTTCCAAAATACGCGTACTATCAAAAGCTGTTGCCTGTCCATGTGCTTTCATCAATCGTTCCAGATTCAAACTCATCTGTCCCTCTGGGGTAATCAAAGCCACAGGACTTTTGGTCAAACGATCCGTCATTTGAACGGAACCGACTCGATCTCCCAAAACCTCCTTCACGCGCTGAATTAAAATGTCGGCCTGCTTTTTATCTAAAGAATCTCCCTGCTCTTTTCCTTCAGGCTTAACCGCATCAATATCGGAACGAGCATGCATAACGGATACAATTTTCTTTCCCTTATACTCATTAAAAGTCTGTACCCAGAACTCATCTATCGGATCCGTTAATAACAACACCTCAATTCCCCGAGCAGCAAAGCCTTCCAGCTGAGGATTAACCCGCAAAGAATCGATATCCGTCCCGGTTAAGTAGTATATATTTTCTTGACCAGCCTTCATGCGATTGACATATTCCGAAAAACTGACAAGGTCATTTCCGGCGGTTGTTTGGAATCGACAAAGTTCAGCAACTTCATCCCGCTCATCGATTGGTTCATACAACCCTTCTTTAAAAACTATTCCGAAACTATCCCAAAAAGTCCGATAGTCTTCTACTTTTTCCGACCGTTTTTTGAGCTCACCCAAAATCCGATGAATAATTCCTTTTTTAATTTTAGCCATAACCGGTGTTTTTTGAAGCATTTCCCGACTAACATTCAAAGGCAAATCATTCGTATCAATAACCCCCGTTACAAATCGCAAAAAGTAAGGCATTAATTCGGGCACATCATCTGTAATGAATACCTTATTTGTGTATAGCTGTATTCCCGACTTTCTGTCCGGCTGGAATAAATTAAAGGGAGGTTTTGTCGGTATAAACAACAAAGCCGTATAATCAATCACCCCTTCTGCCTTATAATGCAATGTCATCCATGGCGCATCGAAAGCATGTGATACAGATTGATAAAAATCTTTATAGGCTGCTTCAGTAATATCCTGCTTTGGTCTTGCCCACAAGGCGCTCGCTGCATTAATGGTTTCTTCTTTACTTCCTTCTTTTAGGACAATAGGGACTCCGATATGATCGGAATATTGTTTAACCAAATGACGAATCCGAATAGGTTCTAAATATTCCTTCATATCTTTCTTTAAGAACAATTCGACAGAGGTACCGACGGGCAAATCTTTTTCTTCTGTAATTATAAAAGAACCGGCACCATCCGATTCCCACATCCAACCGGATTCATCTCCTGCTTTGCGCGTCCGAACAATGACTTTTTCCGCCACCATAAAAGAGGCATAAAACCCGACACCGAACTGTCCGATAAGGGCCATGTCTTTTTGCTTATCCCCTGTTAGATTTTTCATAAAATCGGCTGATCCTGAACGGGCAATTGTCCCCAAATGATGAATTAAATCTTCTCTATTCATCCCAATACCGTTATCTGTAACGGTCAATGTTCCTGCCTTTTCATCCGGCGTTAAAACAATTCTGAAAGCATCGGTTTTTCCAACCAACTCGGGATGCACTAATAAGGCATAGCGCAATTTATCACATGCATCAGAAGCATTAGAGATCAACTCCCGTAAGAAAATTTCATGATTTGAATAGAGCGAATGAATTACGATATCTAATACCTTAGCAACTTCAGCTTGAAAAGCCATTTTTTCTTCTGCCATCTTTTTTCCTTTCCTGACATATTATATTATTTGTATCATATAGGACAAATCCCCCAAATCGCAACCCCTTTTTGGGATAAAAATAAACCGTCGCCTTATTTTGTAAAGACGACGGTTTTGTTTTAAATGCCGTTATTACTTCAAGAGCATCTTAAAGTCAACGACAACAGCCCGATCTTTGGTAATTAATGCCGGATTAGCATCGATAGCTGTGATTTCAGGGATTTCCAAAACAACTCTTTGGATTTTAGCCAATGTATCGGCAACGGCACCAACGGCTTTAGGTTCCTCACCCCGTACACCATTTAAAATCGTTCCGACTTTTGTTTCCTTAATCATGGCATCGAAATCATTTGCCGGCAGAATGCGCATTGTTGTATCCCGCATAACTTCTGTGTAGATACCACCGGTACCGAACACCATGACGCGCCCAAAGTTTTTATCGGAATTGACACCGATAATTGTTTCGGTTGCCTTCACAATCATTTCCTGAATTAAAACGCTAGCCCCTTTCAATTGGAATTGATTGATCGTGGCCGTTAATCCATCGAAAGCGGCATTAAACTTAGCTTCGTCATCAATGTTTAAATAGATACCCTTCATTTCTGTTTTATGCAAAGCATCCGGAGCCGACAACTTCAACACAACCGGAGCTGGGAAAATCTTGCGACAGAAAGCCAAAGCTTCTTCTTTATTCACAAAGTTACCAGATTTAGGATAATCAATTCCATAATGATCCATAATCATATTAACAGTCGCTTGTGGTAAAGAAGCCAATCCTTCTTCTTTAGCAGCTCGAACGGCTGTCATAATTTCTGTCGGTACAGGTTGAGCTGTAAATTCAACATCAGCCATACCTCTGAAAGCCATCTGAGCTTTTAACAAGCCTAACAAACGAACAACATCACAGGGATATTCGTATGTTAAAACACCGGCTTGTTGTAAGATATCCCGACCTTCTTTAACACGAACACCGCCAACAAAGCATGTAAAGATATTCACATTATGATAACGACTAGCAACACGAACAACAGCTTCTGCAGTTCCTTTAGCATCTGTTACCATTTGTGGTGTCAACAGGACAAGGATATTTTTATATTCACCGCTGGCGCATAAAATATCCAATGCAGCTTCATACCGATCGGCCCGAGCATCCCCGATAACATCGATTGGATTACCCAAAGCAGCCTCAGCCGGCAACGCCATTTTTAATGTTTCAATTGTTTTTTCGGATGGGCGAGCCAGATCCAACCCTGCTTCTTCACACAAGTCCGAAGTCAACACACCGACACCACCAGCGTTTGTGAGCACGGCCAAAGAACCATCAAATTCCTGATGATGACAGTTCTGTAAAATTTCCAACAAGCCAAACATATCCCGTGTATTATAGGCTTGAATAGCACCGGAACGTTGTAAAGCCATTTCCAACACCCGATAGTTCGGAGCCAAAGAACCTGTATGGGACAAACTGGCTGCTTGAGCTTTCTGTGATTTCCCTGGTTCCATGATAACGACTGGTTTTGTCTTTGTTACCCGTTTCAGAGCCTGCAAAAAGCGGGTTCCGTTTTTCAAAGATTCCAAATAGAATACAAAAGCTGTTGTATGCGGATCTTCGGCGATAGCATCCAACAAAGCATCTTCGGCTAAATCAGCCTTATTCCCAATGGAAATAAAGTGTGAAAATCCGATACCTTTTTCACGAGCCCAATCCATAATAGCGGAACAATATGCACCGGATTGAGAAATAAAGGCAACATTTCCCTTAGCTGGGAAACCATCGGCAAAGCTGGCATTTAAATGATCAAAAGTTGAAATATGACCCAAGCAGTTCGGACCTAATAAATTGATACCGGCCATCTGACATTTATGGGCAATTTCATCTTCCAAGTCATGGTTACCAACTTCACCAAAACCAGCTGTAATAATGCTGATATTCTTAACACCTTTGGCAACGGCGTCATCAATGACTGGCATTGTGAAACGAGCCGGAACCAAAACAACGACCAAATCGACGGCATCGGGAATATCCCGAACAGAGGCATAGCAAGGCCGTTCCATAACATTTTGACCGGCTAATTTGGGATTAACACCATATAAATTTCCCGAAAAACCAGCATCAATAATATTTTTGAAAACAACTGATCCTAACTTAGTCGGATCGGCGGACACACCGACAACAGCAACAGAAGTCGGCTTAAAAAAAGAAGCTAATGACATATTGTATTCCTTTTGTCTGATTAAAAAATTCGGGCGAAGTATACTTAAAATAGTGAAAAATGTCAATCCCAAAGGACTCATTTTTCCTATTTATTTTTAGCCACACCTATTTTTCGAAAGATAAATATCCCCACAGATCCAACGCTCTTTTCATTCAGTTCTACACGACCAAAGATCAGATACACTTACTACCCCACCCTTAATACCATATTCCGCTCTGCCGAAGACCATATATACACCCTTGATGCCTCTCTATTCCATCTAGCCATTCTCATCCTTTCCCCATAAATCTTCTAACACACAATTCCACCCTGCCGGAGGCCAATCTCACCCCCTGTCCTTCATTCTCCCTTTACCTCCCCATCACCCCCTTTTATCATTCCCGTCCTCTCTCAATTTCGTCATTGCACCCCCTTTCGTCATTCGCGACTTGATCGGGAATCCAGTGGCACCCATTCCTCTCTGCCAAAGGGCATTAACAAAAAAGGAGGCTTTCAGAGTTCTTAAAAAAAGAGGCTTAAAAACAAGCCTCTGTTTGTTGTGTATGGGATACGCAATTTTATGAACGTCGTCAACAATAACTACCATCCATATACCGTGGTGTGCTTGTATCATCACTTTAGCATATTCTTCCGCTATTGTGGATACTTAACCTTCAGGACTCGAGCAAGGGGAACAAATACCAGTTTCATCCATACATTCCCCAGGCCCACATGGCAAGAGACAAAAGCCTCTAGCATGCATAATCCGATTATCACATTTGGCACATTCTTCCACTGTTGTGTACTCATAATAACCTTTAGTACTCGAACAAGAGTAACAAATACCATCGTTAGTCATAAATTCTCCACTCTTAC
>JAZRBO010000083.1:0-22087 GCA_045635125.1 Alphaproteobacteria bacterium | reverse complement strand
AGAAATGTATACGAATCAAATTGATTTGGCAAGTTTTTTATTTCAGGGGCTGTTCCAACCCGTACATTTCCTTCCAGCAGAGCTGCTGTTTTTTCTTTTAATCCCTGTAATTCACTACCGCCACCACAAACGACTAGACGTCTGGCGGCCACACCAAAAGCAGGGACTTCATCCAAAATCCGTCCCACACCTTCCAAAATTTCCTCTAGACCAGGTACAATAATTGCAATTAAATCTGCCCGAGGAATTTGAATGCAAGCCCCTTCTTCCTCACCGATAACGGGAACAATTAGTCGTTCCAATTCATCTTTTGGTGATCGAAACGCTGCTCCGTTCAATGTCTTTAACCGTTCTGCTGTTGCCAGAGATGTGCTCAACCCCTGCGCAATATCGCGTGTCAAAGCATTTCCGCCAACGGGTAAACTACCAATATGTACCAACCCACCATTGATAAATAGAGCAACTGCCGTTGCACCAGCCCCCATATCAATAGCCGTTGCCCCGATTTCTTTTTCCTCATCTGACAAAACCGCCAAAGCCGCTGCATAGGGTGTCGCCACCTTTGTTTCAACCGATACATGACACCTGTCTAACACTAAGACGAGGTTACGCAATTGTGCTTCCGGAATTGTAATAACATGAATATGCGCCCCTAAAATACGGGCATCCAAACCTCTAGGATCGACACATCCCTGTTCTTTATCCAATACATATCCAAGTGGAAAAGCATGTAAAACTTCCTCACCTGTTTGCAAACAAGCCGCCAAAGCTTCATCCACCAAACTTTTGACATCGGCCGTTGTTACCTGCCGCCCTTCGGGTATTTCTTTCTCCCGATATAGGTGGGAAGAGCGCATTTGGCTAGATGATATATTAATGACAACCGATTTAACTTGCCGATCGGCCTGACGTTCAATCTGTTGCAACACCTGACCAACGCATTCGGTCGCTTTATCCAAATCGACAATAGCTCCACCACGAATTCCTTTTGCGGGGGCATAACCACACCCAATAACCTCAACGGGTTTTCCCATATCCATGCGAACCATTAAACCGCAAATTTTAGCTGTTCCAATATCTAAAACTGTAACATAAGAGTACCGTTTCCGCCAAACGGATGAAAGCGATATCATGACCGACCTCCTTTATGCATCCGAACGATTAAGCGATCTGATATTCTCAAATCAATGACCTGTAAATCCCGGCGTAAAATCTGTTCTTCTTCATTCATTTTTTGTAACCGTTCCAAAGCTGCCTCTACATCTGTTTCTGGCAAATAGACTTCCAATCCTTCTTCAGCATCGTTTAAAATCAGATTCCAGCGTCGACTCCCCACCCGAACGGCTGAACGAACCTTAACGGCCACATCGGGATACTTTGCCAGAGTCTGAATCAAGGCTGGTGTATGTTCTGGAGCATCATCACCAACTACCAATAATAATCTACTTAAAATAGTTTTATCATCCGCAATCGGTTCACCCGATTCATCTAAAGGATGATACATTTTCTGATGTTGCCAAACGGCAATTGGCTTACGCTCAACGATTCGAATAAATAAAACAGAAGGTAAATATCGTTCAACAGATACCTCACGTACCCAAGGCAATGTAGACAAACGTTCTTGTGCTGCTTTTAAATCAATATCAAAAATCGGCATTCCCTGAGTCAACCCCAAAGCATCATTAATATCTGCCAGAGATGTTCGAGCATGTCCTTCAACCTTAACTTGATCCAATACTAAGTGGGCTTTTTCCACAACCGTCTGATATCCGACACGAACCGTATGAACAACCGGTTTTCCCCAAGGTGACATCAAAAAGACGACAAGACCAAGTACACTGATAACAACGGCTAAAAGCGTTATTTTTAATCGTAGACTGATTATATTTTTTTTCTTTTTTATTTTTCGCACGTTGCCTCCGTCACCAAACGAACAACTAACTCCTGATAGGATAATCCGCAACAAATTCGGGCGATTTCAGGAACTAATGATAAAGGCGTCATTCCGGGATTTGTATTAATTTCTAAAAAGACAATCTTGGGATGGGCAGGATCTGTTACATCATCCAATCGAAAATCACTTCGAGTCGTTCCCCGACATCCTAAAGCCTGATGCGCCTGCTCAGCATATGACTTTAATGTATTAGCCACTTCTTCGGGTAACACAGGCGGTACGATATGGGTCGTACAACCAGCTGTATATTTATTATGAAAATCATAATATCCTGTTTTGGGAACCAACTCAACAATCCCCATAGCTTTTCCATTTAAAACGGCCACAGACAATTCCCGACCGGCGATATAACTTTCTGTCAGCATAGACCGCCCCTCTGGCCAATGGGACAATGCCTCTTTTCTATCTTCCTCATTCCGAACAATATAAACACCAAAAGAAGAACCATCATCATTCGGTTTAACTACGTATGGCATAGCTAATTCTCGCCCACGTTCAAATTCATCCCTTTTGACAATAAATCCATCCGCGACAGGAATACCGACTTCCCGAACAACACGACGCGTCATTTCTTTGTCCATTCCAACGGCAGAAGCCAATACACCCGAATGCGTATATGGTACTTTCATCATATTTAATAATCCCTGTATGCATCCGTCTTCCCCGTACTTTCCATGCAATGCATTAAAAACGACATCTGGTTTTTCCCGTTCCAGCACAGCCACAAAATCTGTTATATCAGCTGTAAGATGATAAGGAATAACTGTCATTCCTGCTTCTCGCAAAGCAGCGACAACACCATTTCCGCTCAAAATTGAAATTTCACGTTCAGATGATATCCCACCCATTACAACCAATACTTTTGTCATTTTTGATTAACTCCCAGCTTTTTAACTTCCCATTCCAGAGTTACACCGCATTTTTTTAAAACAGCCTCTCGCACTTGTTCACCCAAATTTTCGATATCAGCAGCTGTTGCCCCACCGGTATTGATAATAAAATTCGCATGCTTATCTGATATGACAGCCCCTCCGACACGAGCCCCTTTCATACCGGCTTTTTCGATTAAACGCCAAGCGGCCAAACCTTCTGGATTTTTAAAAGTCGAACCAGCTGTCCGAACCCCTTGCGGTTGAGAACTTTCCCGATGTTTTTTATAGGAAGCGGTTTTTTCCCGTATACCTTCGACCGATTCAACGACCTCTCCAACAAAAACAGCCTCAACAAAAATCCAATCAGACGGTAAATGACATTGACGATATCCGAATACATCCATTTCATGCGGGTTAATATCCACAATTTCCCCTGCCCCTGTCACGGCCGTTAATTTTTCCAAACGATCAAAAACAGCCTGACCATGGGCGCCAGCATTCATCCGCAAAGCCCCCCCAACAGATCCGGGAATTCCACACAGAAACTCCAATCCAGCAATTTTGTTTTTTTCAGCGATACGGGCCACTTCCATGACCGATGCACCAGCCCCACAAATTAAACGATTTTCTGTCACCTGAATCGTTGCAAATGGTTTTCCAAGTTTAACCACAATTCCGGGAATACCACCATCCCGAATTAAAACATTGCTACCAGCTCCCAATACCGTCAAAGGTTCGTTTGGCAGATATCGAATTAAAGTCGATAAATCCGTTACATCTGCTGGTTCCACATAAACTTCTGCTGTTCCACCAACGCCGAACCATGTCTTACGGGCCAAGGAGACATTTTCTGCTACTGTACCAGACAACGGAGGCAATCGGTCAATCAACGCTCCTTTTCGACGTCTCAAAAAGGACCAAAACCATCTCATTTTCTTTTTCCTTTCAATTTTTGCACCAACGCCATGGATTGAGCCGAAATTGATCCAGCGCCCAAACACACGACCGTATCATAAGGACGCACGCTGTCTTGTACCATTTGAGGTAGTTCATCAAAACTAGGGACATATTTTACATTGGGATGATAGAGTGATAATTCCTGAACAAATCGTTCTGCCGTAATACCATCAATCGGAGTATCTCCGGCGCCATAAACATCACAGACCAAAACAGTATTAGCTTCACCAAAGCTTGTTAAAAACTCTGACCACAAATCCCGAAAACGAGCATAACGATGTGGTTGAAATACAGCGACTACCTGCCCTTGCGTTCCTCCACGAACAGCTTTCAAAGTTGCCTGAACCTCAACCGGATGATGGGCATAATCATCATACACCTGAACTTCTGTCCCGATAGTACCACGTAACGTTAAACGACGTTGAATTCCCTTAAATCCGGCCAACGCTTTTTTAATAACTTTATCTGACAATCCCATCTCAACACCAACAGCCACTGCAGCCAAAGCATTAGCTATATTGTGCTGTCCCATTAAAGACAGAGAAACATCCTTTATCTTTTTGAACTTTGCCCCTTGACGGACAAAAACATCAAAAACCAATCCTCCGACTTTAGGGCGAATGTGATCCGCATGAACATCGGCCTGTTTACTTATCCCATAAGTAATAATTTTCCGATCTGGCATTTTGGCAATAACCTCTCGTACAACCGGATGGTCAAAACAGGCAATAGTCTTTCCATAAAAGGCCGTTTGACGGATAAAAACTTCATAAGCTCCCTTCATATTATCAAATGTCTTATAAAATTCCATATGTTCGGGATCGATATTCGTCACAACCGAAATTGTTGTCGGCAAACGCAGAAAGGAACCATCTGATTCATCAGCCTCAACAACAACCCACTCACCTTTTCCCAAGCGTGCATTAGATGCCTGTGCATTTAAAATGCCCCCAATGATAAAGCTTGGTTTTTTACCACCTTCCATCAACAAACTGGCAATTAAGGATGATGTTGTTGTCTTACCATGCGTTCCCGACACGCAAATACTGCGCTTATACTTTAAAATTTCCGCCAACATTTCCGAACGATGTCCGATAGCCAACCCGCGCCGCTTAGCTTCCACTAACTCTGGATTATCCGGTCGAATGGCGCTTGAAATCACAACTGCATCAGCCCCATCCAAATGATTGGCGTCGTGTCCGATAAAAACAGGAATCCCCTGTTTTCTAATCCGTTCTGTATTTGGATTTTCGGTATTGTTTGATCCTTGAACGGTAACGCCCAAATCATTCAACATTTCAGCGATAGCACTCATCCCGATACCGCCGATTCCGATAAAATGAATTTTTTTAAGGGGAATATTAATCTTCATGGAGACTTCCTTTAATAACATCACATACAACATCGGCCATTTTTTCGGCTGCATTTGGCCGAGCCAAACGACTAGCCTGAACAGAAGCTTGACGCAACAATTCCGGATTTTCAATTAACTGCGTTAAGCGCTTAGCAAAATCCTTTGGTCGAAAATCGGATTCAACAACCAACCAACCGGCACCCGCATCACAAAAAACTCGTGCATTTTCTGCCTGATGATTATCTGCTGCCGACGGTAAAGGCACAATAATAGCCGGTCGACCAACAATCATTAACTCTGTCAAAGTCGATGCACCACCCCGTCCAATGATAAGGTGACTCTGTTTTAACAGTTCCGGCATATTGTCGAAAAAGCTTTTTAATTCGACTTTTTTAAAACCGGCGTTTTGATACATTTTTTCTGCGTTTTCCATATCCTCCGGTCGTACCTGTTGGGTCAGTTCGATTTTAGCCCGAACCTGTTCCGGTAAGGCAATCAAAGCCTCTGCCAAACGGGTACTAAAAAAACGAGCTCCCTGACTTCCCCCAAACACCAACAAGCGAAATACTTTTTTAGCCACTGGATAAGGTGTTTTTATAACATCTAATACACTACTACGAGCCGGCAACCCAACCATCACCTGATGAGCCTCCCCCGGCACACGTAACGTCGGTTCAAAGGATGTAGCAATCAATCGAGCATTTTGAGCTAAAAATCGATTAGCACGCCCCAAGACAGCATTTTGTTCATGCAAAACAACAGGAATTCTAACCATATGCGCTGCCAAAACAGCCGGGATGGATGCATACCCACCAACACCAACAACAACCGCCGGCTTTAATTTGTACATGAGCATAATTGCCTGAATAACACCGACATATAACTTAACCGCTGCCTTAATTTTTCCGAAGATGGAACGGCCTGTTACAGATTCAGCAGACAACCGATAAACCTCTGCCCCCTTTAATCCCTGAAAAGCTTGTCCTCGTTTATCTGTTACAAAAGCAACCCGAATACCTTTATCAATTAAAGCTCGAGAAATAGCTTCTGCGGGAAAGATATGTCCACCCGAGCCACCGGTTGTTACGATTGCCAAGGGCATATCACCTTTTTTTATTTGCTTCTTGCTCATTCCAATCCTTTACTCAAAGTTCGTCTATGCATTAATCCTAAAATCATCCCAAAAGCCAATCCAATTGACACCAGAGAGGATCCTCCATAGGAAATAAACGGCAACGTCATTCCCTTTGTTGGAAGCAGATTTAACGTCGATCCCATGTTCACAATAGCCTGAAAAGCGATTTGTGTCAATAATCCGGCAACTGCTATTTGACAGAAATAATTATTTTCTCGTCGAATAAGCCAAAAGCCTCGTACTAAAACAACGGCAAAAGTAATAATCAATAATGCCGTCAAAATAAATCCGAACTCTTCGGCAGATACCGCCAAAATAAAATCAGTATGAGCATCAGGTAATTCATATTTCACAATACCTTCTCCCGGTCCTTTTCCAAACCATCCGGAATTCTGCAATGTTTCCAGTGACTTTTCAACCTGATATGCTTCACCTGCCGCTGGATTCAAAAATCGATCTATCCGACTACGAACGTGTTCGAAACAAAAATAAGCAATCGGCACCAATGCACCGAAAGCCGTTCCCAATATCCCAACCAACACCATAGGAATACCAGATAAAAACAATTCAACACAAAAAATAGCCGATATTGTTAACAACATCCCAATATCCGGCTGAGCGAATAATAGTCCGGCAACAATCACATATAAAATAATTGCTAACCAATATCCTGGGAAACGACGTATCAAACGACCGGAAGCCAAAAACCATGCACACACAACCGCAAACGCCGGCTTAACAAACTCAGATGGTTGCAACCCAATTCCCATAATGTTAAGCCAGCGTCTAGCTCCCTTAATTTCTGTTCCGAATAACAAAACACAAACCATACAAAACAACCCACCTATCAAGACAAGCAAAGCCAATCGGCGAATATGCTGAACCGACAACAACGCTGTTACCATCATAGCCAAAACAGCCGGAACCAAAAATATAAATTGACGATAAATAAAATGAAAAGAACTGATATGATTTCGTTCAGCAACAGCCGGTGAAGCAGCTAATGTTAAAAACACACCGAATAAAATCAAAATAAAAGAACAGTATAAGATAACCTTATCCATTTGCCTCAGACGATTATCAAAAAAACGCTGTGCCTTTGTTATCAAGTATCGCATAATTACCTCAATTTTAACGTTGCTAAAGCAGCTAAGGCCAATAAAATAGAAATGATCCAAAACCGAACAACAACCGTTGTTTCAGACCATCCTTTTTTCTCAAAATGATGATGAAGTGGTGCCATCAAAAAGACCCGTTTTCCCCTTAACTTAAACGACCCAACCTGAATAATATCGGACAAAGCCTCTGCTACGAAAATACCACCTGCAATAGCTAAGACTAACTCATGCTTCGTTGCCACCGCCAAAGTACCAAGAGCCCCTCCCAATGCCAACGATCCAGTATCCCCCATAAATACTTTTGCCGGATGAGCGTTATACCATAAAAATCCGAGAGTCCCTCCAATAATGGCACCACCAAAAACCGTTAATTCGGCAGCCTGTTTCACATGATAAATTTGCAGGTACGAAGCATAATCCGACCGACCGGCCACATAGGCAATAACCATAAAAACAAGAGTTGACATAATAACAGGCACACTCACCAATCCATCCAAACCATCGGTCAGATTAACAGCGTTCGCTGTCCCTACAATAACAACTAAAGCAAAGGGGATATAAAAATACCCAATATCGATTAAAATATTTTTAAAAAAGGGAATGGTTACAGTTGTTGCCATTGATCCATTTTCCAACCATATCATACCGACACAAGCAACCAAACTGACAGTAAACTCAATCAACAACCGTTTCCGACCAGAAATACCTGCTGTATTACGTTTAGTCAATTTTAAATAATCATCCACAAATCCGATAAGACCGAAACCGACAAAAACAGCAACAGTTATCCAAACATAAGGATTTGTCAAAGAGCCCCATAATAACACAGAAATCAAACTTGCCAATACAATTAATAAACCACCCATTGTCGGGGTTCCTTTTTTGGCTTGATGTGTTACCGGTCCATCTGCCCGAATGGGTTGACCGGCTCCTTGCCGAGACTTTAACCATCTGATAAAAGCAGGTCCCGTAATTAAAACAATCAAAAATGCCGTTATAACAGCCCCACCAGTCCGAAAGGTAATATATCTAAAAACATTCAACGCACTCCATGATGAACTGAATAAAGACAATAGGTATAACATTTATGCTCCTTTCAAAGCTGACAATACAACAGACAATCCTGTTCCGTTTGAAGCCTTCACTAGTACGATATCTCCATCTTGCAACTCACGCATTAAAACGGGGATAATTTCAGCAGGCTTTGATACACTCCCCCCCTGCTTGTCAAAGGGTAAAGCATCAAACAAAGCATGCATTAAGGAACCAACTGTATAAACTTTATCAATACCGGCAGTCCCCAGAACACCACTTAATCCAACATGCATAGCGGCACCGGCAGGTCCTAATTCCAACATATCGCCTAACACGGCTATTTTTCGTCCGCCAGTCCTTAATCCAAGCGATGAAATAGAAGCTGCCATCGACGCTGGATTAGCGTTATAGGCGTCATCAATAACCTTAATCCGACGACCATCTGATAACACAACATCGATACATGCTCCCCGTCCAGCAACCGGAACTGTTTTTTCCAAGGATCGGACAGCTTGTTCAACGCTAGCACCTAAGGCATCCACAGCGCCCAATACAGCCAATGCATTCATGGCAAAGTGTTGTCCCAAAAATCCAATACGGAAAGAAAGATTTTCACCATGCCAACGAGCATTTACAAGGGTTCCCTCTCCATCAGGAACTGCTGCCACCAAAACAATATCTGCCCGTTCATCCTGTCCAAATGAGGTTATCTTTTTTACCCCCTGCATAGTAGCTGCATCAGCTAAAAATCCATAAAAATCACTATCTCGATTTAAAACAGCAGTTCCTTGTCTATTTTGATAATCGAATATTTCTGCCTTAGCTGCCGCAATCTCTCGTTCATTGGCAAAGAAAGCTCGATGAGCGGAACCAATCATCGTTACAATTGTCACATCTGGTCGAACCATATCCGATAATTGCATTAACTCACCGGTATGATTCATTCCCATTTCAATAATCGCGTAC
The DNA here is from genome assembly GCA_045635125.1 of Alphaproteobacteria bacterium. Lineage (GTDB taxonomy): Bacteria > Pseudomonadota > Alphaproteobacteria > CAAHEQ01 > UBA3637 > CALXZG01. The sequence goes on along the minus strand of JAZRBO010000083.1, from coordinate 12,696 downwards.
TGTGTATTGATAGGCATGCGTGCCAATGTTAACGGCACCCCAATTTGATTATTAAAGTTTCCGGCGGTTGCATATGTTTCCCCTTGATCGGATAAACACTGACGCAACATTTCCTTTGTTGTTGTTTTACCTGATGACCCCGTCACCCCGACAAAAAGAGCATCACTCCGCATCCGAGCAAAACGAGCCATTGATTCCAATGCTTCTGTCGTATTTCCGACAACAATCTGCTTAGCTATTGGCACCCGATCAACCAAGTGATCCACAATACAAACAGCAGCGCCTTTAGCAACGGCCTGATACACAAAATCATGCCCGTCTATTTTTTCACCCCGTAATGCCACGAAGACATCCCCTAAAGCAATTGTTCTTGTATCAATAGAGACACCATATCCCGACACGATATCAGGCACCTTAGCAGATAATGCCAAACGTAAATCTGATGCTGGCCACAAAGCTGTTTTTTGTGTTTTCTGAATAGCAAGCTTTGCCTCAATCCGATCATCAAAAGCATACGTTATTCCCTGAATTGTCTGTCCGGCCTCATGTCCTTTTCCCGCCAGGACAAGGACATCTCCTGTTCCCAATTCTGCAATCGCCTGATGGATAGCCTCTTCACGATTATCATACACTATCCCTTTGGGGCAAGCGGCTTTAATTTCTTCCCGAATAGCGACAGGATCTTCAAATCGGGGATTATCATCAACGATGTAAACGACATCAGCCAAACGATCGGCTAAGGCGCCCATTGATGCCCGCTTTCCAGCATCCCGATTACCGCCACATCCGAATAAGCATACCAACCTCCCTGCTGTATGAGGACGCAAAGATGTCAAAACTCGTTCAATAGCATCCGGAGTATGCGCATAATCCACAAAGACTTGAGCACCATTCGATAATATTCCCATCGATTCAATACGCCCTGCAGGTGCCTGTAATGTCGGCCATAGTGCCATTATTTGATGTGCCTCTGCACCAACCGCTAAACACAATCCCGTTGCAGCCAATAAATTCATGACCTGAAAATCACCGACAATGGTAATATCAACCTCATATCGTTTTCCCAAAACATCAACAACAACATGTTGACCAACCTCTCTCGGTTCTTGTAAAATTAAGCGTAAATCCGAACCATCCTGCCCATAGGAAAGAATACGAATTCCCCGCTCTTCGGCTGTTTTTTTTAAGGCATCAAACTCGGGGATATCGGCATTAAGTACCGCTACACCATTAACCACAACGGCTTCTGAAAACAAACGGCTTTTAGCTGCTAAATAAGCATCCATTGTTTCATGATAATCTAAATGATCGCGCGTTAAATTGGTGAAAGCACCTGCTGCAAATGCGACACCATCCGTCCGCCCTTGATCAAGACCGTGGCTGGACGCTTCCATAGCCACAACTCGTACACCTTTATCCGCTAATTTTTGTAATGTTTGATTGAGTGTAATGGCATCAGGTGTTGTTACACTTCCTTCCTCTTTCCAGACTGGGGAATCCACCCCAATTGTTCCTAAACTAGCTGCACAAATACCTAACTTATTTAAAATTTGTTGCACATAAAAGACGGTGGATGTTTTACCATTCGTTCCTGTTACCGCTACTTTTATCAATCCGTCCGAAGGATATAAAACTGAAGCCATTCGGGAAACAGCCCGTCTTAAATCCGGAACAACGACAACAGGAACTTCCGCCACCACGGGTCTTTCTGATAAAATGACGACTGCACCACTGCTAACGGCTTCAGGAATAAAATCGGCACCATCTTTTTGCTGTCCCCGTAATGCGATAAAAGCATACCCTTTTTTCACATCAGAAGCTTTTAAAGCCAATCCCTCTATTTCTATTTCACCGGTGCTCAGACTAATATCTGCCTTTTCTATTTTTGCCAAAGCGAATAGTTCTGTTACTTTCATTTTGTATTACCTCTTTTTATGTTGTAAAGATTCATCGATAGCCTCTTGAATATATGATGGCTGTTCCCATCGCTCTTGCGGAGCAACCCCTAAATACGGGGCAATCTGCGCCACAATATCCAAAGCCACCGGTTTGGCATTCCATCCAGCCGTATTAAACATCCAGGTTTCCTTTGTGCGTTTTGGATTTTCCAAAGTTACCAAAACCGCATACTTCGGATCATTCATCGGAAAAGCACCAACAAAAGTTGTCCGCAAAGCTCCTAAAACATACTTTCCGTTTTCCAATAGGTTAGCTGATCCTGTTTTTCCACCAACAGCATAACCTGCTACAGGATCTGTCTTTTTGATATCCCAATTAACAACCGCCCACATCATCCGACGCATTGCTTCAGATGTTTCCGGTTGAACAACCTGATACTCAATGGCCGCATCATTCCCTCCCCGTACGAATGTTGGCACACGATAATATCCTCCATTTACCAAAGCTGAGACACCGGCTATTAAATGAAGTGGTGTAATTGATATCCCATAACCAAAAGCCACATTAGCTGATGTAATATCAGCCCACTTCTTTCCTTGTGGATACTGGGTCCAACCTCTTTCTGATAATTGGATAGGAAGTCTTTCATAAAACCCGAAACGTTTTAAAAAGTCCCGTTGTTTTTCCCAGCCTGATTGTTGGGCGATGAGTACGGAACCAATGTTGGATGAATGGATTAAAATTTCAGGCACTCTCAAAGACCGATTTTCCCCTCGATAATCTTCAATAATTTTTCGACCAATTCGAATGGTTTGTGACGCATCAAACCGATCTGTCAAACGGATATCTTTATAGTCCAGAGCCATTGCTGTATTAAATAATTTAAACACAGAACCAAATTCGTACGTTCCGAGAGTAGCTTTGTTAAAACGATCAGTTTCATTACCATCGGCTGCCAAATTCGGATCATAATCCGGTAAAGAAACCATAGCTAACACTTCACCGTTTCGAACATCCATCACAATACCAAGACCACCCTCTGCATGATGTTTTTTCACTCCTTTTTGTAAAGCCTGTCTTGTCATTTCCTGAACGGACGTGTCCAAAGACAGTTGCACTGTTTCTTTTTGCAAGTTGATTTCATACGATTTTTCAAGACCTGCAATTCCATGATTATCGATATCTGTTGCCCCTAAAATATGTGCGAACAAACGCCCTTGCGGATAGGCCCGTTTTTCTCCTTTAGTCTCCTGCAAAAAGTGATATCCGAGCCAATTGACACTATTCCGTTCTTTGGGTGTCAGATTTCTCTTAATGTATTTAAAATTAGATGGACTTCTGAGTTTATCATATACCTCATCATAATCCAAATCAGGTAACGCACCCGCCAAACGTTGCGCTGTTTCAGCAGGATTTTTAACCTGCTTTGGATTAACAGACAAATCAACGGTTGGCAAACTTGTCGCCAACACGATACCGTTTCTGTCTACAATATTTTTACGTGTTGTTTCATATTGAGTCCGAAGCACAGACGGCTTAAAGTTACGGGCATGATGATCTACAATTGTCAATTGAAATAAACGTCCCAGCATAACACCGAAACAAACAACCAACGCAACCATAATAAAAACAACTCGATGCTTAGCTATCAACAATACATTTTTTGTTGCTGCATCCACACACCGATAGCGATCCAAACTTTGTTGCGGAATTTCAACACCGACCGGATAAAAATCATTGCTTTTTTGTTTCATGATTTACCTCCGACATATTTTCAACCGGTCGTTTTACCGGCATCGGAGCCGGCCGCAAAGGCATATCCTGCCACCCTTTGATTTGATTGGCTCCGATTGATTTAAAATCTGTCTGAGCCACTAAAGCACGCAACCGTACTGGATCATTTAACAAGGCCCAATCTGCTTTCAGCATATGAATTTCACGACTATCATTTAAAATTTGTCGATGAATAGCTTTTAACTCTTCCTCTTTATCAATCACACGATACTTTAAAACAAACAACTGAACGCCGGCCACTACTGCCAAGATTAAAAACAACAGATTTATCATCCACCGACGCATTATACCGACCTCCGAGCAGCCCGCAACTTAGCCGAATGCGCCCGAGGATTGCGTTCCAATTCTGCCACACTTGCTGTTACTGGTTTTCGGGTTAAAATAGTAAAGGCGCCTTCTTCTGCCTCTGCCACAGGTGCATATCTGTTTTGATGCACATGCGCAGACGCATTTTTAATTAAAAAGTTTTTCACAATCCGATCTTCTAAGGAATGAAAAGAAACCACCACTAAATGCCCATTTGGCTTTAACAATTGAAGAGATGCCGCCAAAGCTCGTTGCAACTCTCCCAACTCATCATTCACATAAATCCGCAATGCCTGAAACGTTCGCATAGCGCTATCCGAACCATCCTTAGGCTTAGGCATCACCCGATGAATAATCTCAGCTAATTGCCCTGTTGTTACGATCGGAGCATTTTCCCGCGCCCGAACAATAGCCGCTGCAATCCGACGTGAAGCCTTTTCTTCTCCATATGTAAAAATAATATCGGCCAATTCTTTTTCACTCAAACTATTTACATAATCTTTTGCCGAACGGCCTGCCTGTCCCATTCGCATATCCAACGGACCGTCAAAACGAAAAGAAAACCCCCGATCTGGCTGATCAATTTGCATAGAGGAAACCCCTAAATCCAAAACAATTCCGTCTACCTGTTCGGACACACGTTCAGCCATATTACCAAAACAATCATGAATAAAGGAAAAACGACCATTATAGTCGGCTTCTGTCCGCAACCCGGTTGCCATAGCTGATGGATCCCGATCAAACCCAATCACCCGATTTTTCGTGTTTGCCTCTAAAATAGCACGGCTATATCCACCGGCACCAAATGTCCCATCAATAAAAACACCGCTCTGCCAACACGCCAAGGCATCCAAAACCTCCTGTAATAAAACGGGAATATGGGGTGAATCGTTCATTTTATCCTTTCTTGTTACAATATCATCTTATATCTTATGTAGTATACCGAATTATCCTATCCGTTTCAATCTTTTTTTTACCCAAAAGATGTTGTTTTTGATATTAAAAAAAACAGCCGATTTTAACGGCTGTTTTTTTCAATCAATTCTTTGATGATTACACATCAAAATTTAATTTAACGGCAATTTCTTCCATTTCAAAACATTCAATGGTATCACCCACTTTGATATCATCATAATTTTCAAAGCTGACACCGCAATCAAATCCTTCTTTGACTTCTTTGACATCATCTTTGAATCGTTTTAACTGCGACAAAGCCCCTGTGTAAACAACGACATTATCCCGCAAGAGTCGTACTTTAGCTCCCCGCTTGATAAGACCTTCTTTAACCATACAACCGGCAACTTTACCCACCTTAGAAATAGAAATAACCTGACGTACTTCGGCATAGCCCAAAATCTTTTCCCGTAATTCCGGAGCCAATAACCCTTCAACAGCCTTTTTCATATCATCAGCTACATCATAAATAATTGAATAGTACCGAATATCGACACCATCCCGTTTAGCCGCTTCACGAGCTGTCGGATTGGCCCGTACGTTAAAGCCAACAACAATCGCCTTTGAAGCCCGAGCCAAAGCAATATCTGTCTCATTAATAGCACCAACACCGCTATGCAAAACTTGAACCTTCACCTCATTATTGGCGATTTTAGATAAGATACCGTTCAAAGCTTCAACAGATCCCTGAACATCACCCTTAATCAAAACAGGCAATTCTTTAATTTCACCGGCTTTAATCTGAGCCAACAAATGTTCGGCACTGCTAATTTTCTTAACTTGCAGTAATTCACGAGCTTTCCGTTGACGATAACCAGAAACATCACGAGCCGTCGCTTCATCAGCAACAGTCACAAAATCATCGCCGGCCGACGGAACCCCTTGCAATCCGATAACTTCAACCGGTTGTGCTGGTAAAGCTTCTGTAACCCGTTGTCCCTTATCATTAAATAAAGAACGAACACGTCCCCACTCTTGACCGGAAACAAATACATCTCCGATACGTAATGTTCCTTTTTGAATTAAAACCGTTGCAACAGAACCACGTCCTTTTTCCATACGGGCTTCAACAACAACCCCTTCTGCTGTTCGGTTAGCTGAGGCTTTTAAATCCAAAATTTCGGCCTGTAACAAAATAGCTTCGATTAATTTTTCCAAATTCAACCGTTTTTTGGCCGACACTTCGGCTTCCAACACATCACCGCCCATAGATTCCACAACAACTTCATGCTGCAATAAATCCATACGAACTTTTTGTGGATTTGCCCCCGGCACATCAATCTTGTTAATAGCAACGACAATAGGAACACCCGCCGCTTTAGCATGGTGAATTGCTTCAATTGTCTGAGGCATCACACTGTCATTTGCTGCTACCACCAAAACAACCAAATCCGTTACCTTTGCCCCACGAGCCCGCATAGCTGTAAAAGCTTCGTGTCCCGGTGTATCAATAAAGGTCACCTTTTGACCATCGGCCAATTGCACCTGATAAGCACCAATATGCTGTGTAATACCACCAGATTCCCCACCAGCTACATTTGTTGAACGCAAAGCATCTAACAAAGATGTTTTACCATGATCAACGTGCCCCATAACCGTTACAACCGGCGGTCTTGGCTTCATATCGGCCGGATCATCCTGTTCTGTTTTCAACACATCTTCCACATCTGATTCGGCAACACGCTTTACTTTATGCCCCATATCTTCAACAACAAGCTCAGCTGTATCTGCATCAATTGTTTGAGTAATTGTTACCATCATACCCAACTTCATCAATGTTTTAACGACAGCGGCGCCTTTTTCACTCATCCGATTAGCCAATTCCTGAACCGTAATTGTTTCCGGAATAATCACTTCACGAACGATTTTTTCCTGAGGACGAGAGGCCTCCAAGTGACGTAACCGTTCTTTTTCCTGAGCCCGACGAATGGATGCCAAACTGCGCCGATGCGGACGTCCTTCCATACTATCATCGTCATCATCGCCACTAACGGTCGCATTTCTGAAAGCATTCAGATTCATTTTACCGCCTCGTTTTTCAGAAAAGCCACCTTTCCGAGGCCGTTCTTCATGCTCATTCTTAGCCCCAGCATCATGTTTGGAATTTCCCTTCCGGTTAAATGAGGCTTCCTCTTTTTCAACCACTTTTTTAGCAGCAAATTCTTTCTGTTCGGCCTTAGCTTGTTCGTCGGCTGCTTTTTGAGCAGCTTTTTCAGCCTCAGCCTTTACCCGTGCTTCTTCCTCTGCCCGTTTCTTTTCGGCAGCGATCCGGTCCTGTTCAGCTTTTACCCGACGAGCTTCCTCCTCTTGTCGAGCATGCTCAGCCACCCGTTGAGCTTCTTGAACCAAGCGGAGTTTATGTGAAGCATCTTCGGATAACAAAGCTGGTTTTTGTTCTGTCGTCACAACCCGCTTTTTACGTACCTCAACCCGCACCATATTTGTCCGTCCGGTTCCTACCGTCTGTCTAACATTATTTCCCAAGGATAATGTTTTTTTCAATTCCAACGTTTTTCCGGATAAAGTTAATGGTTTCTTTTCCTCTGTCATAATCTATCCTTTCATTTCACACAAACCCATAAACAGGTTTAGTTTTTTTGCCGCCGAAGCAGCTTCTTCCGACAATCGACCAGCCATCAAAGCCACATGCACCGTTTCATCCAAACCGGCAATACGCCCCAATTCTTCCCGATTAAACAAGGCATAAAGCGGTAAACCATCTTCGGGACGGTAAATCTTACTTTGCTCCCGCTCCGAAGCATCTGCCGCCTCAAAAGCAGCAACGGCCATTCCCTGACCGACAACCTTTTTAACGGCCTCATACCCAAAGACCATTAAACCAGCCTTACGGCATAGCCCTAATAAATTAAGACATCTTTCCCGTAAAGCTCTCTCAACCTGATCAATCAAGTCTTCTGGTATTTTGACCGTTCCTTTAGCGACTTTATAAAATAACCGCTTTGTAACAGCCTGTTCCAAAAGATGCCGATCGGCTATCATCCAAAATCCATGCCCTGGCAATTTATTTGCCACATCAAAGCAAACAACACGATCCGGCGAAGAAACAAACCGCAACATTTCTGCCCTCGGTTTTGTTTCCTTCGTTACAAAGCATGTTTTCATGCCTTCTGGCGCCGGACCACGCCGTTTTCTATGATTGAGCTGATTCTTCTGCAAACCAATGCTCCCGAGCTTTCATAATTAAGGCATTTGCTGTTTCTTCATCCAGAGTGTTTTTACCAACAATTTCGATTAACTCATCACTGGCTAAATCAGCAAAATCATCCAACGTTTTAACACCGGCATCACCCAAGTCAGCCAACATATCTAACGTTAATCCATCCAAAGCCTTTAAATCATCATCAAGACCCAACTCATCAATTTTCTTTGTCAGTGTGTCTTGCTTAGCGATTAAATAAGCTTTTGCCCGATTTTGTAATTCTTCGGCCAAGGCTTCATCAAACCCTTCAATAGAACTTACCTCATCCAAAGCGACATAGGCAATATCTTCCACTCTGGCAAATCCTTCTTGAATTAAGATGTGAGCCATCATATCATCAATATCCAAAGCCTGCATGAATAAATCCACACGCTCTTTTGTTTCAGCCTGGCGATGTTCGGCTTCTTGGGCTTCAGTCATCATATCGATATGCCATCCTGTCAATTGACTGACCAACCGAATATTTTGTCCCCGACGACCAATAGCCAAAGACAGTTGTTCTTCACTCAATACCACTTCAACATTTTTAGCTTCTTCATCAATAACGATTTTAAGAACTTCGTTCGGAGCCAACGCATTCACAATAAATGTTGCTGGATCTGGTGACCATTGAACCACATCAATTTTTTCACCCTGTAATTCCGTAACAATAGCCTGAACCCGAACACCCCGCATACCAATGCAAGCCCCGCGAGCATCCACTGTTGAATCTTTTGAATAAACAGCAATCTTAGCCCGAGACCCTGGATCACGGGAAACACTTTTAACTTCAATGGTTCCATCATAAATTTCGGGCACTTCTGCTTTAAATAAAGCCGCCAAAAATTGAGGATGAGACCGTGTTAAAAAGATTTGAGGCCCCTTCACTTCGGATCGAACATCCAACACCAAAGCCCGTAACCGATCCCCGACACGATAGGCTTCACGGGGGATCAATTCATCCCGACGCAACAAAGCTTCTGTCCGGCCGATTTCAACGATTAAGTTACCACTTTCAACCCGTTTAACGATACCATTGACGATTTGTCCTTTTTTATCTTTCATTTCGTTGTATTGGCACAACCGTTCAGCATCACGCACTTTTTGTGTAATAACCTGCTTAGCTGTTTGGGCAGCAATTCGACCAAAATCCATTGGCGGCAAAATATCCACAATTTCATCACCGATATGCAAGGTCTTATCTTTTTTCCGAGCGTCCGCCTCTGAAATTTGTGTAAATTCATCTTCAACCGTTTCGACAACCGTCACATATCGAGCCATCAAAATAGCCCCTGTATTCGGGTCAATTTTTGTCCGAATATCGTATTCCGGACCGTATTTAGAACGTCCCGCCTTAGAAATACCTTGTTCCATAGCCTCCAACACAGCGATTTTATCAATCCCTTTTTCACGGGCCAACAAATCAGCCATTTGAATCAGTTCTGGTCTGGGTAATGTTGAAATCTGCATCATATTTTCCTTTCTTATCCTTGTTTCATTTGGTGTTTTTGAATCAATTCGTCCGTTAAGACAAGCTTTGCCTTGACGATATCACGGAAAGCCACTTGCATTTCCGTACCATCAAAATCAAAACAAACCGTCTGCCCATCATCAATGGTTCCTTTTAAACGGCCTTTAAAACGGCGACGCCCATTGATTTCGTGGTCCAATTCAACTTTGGCAACATCGCCGACAAAACGATCATAATCTGCCGCCCGAACTAATGGACGATCCAACCCTGGGGACGACACCTCCAGAGTATACCGCCCCGTAATCGGATCAGCAACATCCAACAAAGCCGACACAGTCCGACTGATATTTGCACAATCATCGACTGTCATATCGACCCGATCTAAACGTTCTGCCATAATTTGTAGCGTTTTAACATCACCGCCAGACAAACTAACCCGAACGACTTCATATCCCATGTCTGTTAAAGCTGGCGCGATTTCCCGTTCTACCTGTTCACATAATTCCATTTTCTTTCCCTTTTTTCTAATAAAAAAAGCGGGGCTTTTCAGTCCCACTCCCGATAGTTATTTGAGAATGTGACTTATTTATACACCTTTTTTATTTTAAATGCAATCTTTTTTTCTTATTTTTTGTGAAAAACATCAAAAAAACAAAAATAGTTGCATTTTAGCCTCATTTATGGCAAGTTAAAAGAAAACACTTTGTAAAAGGAGTCTTATCATGTTTTTCAAACCGCCTAAATTATCCCGTACAACAAACTCATCTGATATATTACCGGAACCACAGGTATCTCAACCAATTATCAATTCGATGCCACAACCAGAAAAATCAATACCTACAATACAAACACCCTTAACAATGCCGGTTGCATCTCCCACATCGAAAGCGGAATCCATCCCGTCACTCCCAACAGAAACATTAACGCCGTCGCAAACGACTGAAACACCTTCCCAACAATCTGTTGAAGAAACAACAATTCAGTCAGTAGCCCCCACATCTCTTCGTGAGCCAGAAATCGAAACGCAACCAACGCAAACACCATCCGTCACGATCGAACAAACTCAACCAACAGAAGACTCAAACATTGATCATGCACGATACGCCCGTCCACAAAGCGATGCAGAAAACACGCCGGCGACACAACCTTCATCAGAACAAAAAGAGGAACAAATATCCGTAAAACAATCGAGCATATTACCTGAAGATAACGGCAGAATTGTCCGAGCCCGTTCGGTTAGCTCCATTCCTTTTGCAGACTTATGGTTTACACCAGAAAAAATCGCCTATATTCGGGATGAATCAACAAAGTTTGCGTTGATTCGCTTTGAATCCGATGACTTGCATGACTTTCTCAAAGCATTGGAACAAGGCTATACTGGTTCATCCAGCTACGCCTTAAAATTTGCAGGAGAATCTTATCGTATTGAACGAATTGTTACAATTACAGGCGTTCAATACAACTGTCGTAAAATGCCAACAAAAACACCTGATATTTTCAGCCTTGGCCTTCCGGAACCGATTGTCAATCACTTAATCGGATTATCTCAAGAAGCGGGACTTATTCTATTTGGTGGTCCGACGGGCATGGGTAAAACGACTACGGCCTCAGCCTTGATGCGTAAATATCTAGAACGTGATGGTGGCTTTATGTATACGATTGAAGATCCACCTGAAATGCCGTTAGATGGACTCTATCGTGCAGCCAATGGGGCCTTAGGCTTGTGCAAACAATGTCCGGTTGAAAACGAACGGTGGAGTGATGGCATTAAGTCCGCACTTCGCTCCCGCCCGCGTTATATTTTGGTTGGCGAGATTCGGACTCCGGAAACAGCTTCTCAGGTTTTACGTGCAGCAACGTCTGGCCACTTAGTCTTATCCACCATTCACGCCAGCAGCGTTGAAGACGCCCTCAATTCAATGCTTAAATACGCTGCCGGTGCTGGTTTAGCAGAAAGCTTAGTTTCTGATCTGTTAGCTCGTGGTATTTTAGCAGTTATTCACCAAAAATTAGAAGGAACGGAAAAATTACGACCCGTTCTGCATACGGCATTTGCTAATCCGAATCCCTTAGTAGCCGATCAAATGCGCATGAGTATTCGCGACGGAAAAATCAACCTTGGTACCTTAATGGAAGCTCAAACCAGCAAACTATTCCAAGGAAAACCGCTTTTTCGTGAATTTTAAATTCATGTAATACAAAAACCTTAAAAACCCGACAAAAATGTCGGGTTTTTTATTAACAATCAAATCATTACACCAAAGTTGAGCTTGAAGAGCCCCTTTCTTAAAACCTATATCCTGTTTATTGAAAGGAGTTTTATCATGACCGAAACCACACCTCAAAACTGTATCTGTCCGATGGCTCTCCCTCTGATCGGAGACAAAGCCCCAGCTTTCATCGCAGAAACAACACAGGGGATTATTAACTTTCCCGAAGACTATCAGGGACACTGGACAATTTTATTCAGTCATCCCTCTGACTTTACACCTGTTTGTACCACAGAGTTTATCATGTTTGCTCAGCTTGCCAATGAATTTGAAGCGCTCAATACCCGTTTATTAGGATTATCTATCGATAGTTTATCCAGCCATATTGCTTGGCTTTACGCTATAGAAGAGCAAGTCAAATTTCACGGTCTTGACCACATTCGTATTCCCTTCCCTCTGATAGCAGACCTAGGACAAGATGTCGCCCGAAAATACGGCATGATTCACCCAGAAAATAGTACAACCAAAACTGTTCGAGCCGTCTTTTTTATTGACCCCAAAAGCATTATCCGAACCATTTTATACTATCCAGCCAGTACGGGACGCAACTTTGATGAAATTCTCCGCATTTTAATCAGCCTGCAAACTGCTGATGCCTTTGGTATTTCTACCCCAGCTAACTGGCGCCCTGGTGATGATGTTATTGGCAATGACGCAACCAACATTACCGAAGCGTTTCAACAGGCATCACAAAATGCCGGAACAACAAATGCTTGGTTTTTATCGTTAAAGTCGGATCGTAGCCATGTCGTTCTGTGAGCCAAGGAGTTGTCAGGAGCTTTTGTCTTCCTAAGACCGCTTGG
>JAZRBO010000082.1:0-13777 GCA_045635125.1 Alphaproteobacteria bacterium | reverse complement strand
GCTATTCGGACAAAGGAAGGCTTGGTCGTTCATACAGGGGATTGGAAATTAAACACAGATGCAATCTTAGGGCAGGGAACAGATGTCGATACCTTAAAGGAATTAGGTAAAGAAGGTGTTTTAGCTTTGGTTTGTGATTCAACAAATGTATTTGGAACTCAAACGAATTTAACCGAAGCCGATGTTCGGGAAACCTTGGTTCGTTTGGTTGGAGAGTTTCCTGATAGACAAATAGCAATCAGTTGTTTTGCTTCTAATGTTGCTCGTGTCAAAAGTGTGTATGAGGCGGCCGTTGCTACCGGCCGTGAGGTTTGCTTAATGGGGCGCAGTTTATGGCGAATTGATGCGGCGGCTCGGGCCACAGGTTATTTTAAGGATATGCCTGAATTTTTATCGGAAAAAGAGGCGTTGGATCGTCCGGTTGGATCTGTTTTATATATTTGCACAGGCAGTCAGGGTGAACCGCATTCAGCCTTAAATACATTGGCAGCCATGACACCTCAAAAAAATTCTGTTTATTTTGGACCGGACGATGTTGTCATTTTTTCCTCTCGTGTTATTCCGGGAAATGAAAAAGCTATTGCCTTGTTACAGCGTAAATTAAAGGCAAAAGGAATTAAAATCATTACAGACAAAGAAGACCTTGTCCATGTTTCTGGACACTATGCAGGGGCCGATTTGGAACAAATGTACCGGTATTTAAAACCTAAAATTGCTTTGCCTGTGCACGGGGAGGCGATGGAACTTACCGGCCATGTGGATTTGGCGAAAAAATGGGGTGTTCCGTTTGCTTTTGCCTTGGAAGATGGCGAAGTAATTGTGCTGGATGATGAGCCTCAGATTTTAGGTGAAGTACCCGTCGGTATTTTGGCTGTTGACGGAAAACGAATTATTCGGTTAGATGCAGAAGTTATTCGAAAACGTCGTAAAATGATGGATGATGGATCTCTTGTTATTACATTGGTGATTGATAAAATAGGGACGGTGTTAGGGGAACCACAATTATCTACATTTGGACTATTGGATGCAACTGAGGAGGATAAGGAAACGTTGATACAACGGATAAGGGAAGGTGTCGCAAATATACCAGAAGAACAGCGGTCTTCTAATAGTCAGATAGATCAAACAGTTCGTACGATTATTCGACAATTTTTGAATGAATTTTATGGTAAAAAACCATTAATCGATGTTCATTTGGTTCGTATTTAAAAAGGAATTTTTTGTATGCGAGTTTTAATTATTGGTAAGAGAAATTTTATTCGTTGGCCGGAGGCCCTTGCTGAAAATATGGCCAAGCAGGCAACTGTTTCCTTTTTTTGTGTAAATCCTAAAACAATCGGGTATGCATGGTCTAAATGGCGTGGGGAGCGGTATCGGGACGCTTATTTACAAAAACAATTACGAAAACGTATACAAAGTTTTAAACCAGATGCAGTTTTATTCGTGTCGGGATTTTTTCTGCCACAATCATTGTTTGATGAGGTTGCCCAATATCCTCATTTAAAGAAGGCTAACTGGTGTGGGGATGCTTTTGGAGAGGATAACCGAAAAAAAGTGGCATGTTTGGATATTGTTTTTTGTTCGGATACTGGTTTTATGCCTGTCGCTGAAGAATATGGTTGTCGAGCCGTTTATATGCCTTTGTGTACGGATGAAACACTTTTTACAAATCAAAAAACAAAGAAAACACTCCCTCCTTTCTTTGTCGGGAAGAACAATCCGATAAGGACAGAATATTTAGCGGCGGTTCGCCAAAGGTGTTTGATATATGGTCGTCGATGGGATAAAGCTAAATTACCACAACACGACGTGCGCAATAAACGTATTCGTCAGGAACATCAATATCGCTTTGTTCAACAGAGTATTGCTCCTTTAAATTTGGCTTTTTCGGTTAATAATGTTAACGGATTAAATTTTAGACCATTTGAAATAGGCGCTTGTGGCAGTTTGATTATCAATAATGCCTGTCCGGATTTGGCGTTGTGTTATGAGGTTGGTAAAGAAGCTATTTCTTATCATACACCGGCAGAGTTTGCTGATTTGATAGATGATATTGTAGCCCATCCGGATAAGTATGAAAAAATTGCTGAGGCAGGCTATCAAAGGACGATACGGGATCATACCTATACAAAGCGTTGTCATGATATATTGTCCATCTTAGAGAAATTACCAGATTAAGCTTTTATTTTTAGTTGTAGATATCTTGATTTTTTATGATTTTTATCTAAACTAATACAAAAGGAGTTTAAGGGGATGAAAAGTGTCGCTATTTCTGTTATTGTACCGATTTATAATGTCGAATCCTATGTTCTGGGATGTTTAACCAGTATCCAAAATCAGACTTTTCGGGACTTTGAGGTGATTTGCATCGATGATGGTTCAACAGATAAAAGTGGTCAAATTGCATCTGATTTTTGTTCAAAGGATAAACGGTTCTATTTGATACGACAGGAGAATAAAGGTTTATCTGGGGCTAGAAATACGGGGTTGGATGCCGCCCGTGGGAGATATGTCTATTTTGTTGATTCAGATGATTATCTTCATCCTCAGGCTTTAGAGATAATGTATGATGTTATTCAAGAGCAAAAAACAGATGTTGTTAATATACAACTGCTAAAAACAAAAGAGCGTTATCCTGTTGATTTTTCTGTGTTTGAAAAGCCCTGTGCTAAGGCTCAAGTGATTGATAATCCTTTTTTGGCTTTTGTATCTCGTCGTGAGATTGCAACAGGTGTTTGGACGCGGTTATATAAAAAAACAGTACTAGATGATATTCGTTTCATTGATGGTATTTATTTTGAAGATATCCCTTTTACAATTCAGGTGATGATGACAATTCCTAAAATGTCATATATTCCATTACCCTTATATTACTACTATGCGAATCCCAATTCGATTATGCGCTCTTCTTTTACTGAAAAAAAAGTGCAGAGTTATTTTAAGGTTATTTATGAAATTCATAACTATGTTCAAAAAAATCATCCGGATTGTTTACCTTTTGTTCAGTGTAATGTTTTAAATAAGCGTGTAAAGATGATGATTAATCAGGCGGTTAGAAAACAAAAAGATTCTGAAAAACAATATCTATTGTTTCAGAGAATGCAAAAACAACTGTCGGATTTTTATATTTCCGGTATTATTTCATATAAAGGATTAAAGTTATACCATAAGATAGCACTGTTTTTGTTGTTACATAATTATCCCAAAGCGGCTTGTCGCTGGATGCGGTTATTTTAAAAGCCGGTATCAACCGGCTTTTTTAATTGGAACAGATTATTCAACACTATTCTCTTTCTTTTGAAAGATAAGTTTTTTATTATCCGATAATATTATTGTTAATGTGTCTTCCGTTACTTGGAATGTTTTAACCCGAGCTAAATCCTGAAAATATTGTTGTTCGGCGTTCATGTCTTTTTCGGGGCCCATCATCATGGTAGATCCGATTGGTCCTAAAATTAATTGATTCCCATTAATTTGGTAGGTTCCAAAATATCGGTTAACGGCTTTTCCGAAAAAACGGTTTTCATTTGGTGCAAAGGCTAATGTTATTTCTACATTATCTGGTGTTTCTGTTAAAATATATTCGTTACCATGAATGCTGGGAACTTTCTTTTGACAGGCTGTGATGAATAAGAAACAACTTAAAATAAATAGTATTTTTTTCATCTTTTTCTCCTTTATTATTTGCCGTTATTATAATGGGCTAAAATACGGCGTTTTTCCAGATTCCAATCCCGCTTTTTTATATCCTCTCGTTTGTCGGCATGATTTTTACCACTGGCAATGGCAATTTTAACCTTTGCCAATCCCCGACTATTAAAAAAGATTTCTAGAGGTACAACAGTTTTTCCTTTTTTAGCCACTTCATCTTTAATTTTTTTTAGTTCCTTTTTCCGAAGTAATAATTGACGAGGGCGAGCAGCAACCTGTTTTACAAAACCATCTTTTGCAGCTGTATACTCCATAATGTGGGCATTGATTAAAAACAGTCCATTTCCTTCAAAAGAGGCATAGCTTTCATTGATGGTTGCATGACCTGCGCGTAAGGATTTAACCTCGCCACCTGTTAAAATGATACCAGCCTCAAATGTTTCCAGTATCGCATAATTAAAGCGAGCCTTGCGGTTTGTAGCAACTGTGCCTGTTGAAATTAAAGTTTTATTCATTCCTATACATTACTCCATTGTAATGAAAAAGTCAAGTTGAGGACGTAGCACATTTTGTTCAACCGAAGATAGATTGGGTAGAACTTTTTCCCGAATAACAGTATGATATTCCTTGAGCCATTCTTTTTCTTCGCTGGTTAGTAAGTCTGTTTCAACCAAGCGATGATCAAATGGAATCCACAATAGATTTTCTAAAATAATAGTATCTTTGGGGCCTTCTTGTGTTAAAAGCATGTTTTCTAAGCGAATACCATATCCAGCCACATCATCATAAAAGGCTGGTTCATTTGAAAATACCATACCAGCAGACAGAGGTTGAGTCGCTTTTTCATAGATAACTGGTGGTGCTTCATGGACATCTAAGAACATGCCGATACCATGTCCGGTTGCATGTCGGAAGTCGACGCCATCGGCTCGTAAAAAAACATGAGCCCGTTCATCCAATATAGTGCCAGAATCACCTTGTTTTAAAACTGATGAAGCTAGTGCAATATGTCCTTTTAAAACCTGTGTATAACGATGCTTCATGATATCTGATGGCACTCCTGTTGCAATGGTTCGGGTCATATCTGTTGTTCCATTTAGGTAATGCCCACCTGTATCAATAAGGGTCATAGCAGCACTATTTAACGGTACAGTTGATTTTTTATCTGCTTGATAGTGGGCTAAGGCCGCATGTGTTCCGACAGCAGCAATGGTATCAAAACTATCCCCTTGATATAAAGGATTTTCAGCCCTTAAAGAGCGTAATTTTTGATTGCAGTCGTATTCATCAATCGTGTTAAGATTTGTTTCAACCCACGCTAAAAAACGACAAATAACAATACTTTCAAATAGACAAGCCGACCGAATATTTTCCTGTTCAACAGGATTTTTAACCGCTTTAAGTGGTGCAATAATATCCGAATGATTATGTAATTTAGCCCTGGGGGCTAAGCGCTCATACATATCCTGAGGTAGTTCATTAAAATCAACTCCGACATTTTGACCGGATAGTTCTGAGATGGTAGTATTGGTTAGTTCTTGATAACGACCGTCAGCCCAAACGATTTCCCTCTTAAAAATGACAGGATAGTGAGGAGCCCATAAACACCGTTTGTTTAACAGCCAGGAGACACTATCTGGGGCGCAAAATATAAAAGCATCCCATCCTTTTTCCTGAATGATTGAGGCAACTCGTTTCAATTTATCTGTTGTACTTTCGCCAGCATAGATTATGTCGTATTCAAAATCCGGAGGTGGTTGAATGCCTTCTTTAGGGAACAAGTTTTCCCATGTCGCAGTGGATATACCTTGGAAACGAATATTATGTTCAGATAAAGTTCGATACATCTGATATGTCCAGCCAACCGATCTTTGTGCAGCGGGATATCCTATTTTTTGCCCGCTCAGATTTTTTCTCATCCAATCAGCAGGCATTGTTTCTGTTGGAATTTCAAAAATGCGAAAGAGGGAGGATTGTTGTTTCGCTTGAGTCGTATAACGGGAATCAACAAATAAAACAGCGTCATTTTTTGTTACAATCGCTAAACCGGCAGAACCCGAAAAACCGGTAGCATGGAATAATTGATTCTTTTCAGGCGGATAATGTTCTCGTAAAAAGGAATCTGTTCGAGGTATGATTAAAGCATCTAAATTTTCTTGTTGTAAAAAAGAACGAATTTTATCTAGCATACGTTATCCTTTTGAACAACAATCGTTCCCCATCCATTAATACGATAGCGATTAATTAACTTTAATCCGGCATCGGTATGTGCTTTTAATACCCATCGTTCTTGTCGTGTTAAAAATCCGGATAGAATAGCAATGCCTCCAGGGGCTAAATGTGTGTATAAATCCGGTGCCATTTGGATAAGGGGTTTCGCTAAGATGTTACAAAATACTAAGTCATATTCTCCCTGAACGGCGGCATACCCATCACTCTGCCAAATGGTCATTAAATCGGACAAGTTATTATGTGCTGCATTTTCTGTGGCAACCCGAACAGATTCCGGATCAATATCGACGGCATCGACCTTGTTGCCGGTTGTTTTTGCGTATGCCATTGATAAAATACCAGAACCACATCCGACATCCAAAACCCGTTTTGGGGCTGTATTCAAATGATTTAAAGCCTCTAAGCAACCGTGAGTCGTTTGATGCTCACCGGTACCAAAAGCCGTGGCGGCATCAATTTTGAGTGCAATTTTATCAGATGGTGGATTTTCTTGAATATGGGAGCCGTAAATGTAATATCGGCCGATAGTGATTGGAGGAAATCCCTGATAACTTTCTTTAAGCCAATTAACATCAGGCATTTGAGTGATTTCCTCAGTCGGACAAGGTATGCTGGCAATTTTTGATGCTCTTTTTAAGATTTCATTAAATAGATCGTCATCGGGTTTTTGTTCAAAGATAGCTTGTATTTCCCATAATCCCTTGTTTGCTCCCTTTTCGATGGGGGTTGTTAGAACCGCACCAGCTATTTCTCCCAGAGATTCTTCAAAGACAGGGACTGCATTCGATGGTAAAAGACATTTAAATTCAAATGGTATTATGTGTGTCATATTTTATTCTCCTTTATTGAACAGTATGGCAAAATTCAAATCAAAAATCAAGTAAATTACATGGATTCTCTTGATAAAACAGTTAAAATATTTAAATAAATCAATAAAGGGGAAAAACATGATTCAAGAAGAAAAGACATGTGTATCGATATTTGTTTTAGATGGTAAAGGGGGCGCTGATATAATTGACGTTGATCGATTAACCAAAAAACACTTGTCTCATCCGATTTGGTTTCATTTCAATTTATCATCTTCCGAAGCAATTCATTGGTTGAATCATAATTTATCTTTACCCGATAATATTAAGGAGAATTTAACAGATGTTGATCTGTCTGATAACCGTATTCATTTACATCAAAATGGTTTGTTTTTTGTTGTTCGTTCAATTAATATGGTGCCGAATGCTGAACCGGATGACCTTGTTTTATTGCGATTATATGTGACGCAAAAAATGTTGATTACGACTCGATTACATCCGGCTATTGATTTTGGTGAAATAAAAGAGTTATTTTCGGATAAGGATGGTCCTAAAAATACAGATGAGCTTATGATTGCTGTTTTAGAAAATACATTGGAGAGAATTTCTGAGGCGATTACAGGTATTGAAAATTATGTCGATACCTTGGAAGAAGAAATAATCATGTGTTGTTTTACGTCAAAAACATATATCCAGTTATCTGAATTTTTGCGTCAGGTTATTATTATTCGTCGTTTTATGTTGCCAGAAAGAGAGGTTATTGGCAACTTAATTCGGCATACGATTTCTTGGTTTAAAAAAGATACTAAAAAAGGATTGCAGGATTGTTTTGAATGGTTGCAACGTATCATTGAGGATATTGATTTGCTGGAAAAGCGTATTCGGGTTAATCAGGATGCTATTCAAAATCAGGAAAATGCAAAAATGCAACGCAATATGTATATGTTAACCGTTGTTGCGGGTCTGTTTTTACCTCTTTCTTTTTTGAGTGGATTGTTCGGTATGAATTTATCCGGCATTCCCTTAGGGGAACATCCGTACGGTTTTTTGATTGTTTGTTTTGTGACGGTGTGTGTGGGTTTGATTGTTCTGTTTATTTTTAAAAAAGTAAAGTGGATTTAGTTGACATTTTCTAAATTTTACGAGTATACTTCATTCAAAACAAAGGAGGATGCTATGTTTTTGGGTCATCACATGATAAAGCCGAAACGAAATAACGAAAGTGGTCGGACAATGGTTGAAATGTTTTCGGTTGTTATTGTTGTTAGTATTTTGACGGCAATTGGATTGAGGGGATATTCTTATGCTCGTTCTAGATACTATGCGAATCAAACTATCCAGGCGGTTTTACAAGAAGGGGCCCAACTTTTGACGAATCGTAAGTTAAGAAGGATAAAGATTGACGATACTCTAACATCAGCAGAGATTGAACGAGCTTTGCCTCCGCAGGCGGGTTATGAAATTAAAAAAACGGAAAAAGACGAATATACCATTACCATCACTGGTTTGTCGGTAGAGGCATGTGAAATGGCAACAAAAACAACGGCGATTCGTATGACGGCTGATGGAGATGACTGTAATATAGGAAAAGCCGTTTTTACATTCAGCAATTTGTTGAATAAAGAAAGTATTGTAGAGTAGAGGATATATACAAAAAAACGCAGAGGTTATCTGCGTTTTTCAATGGTGCCTGGGGACGGGATCGAACCGCCGACACAGGGATTTTCAGTCCCTTGCTCTACCAACTGAGCTACCCAGGCAATGGGTGTGTGAAGATCTTATACCCTAAAATAAATCAAATGTCCAGTCTTTTTTTTAAAAAAATAATTTTTTTATGATTCAGCCGTTAAATTTTGCAGAGATTGAACATATTCATCGTCGGTTGGCGCTTCATCTGTATGCATGATATAGCTACCCTTCAACCAACGCCCAAGGTCTATGTCTGCGCATTTTTTAGAGCAAAACGGTTTATATGTTGAAATAGTTGGGTTGCCACAAATCGGACATTTTTTACTTGGGATAATTTTTTCTTCCATTTATTCCTCCATTATTTCAAAAAAAGAAATGGGTTTATCAAAACATGGCTTTGTTTTAATTTCGGGATGGTACTTTGTTAAAAGGGCGATAACGCTCGGATGGGTCATAATGATGGGATGCCCCGTACGACAGGTTGCCCAAGCCCGCACAATTTTGTAATAGGTTGCAATGGGATTATCACGACATGTGTCCCAAAGAGAAGCTGTTGTTCGTGTTCTTTGTAGTTCAAACAGACCGGCCCGTGTCCAGCCTGAAACTGTTGTTCGATTATCTGAGTTAAAAGCGTTTTGTATCGATTTTTCTAGTAAAGAACGTGTTTTTCCCCGTTTGGATCCAGCAAAGTCAATTAAAATAAGGCCTGACATATTTTTTAACACAACTTGGTGTGCGATTTCAAAAACAGCCGTATTGTTAATTTGCATTAGACTATTTTGGCAAGAACCAGAATCAACATCAATTGTCCATCCGATTCGGTTTTTTTCTATGTGTATTTCTCCTCCGTTTTTAAGGGGAATATCTGCAGCCATAGCCTCATCAATCAACTCATCCATTTCTGCGTCGGATATTGTTTCAATATCTACTTCAAAATAGGATGCCAATTCTATAGCTTTGTCCAGGGTATTAGTCGGAGTATCCATGATACGTTCGGCGGTAGCTTCTTTTTCAGAGCGGGCTTCACGTTTGATGCGAACGGTAATTGTTTCACCTTCGGTTAAGGGTGTGTCATCCGGCATAAAGGCATTTCCTTTTGTGGTTTCTAAAAAATAACCATGCAAGAGTGGGTGAAATGATTTTATCTGAGCCTGTATGATATCTCCGTGATTTAATGAAATATCCCGTTGAAAGTAAAAACAAACAGTTTCCCCTTTTTGGACGAGGGCTATTCTATTCTCGCCTCCCGCTTTATTTTGCAGAATTTTCATGTGTGCGCAAAGCCCCTTTCAAAACTTGAGCAACCTCAAAAATGGGAAGCCCTACGATATTCGGAAAAGAACCAATAATTTTGCGAACGCAGGCCGATAAAACACCTTCGATACGATAACCGGCTACGTTTTTCCATTCGCCGGAGGATAAAATAACTGCAATATCTGTTTCATCAAAATGCTTGGTGATGACAGTTGTTTGAACGACTTTTGCAATTTGATGACCGTTTGGTAAAATGATGCAAAAACCAGTTATGACACGATGTCTTCGCCCCGAAATCAGTTTCAGATTTTGTCTGGCCTGTTCTTCATTTTGAGCTTTTCGAATGATTCTCTTGCCAACGGCAATAACTGTATCCGCAGCCAATACGCAAACCCCGATATTTTTTGCTGCAACGGCTTGAGCTTTTTGAATGGCGATTCGTTCAACGTATCGGGCAGGCAATTCATTTTTCTGAACAGACTCGTCAATATCGGCCGTTTCTATGCGACTTGGCTTGAATCCAGCTTGTTCCAGCAACCGTAACCGTTGTGGAGAGGCAGAAGCCAAAATAAATGGTTTTGTTAAATGCCACGGAGAGTTTTTGTTTTCGGTCATTTATTCGGCAGTTACCTTTTCTTTGCGTTCGTGACGTTCTTGAGCTTCGATGCTTAATGTTGCAACCGGACGAGCTTCCAAACGACCGAGGCCGATAGGTTCTCCAGTTTCTTCACAGTATCCATAGGTGCCGTCTTCAATCCGATCGAGAGCCTGATTGATTTTTTTAATTAATTTACGCATTCTGTCACGGGTTCTCAATTCTAAAGATTGATCCATTTCATTGCTGGCGCGGTCATTTTCATCGGCTTCTCGTAAATTATTTTCCCGCAAATCCTGCAAAGTAATTTCAGATTCTTTTGTTAATTCGGAGCGCCAAGCAATTAATTTTTGTCTAAAATACTCCAACTGCATTTCATTCATATATTCTTCTTTTTTACTGGGTTTGTAGTTGGGGGGTAATGTGACAACAGGCATAGTTTCCTCCTTTTATATTGATATAGATTTATAGTGTGTTCAACATAGCTTTTTTTTTGCCAAAAGTCAAACGCTTTTTTGCTTGTCATTGGGCTTGTTTTTTGTTAGAGTAACGATGATAAATCTGAATGGGAGGAAAAATCATGCGATACAGTTTTCTTTTTATGTCGGCAATTTTGTGTTTTTTGGGACATGTTTCTTGGGCACAAGATGTATCTGAGCCGAGTATTTCTCAATGCGAAGAGATGTTGGTTCGTGCCGAAACAGAAGCAGATGAAACAGTATATGATATATGTGGGTTTGGGAATGAGGTTCGTGCTTGGAATACCTGGGCACCATTCGCTTCTTCCCGTCATTTAAAAAAGTCCTTGTTTGAATTGTGTCGTCGTTATCCCAATCATGTGTATCATGATATTTATTGTGATAAGGCAGCTCAGCTCGGATATGCGCCGGCATTGATGGAAATGGGATTTTTGGCTTTGAAATCTGATGATGTTTCAAAAGCGCAGCAGTATTTTTCTGAAGCTTTAAAAACAGGACAGTTAAATCCAGAGGATAGTGCTCGTATTAGTCTCGCTTTGGGAAAACTTTATACAACTGAAAACGGTTCGCATTATCAGCCAGAGGTCGGGCTTGCTCTATTGTCTGTGGCGGCGCAAGCACGGTCAGCTGAGGCAAATAATATTTTAGGGTATTATTATTTTTCAGGAAGGCATGGTTTGAAACAAAATTTACAGGAATCCTTGTTTTCTTTTTGGCGGGCAATTTTGTTGGGATGTCCTGCGGCAGAAGAAAATTTAGGAGCTTTTCATTTAGCCCGCAAAAAGCAGGTCTCAGAAATGGATGCGCTTAGTTATATTGCTCCTCAGGCTTTTACGTGTGAGCCGGCTGTTAAAAAAGCCATGCCTGGGGCGACGATGCGGCCAGATTGTCCATGTGATGAGATACGGCAAAAAGATGCGACATTTAAATCCAAAAAATATTTATATATAACTTATAATCCTGAGGAAACTAGTGCGCTTGTTCGGGATTTACAGGGAAAAGAATATGTTGTTAAAATCGGTACATTTTTGCCTGATGGTTCATTCGTATCCGAAATTCATCCTCGGGCTTTGGCTTTGCAGCTGGATAATTCGCGGACTTTAATTAATCGATATCATTCTGGGGAGTGTGTTCCCTATTGTTTGCAACCGCCTAAAATAGCCCCTAAGCAAGTTTATATCAGTTCGTATCGTCTTCGTTTTACGCCTCAAGAATGTGCAGATATAACCTATTATGCCGACAAATTAGTTGATACATCGCTGCCGTATACGGGTAAGGAAGAATGTGCTCCGCCAGATCCTAAAAAGACGATAGAGTTGGATGAAGTTTCTCAATTGCTGTTAGGTGGGTTACCGGCTTCTATTTCGGAAAAGGGGAATAATCTCAAGGTCCCTTAAAAAAATACTTGATTTTATCACAAAAATCGGATATAGTATTGCCGTTTCCGATAATCCTTGCTCCTGCTATCGGACGGGGGCTATGTTTCAGGCCGGCATTCATGGGGAATGGTGTGCATAAACAGAAACGAGATAATCCAAAAGGAGAGGATATAATGCCTTTTTATGAAAACGTGTTCGTTGCTCGTCAGGATTTAACACCGAACAAAGTCAACGAATTAACAGATAAATTTGCTGCCGTTATTGAAGCTCAGGGCGGTAAAGTAACAAAACGCGAAGACTGGGGTTTGCGTACATTAGCTTACAAAATTCAAAAAAACCGTAAAGGATACTATGTTTTGATGAACATTGATGCTCCGGCTACGGCTGTTGTTGAAATGGAACGTTTAATGCGCTTGGACGAAAACCTGTTGCGTTATTTAACGACAAAAGTGGACGCTTTAGAAGAAGGTCCGTCCATTATGTTGGAACCGAAATATAAAAAATCCAAATCTGATGACAAATTTGACATCGAAGTTGGGGAAGGAGAATAAGATGGCTGATATCAAAGGATCTTTCTATCGTCATAAAAAAACATGTCAATTCTGCGCCGATAAGGTTAATGAAATTGATTATAAAGACATTAAATTATTAAGCCGCTTTATCACAGAACGTGGTAAAATGGTTCCATCCCGCGTGTCGGCAACCTGTGCAAAACATCAACGCAGTGTTTCCAAAGCAATTAAGCGGGCTCGTTTCCTGGCTCTGTTACCGTTTGTTAACGATTAAGGAGGATGCTATGGAAATTATTTTATTAGAAAGAATTGAACGTTTAGGACAAATGGGTGACGTTGTTAACGTTAAAAACGGTTATGCTCGTAACTATTTGTTCCCGCAAAAAAAAGCTTTGCGTAAAACGAAAGATAACATGGCTTTCTTTGAATCCAAACGGAAAGAATACGAAGCTCATAACCTGAAAATGAAACAAGAAGCTGAAGATTTGGCAAAAAAATTGGAAGGTTTGTCTGTTGTTATCGTTCGTCAGGCTGCAGAAACAGGACAATTGTATGGTTCTGTAACAATGCGTGATATTTGTGAAGCTATTCGTGATGCTGGCTTTAAAGTTGAACGTAGTCAAATCGATTTGAATCAACCGTTCAAGACGATGGGTATTTTTGATGTTCGTTTGTCTTTACATCCAGATGTTGCACAAACGATTCGTGTGAATATTGCTCGTTCGGAAGAAGAAGCTAAACGTGCTCATCAAAAGCAAGCAAAAAAAGCAGTTGAACCTGTTGCCGAAGTTGTCGAAACAGTGACAGAAGCTTAATTTGCAGATTGTTAAAATATCCTCTCTGATTTTAGAGAGGATATTTTTTTTGGGAAATATAATATTCTTTTTTAATTAAAAGAGATCGTTATGATAACGAATAGATTATTTTTTACGGGCTCTGGGATGGGCATTATTATAGACTTCCTGTAAATGCTCCATTGTAATTTCTGTATATCGTTGCGTAGCTGAAAGAGAGGCGTGTCCTAAGAGCTCCTGAACCGTTCGTAAATCGCCGCCACCTTGCAATAAGTGAGTTGCAAAGCTATGTCGTAGAGCATGTGGCGTTACCGTGTCAGGTAAGTTTAGATAGCGTCTGATAGTACGTACATTGCGTTGAACAACCCCGGGATTGATTCGATCGC
>JAZRBO010000081.1:0-13771 GCA_045635125.1 Alphaproteobacteria bacterium | reverse complement strand
GCTTTAATTTGTGTATAATCCATGTGTGTCTTCTCCTATAAAATAATTGCAACTATTGTAGCAGAAACTCAGGAAAAAGCAACAAAAAAATAGAGGTCTGATTTTAGAATGCTCTATTCATTTTTTTATTCAGGCAGACACGTATTAAAAAACACCGCCTGTTATCATTTTAACAAGCGGTGTTTCGCAATTATATCGGATTAATCTTTTTGGGGTTTGCCCCAGAAGTATTCTACCATCTCTTGGAAGAAAACGTATAAGAGCGGAACAAAGAAAATACCGATAAAGGAGGCCGCAGCTAATCCACCAAAAATAGAGGAGCCCATTGCTTGTCTGGCCATGGCACCAGCGCCGACTGCCGTTACCAGTGGCACAAATCCCATTAATGAGGAAAAGGCCGTCATCATAATGGCGCGGAACCGCATGTGTGCTCCGTTAACAGCTGCTTCCCGAATGGGAACGCCTTCTTTTTCGTGTTGGTCTTTGGAAAATTCAACCAACAAAATAGCGTTTTTGGCAGCTAATGCAATCAACACAATTAAACCAGCCTGCGCATACAGATCGTTCGTAATATTGCGGAAGAACAGCATGGCAATGGCGCCACACAGACCGACAATAATAGAGATCATCACCGATACAGGCAAAATCCAACTTTCATACAATGCAACTAAGAACAGGTAGGCAAATAAGAATGCCATCCCGAATAACAAAATGATTGTATTGCCGGCTTCTTGTTCCTGCAAAGCCATACCCGTCCATTGATATTGGTATCCCGTCGGCAAGAGTTTGTCGGACAATTCCGCCATGGCATCCATTGCTGTACCGGATCCTTGTCCTTCAGCAGGAGCACCTGTGATCTTAATGGCGCGATAGTTGTTGTATCGTTGGATGGATTGGGCGCCAATGGTCCGTTCAACCGTAACCAGAGACCGAAGTGGTACCATTTCTCCCTTATTGTTGCGGATATTAATCTTAAAGATATCATCCAATGTGCGGCGTTCCATAATATCTCCTTGCACATTAACTTCCCAGACACGACCGTATAAGTTAAAGTCATTAACATAAGTCCCGCCTAACATCGTTTGCATCGTCGCAAAAATATCCGAAATAGAAACACCTAAAGCATAGGCTTTTTTACGGTCTACGGTTAGTTTGACCCGAGGAGAGTCTACAGTATAAAATGTCATAACACGTTGCATGCGGGGATCTTTATTTGCCGCCGCAATGAGTGTATTGGCGACATTCAGCATTTCCTCCGGTGATGCCCCTTGGGTACTTTGCAAAACGTATTCAAAGTCAGATGTCATACTAATACCGGAAATAGCCGGCATGTTAAACGGAAAGACTCGAGCCCCCTTAATATCCATGGTTTTCATGTATAATTGGGCGATAATGCTATTGACATCCTGTCCTTTACCTGCCCGTTCTTCATATGGTTTTAAGTGCAAAATGAAAAAGCCGTTACTGGATGATTTTACACCGGACATAATACCGTATCCCGTAATCATCAGGTAGGAGTCAATCTCCGGAATTGTCTTGACACGCTCTGCAATGACTTCCATCATTTCATGCGTTCGATTCCACGATGTTCCCGATGGTAATTGAACTTCCATCATGAAAGAGCCTTGATCTTCTGCCGGCAAGAATCCCTTGGGCGTGTTGTTAATCAGCCAATACGACATATAGCCAAACAATGCCATGACGATCAGAATCCCTTTGGAAAACGGAACAATTCGTTTGACAGTACCAGAATAAACATTACGAGCCTTGTCAATCCAATTCATGAAGAATTGAACAAGTCTGAATGGTTTTTGGTTCGGGCGCATGATGATTGTTGCAACTGCCGGACTGAGCGTTAGCGAGTTAATTCCCGAAATAACCATGGCTGCAGCAATCGCAATCGCAAATTGACGGTATAACAATCCGGAAATTCCCGGTGTAAAGGCAACCGGAACAAACACAGCCAATAACACCATCGTAATGGCAATAATTGGCGCTGTAATCCGATCCATGGATTTTTTGACGGCATCGGCCGGCGCCAGTTTGGGGTTGTCATGCATAACAGTTTCAACGTCTTCCACAACCACGATAGCATCGTCAACCACGACACCGATAGCCAGAACCAATGCCAGCAACGAAATCGTGTTTGCCGTCACGCCAAAAAGAGCCATACCGATAAATGCACCGATTAATGAAACGGGGATGGCTAATGTCGGAATAATGGTGGCTCGGAAAGTTCCCAAAAACAAATAGGTGATTAAAACAATCAGGATGAATGCTTCAATAATCGTTTGGAAAATTTCATGTAGGGAGGCTTCAACAAACTGAGCCGTGTCAAACATGGTGGCAACCTGAAAATCTGCCGGCATTTTCTTTTTCAGCTCTTGCATTTTCTTTGTGACAGCAGCGGCAACGTCCATTGCATTAGACCCTGGTGATTGGAAAATTGCAAAACCAACCGCCGGATTACCGTTATAGGAGGCATCCATTGCCTGAGATTTAACACCGAGTTCAATGCGGGCAACATCTTTTAACAACAGGAAGGATCCATCCGTGTTGGCCCGAATAACAATTTCACCGAATTCTTCCGGTGTAGACAACCGGCCGTCTGTTGTTAACGAAAATTGAAATTCTTGATCCTCAGTTGTTGGCATAACCCCAATACGTCCGAGAGATGCTTGTAGGTTTTGGCTTTTAATGGCGGCCAAAATGTCATTTGTGGACAACTTTAAGCTTTTTAATTTATCGTTGTTCAACCAAATGCGCATGCTGTACAATTGGTCCGAAAATAAAAACACATCTCCCACACCGTTCGTACGGGCAATTTCATCCTTTACATTCATTAAAACGTAGTTGGACAAATAGGCTGAATTATGTTCCGGATTAGCCGATGAAACGGTGTACACCTGTAACATCGATGCCATCTTGGATCGAACAGTAACCCCTTGTTGTAGTACTTCTTCCGGCAATAGGTTTTCTACCGTTTTGAGGCGATTTTGAACGTTAACGGCAGCAATATTCGGATCTGTTCCGATTTTAAATGTGACGGAAAGACTGTATGAACCGTCATCCGAGCTTGTTGAGCTCATATACAACATATCTTCAACACCGTTAATGGCTGATTCAATTTGCTGTGCAACAGAAGATTCTACAACATCGGCGCTGGCCCCCGGATAAACCGTTTGAACGGAAACGGAAGGAGGGACGATGTTCGGATACTGTTCAACCGGCATAGAGCTGAGAACAAGCATACCCGCCATCACGATGACAAGTGAAATAACGGTCGCTAATCGGGGGCGTTTAATAAAGGCGTCTGCAATCATGGGGCATCTCCTTTAGATAATTATTGAACCGCGATAGGTTGAACAGTTGCTCCGACCGTGATTTTTTGGAAGCCGGCCGTTACCAATGTTTCGCCACCCGTCAGGCCGTTTTCGATAACAACGTCAAAGTTTGGTAATTCAAGGCCTGTTTGGACGGATTGTTTAACTATTTTATTGTCGGCATCAACCAAATAAACGTATGCGCCTGTCATATCCCGTTGAACGGCTTTCATCGGAATGACAATTTGGTCAATCGGCTTTGTACCCCGTAATACAACCCGGCCATATTGTCCTGAAATCAGACGGTTATCAGGGTTGGGGAAAGATGCTTTCATCTTTAATGTGTTCATGGCTTCGTCTAAGGCGATATCAACAAAGTTAATACTGCCTTTTTCCGGATATGTTTTACCGGAGGCAAAAATAAACGTGACATCTGTATCAGCGCCGTTTCCAAATTGATCTTGTAGACGAGTAATGTCGTTTTCGCTCACCGAAAAAACCGCGTCAATCGGATTGATGGAAACAACTTCAGCCAAAATACCTGAGCTGGGTCCGATGAGTTCACCAACCGAAAAGGTTGATTCCCCAATACGACCATCCATGGGTGCTACGATTGTGGTATATTCCAAATCTTTTTGTGCTAAATCTAAACGGGCTTTCATTTCAGATACGGTTGCCTGAGCGGCGTCGTTGGCGGCCCGTGCTTCATCTAATTTGGCGGCCGAAACGTCTTTTGTTTTAAAGAGTGTTTGAGTCCGATTATACTGAGCTTTGGCATTGACAGCGCTTGCTTTTGCTTTTTCAAGGTTTGCTTCAGCTTGGCGGACTTGTGCTTCAAAGTTCACTTTTTCTATCAAGAAAAGAGGTTGATCTTTGGTGACCAGATCGCCGTCTTTAAAAAGTTGTTCCTGTAAAAAACCAGTTACACGGGCCCGTAATCCAACTTTGTCCATTGCTTCAATCTTAGCAACATAGCTGACTTCCGGATTAATTTGGCGCATACCAACGGTGATGACGTCAACTGCTTGTGCCGGCATTTGTTGGGGTGTTACAGCCTGAGAAGTTGTCCAATATCGGTATCCCGCAAAGCCACCGCCGACTAAAGTTGTCGTCAAAAAAGCCCAAAGAATAAATTTTTTCATAGAATACTCCTTTTATATATTGAATTTTTTAGTCATGAATAGTGCTTGTATATCATTTTTTTTAAATAAATGCTAGCATCTTTTTTTAAAAATGTGATATAGTAAGAAAAAACCAACGGAAAAATGAAATGAAAAAAAATTTTAAAACACCGATAGAAATTTCATTAGAAAGAGGCTCAGGTCTTTTGGAGAGAGCTCAGCAAAAACCGAAAGAAAAACACCCATTGGGGCGTATTACATCGGCATTTTTATCACGAAATCAAGCCGGTACAACACGCGTGTTCGTGGCAGGAGGATCCCGATCCGGAAATCGCAAAGTGTATGAACAAGAAGCATTTCGCCTCGGTCAGGAAATCGGTCGGCGTCAGTATCGCCTCGATTTCGGATTGTCTTCTAAAGGAATTATGGGAGCGGTTGCTCGCGGTGTGTTGGATGCGTGGATACAAATTGATCGTCGGGCAACAAATGCACCCATCCGAGCAGTTACAACAAAAGAATACCTTGCGCTATATCAGAGTGATGATTTTATTGATGAATTTTCGGATGTGGTTGTGGCCCATACATTGGAAGAAAGAAAACAACAATTATTAGATGCCGATTTCGTTATTTTTGCCCCCGGTGGTGTTGGGACGCTGGATGAATTGGCTTATGATTGTGTGGCTATGCAAGATGGTTTTTTAAACTTTAAACCATTTGTTTTGTATAATGTTGATGGCTATTTTCATCACTTAATTGAATATTTAAAAGAAATGCACTTAAAGGGTTTTTCGGATCCGATGCCTTTTATTGTTGTTGATAACAGCTTTGAGGCCGGTTTGGCTTTTGATATGATTGACCGGTATTGTTCAGGCATGGCAAAAGAAAAAAGCAAAGAGGTGATTGAATCCGTTATTCATGATTTACCGTATGTTATTGCCGTTAAAACAAATCATCCAGAATTGTCAGTACAAGCTATTTTGGATGAAAAAGATACCATTTTAAAAACAGGTCGAGCAGGGGACAAGAAAAAGATGAAGGCTCAAATTGAGGATGCGTATCTCAACAAGGAAATCGAACGGATGTATAATAGGTTGGCTAAATCCGGACGTGATACGGCCTCTGTCAGTCATAAATTGAGCTCTTTAAAGCGCCGGACACGCCGATCTTAACCAAAGGGGGATGGGATGGATTTTATCAGTCTGCCGATATTGATTTTTGCTGTTTTATTGACTGTTAGTATTTTGACGAGTTTGGTTTCCCTGCGGATTGGGGTTCCCTTGATTTTAATCTTTTTGTGTATCGGTCTTGTTGTCGGGGCCGGAGATTGGGAGATGTTGGAAGTTTTGAGGCGTCCCCGTATTTGCTTTTTTATCGGGTCGTTGGCATTGGCCTTAATTTTGTTTGATAGCGGTTTTCAGACAAAGATGAAAAATTATCGGCTTGCCAGCCGGCCGGCATTATTGTTGGCGACAGTTGGTGTCGTGTTGACAGCTTTGTTATCGGCGCCATTCGCTCGGGAAATTTTGGATATTGGTTGGATACCGGCTTTTTTACTTGTGGCGATTATCAGTTCAACCGATGCGGCTGCGGTTTTCTTTTTGCTCCGATCACAGGGTATTGTGTTGCGTGAGAAGGTTAAAGCAACCCTCGAAATTGAATCGGGTGCCAATGATCCGATGGCTATCTTTTTGACAATATCATGCGTGACGATATTACAGCATCAAGCCAATGGTCAAAGTCTTGGATATACAACTTTGGGGCTGTTGTTTTTAGGTCAATTGCTTATCGGTAGCGGGGCTGGTTATTTGCTTGGAAAGGCCATTCCCTTTATTGTTAATCGGGTTAAATTAGAAACCGCTCTTTATCCGATATTTGTTGTTGGCTTGGCGTTATTAGGATTTGCGGTGACAAATATGATGGGCGGTTCGGGATTTTTGGCGGTTTATGTCGCCGGTCTGATTGTTGGAAATACGCCAATACAGGCGCATATGCAGATTGAAAAATTCCAGCAAACAATTACCTGGCTGTCCCAAATTACTATGTTTACCTGTCTTGGGTTGTTTGTGACTTTGTCGGGATTGGAACAATACTGGCGTCCGGCTTTGTTGTTGGGGATGATTTTAATGTTGATTACTCGCCCCTTAATGGTGTGGGGATTATTGGCCTTTTTTAAAAATTATAGTCATTCCGAAAAAATATTTATTTCCTTCGTGGGATTGAGAGGAGCAACCTCAATTTTGTTGGCATTGGCCCCTATTCTATATGGTTTAACCTTCGCCGATCAGTTTTTTAATATGATTTTCGTTATGGTCTTGTTGAGCTTGAGTTTGCAGGGATTTTTTATTCCCGCAATGGCTAAGTGGTGTCATGTTATTGTTCCGACACCGCATCCGGATCCAGCGGCCGCAGAAGTTGATCTTCCCGGGTTGGCTAACAGTTCTTTGATTCTATATCAGTTGACAGATCAAACGCCGGCTGTTTTAGGGGCGACCATTCCTCGTTGGGCAAAACCAAGTATGGTCGTCAGAAATAGTATTGCTTACTCATCAGGGACGGTTTTGCGTCATTTGGAAGCCGGTGATAAAGTTTATGTCTTTTTACCATCCAATCACCGTCGCCCTGTTTTGGATCATTTGTATGGCGATGGTGGGGATGATATGCCCAACACTCGGGATGTATATGGTGATTTTCCAATAGCGCCATCAACAACCTTTGGTGAGTTAAAACAAATGTATGGCGTGAAAATACCTACCCATCTTTTGGATATAACAATATCGGACTTTATCATGCAGGAGTTCACGGATATAGAAGTCGGAGATCGTTTGGCGTTGGCTGAAATAGAGCTTGTTGTCCGATCCTTAGAGGATGATAAAATTACCGCTATCGGTATCGATATTGACCCAAGTCGCCATCGTCGTTTTTATGCCAAAACATGGAATATGGCTCAATCCATTTGGAAGGGTATTCAGGTAAAATAACAAAAGAGTTGACAAAAAAATAAAAATGTGCTATACTTTCCTCAATATCGTAAAATGAGGAGGTATAGTATGATTATTTCTCGAACAAAACTAAAAAAGGCAGCCCGTATTCAGAGGTTGATTCAAAATGGTGGAATCTGTGACAATATTCAAGGTTGGTTATCCGTTGTTCGTATAAAGGATGTGCCGGCGGAAATCATGGCTTGTTATCCTTTGACATCTGAAGAGGAAAAGGTTGATGTTTTTGCAGAAGCATTATCAGAGATTTATAATGTGCCGAAAACAGATGAGAAAACTTTATTGTTTTTAAAAGAACGGGATGCAGATAAATCGTTGGAAGCGGTTTTAACACGTAGTCCTTTAGTGCAAAAAGAATTAACAAAGGCAGAACGTCTTTCTTTGAAGTCTTTTTCTAAAATTTCAGGTATTGAGCAGAATTTGATAACAAAAGAAGATGTGCGCGAGTTTATGGCAAGTACAACCCAAAACATCATGCGTTCT
Source organism: Alphaproteobacteria bacterium (assembly GCA_045635125.1). Taxonomy (GTDB): domain Bacteria; phylum Pseudomonadota; class Alphaproteobacteria; order CAAHEQ01; family UBA3637; genus CALXZG01. The sequence goes on along the minus strand of JAZRBO010000081.1, from coordinate 5,848 downwards.
GTTTATATTGCCTCGGAAGGAATTGAGGATCCTTTCCTTATTAAAGATAAACATCCTTTGGAAATTTTTGAAAATGAATCCGTTCGGAAAGCCTATCGTTCTTTGCGGGGGATTGTTGGCGGTGCAGCCATGAATAAATCGGCAGATGAATTTTTAGCCGATTGGGATGAAACGATTGAAAGCGTCGTGATCAAAAGACGTTTGACAGCGGATGAGCGTCGGGAACAATTAAAAATTAATGCACAAATCCAAGCTATGTGGAAAAACCGGAAAGCTGAGTTGAATGATAAATCGGATATCGTTTGGCCAGAAAAGGCTCCGGCAGTTTCTTCGGATGCGGAAATTGAGATGTTTGAAGCAGATCAATTGAACCGCTTGCGGATTGAAAACGCAATTTTGCGTTCTGGGTTAGCCCGTATGGATGGTCGGATGACAATATTAAGTCAAGAATTAAGAGCTGTCTATCGACGGATGCGTCGGGCAGAACGGAATTTGATTGATGAACAAAATCGGTCAGCAGAAGAAAAAATGGCTTGGGAACAAGCATTGACCGCCGAAAAACAAAAAACAGCCGATGAACGGTTGCGGGCAGATCGGGCAGAAGATGAAGCAGCCGTCTTAGCCGAACAAATTGCAGAGTTGGAACGGTCACTGCATGTTTATCAAAAAAATAATCAGGGTACAAAAAAGGAAACAACACTCAAAATAAAAGGGTTGGAAAAACAATTGGCAGAAGCCAAAACGGCTTTGCGGGATCAAAAGGTCGGATCTTTACAATTGCGTAAAAAAATCGCAGAACTGCAAGGTCAGGTCTATGATTTAACAGTTTCTTTAAAGCGACAAAAAAAGGTTTTTAAAATGCAATTAAATAATCAATCTAAAAATAAGTTAGAAACAACATGGACTCCGATGGCAGAACCGGTTAAAGATAATCCTAAAACGGTAAAGATTCCTGCAACAGAACCTGTTGCTCAATCTTATGCAGAAGAGGTTGAAGCACGCCGATTGAAAAACGAAGCCGAAAAGGCAAAACGGGCAGCAGAGGAGCGCATGGCTGAAAACTTTGTGTTGTCTGCAGAATTAAAACCGTATTATTATCGGTATCATAGAACTGTTGCGAAAGTAGGCGGTTATTTGGAGTCAATTAATGAAAAATATAATCAATATTTGTTTGTGAAGTATTGGAATAAGTCATTAAATGAAATTGCAGACGAACAAATTCCTGATGTTTCTCCGGAAGAACGGATCAACTGGATAACAGAGCAGGTTGATCATTTGGCAGACACAGGCGCAGGACGGGATCGGGATGTTTCACCAGCCGAAGCGCAACAACATGTCTCTGAATCTGTTGGTAATGTCATTTTACATTATCACGGTAAAATGAAGCAAAATCAGTTTAAAAGGATGTTGATTCCATTGTTCGTGTTGGCTTCTTTGGCAACAGTCGGATATTTGGCAGGCAAAGCCTTTGCAAAAGATAATAAGGAAGCGCCAGTGGCAACCCCGATCGTTGCTACAAATGCAGTGGAAACAGTTGTCGTTGATAAGCCAGATACCAAAACAGTTAAGACTGTTCATGTTTCGGAAAAAACAAAGGAAAATAAAGAGGTTGTTCCGAATTTAAAAGCTGTTGGCGGTGGATTGATCAATATGACGTTTAACAATGTTACATTAAATTTCTTTAGCGGGGGTCCTTCTCAACAGGAAAATCATCGTGTCCAAGAAGAAACAGAACGATGTTTGACATTAGAGCCCCTACCAGCTAACAATGCTAGATATGTTTTTAGTGATGATTTAAGTTTCCGTGTCGTTGGAAATGCCCGATTGTCTTCTCGAAAAGCAGCTTTATTGGTACGTAATACAGTTGCACAAAATATGATCATGTTATTGCGAGATGGTTTATCTATTGAACAAGCAGTTCGTGAAATTACAGACAGCAATGTTCAATCCATTCGAGGGCCTCGGATTACGCTACACGATATGCGTTGCGCAACCATTGCACAATTTTCTGTCAATGATACAGCAGAATTTCTTTATTTCGCAGATGGTGTCACCAAAAATTTGGGAGATAATTTAAATGGTGTTCCAACAGCGATGGCGGTAAAACTGTTAGACGCATTTGGAGCAACCCTTAGCTATCCAACACCACAGTTGGAAAAAATACATTCTGCTGCGCCACAGGAACAAGTAAAAGCGGTTGCAAGAGAGTTGGAAAAGGAAGTTCAAGCTGAATTGGAAGCTGATCCGAACCAAGATGAGACTACGGCTGCATTAAGGGCGATTAAAACTGTTCGGGTAAATAATCCGTCAGCCCTCTTTTTACCGCTCTTGTATGAGAAAGCTCATAAAGAAGGTGTGATCATGGTTGATAATGTACCCAAGGCGGTGTCAACACAATGCAAACCGTTGCCAGAACAACAAAATACGCATGAGCGGTAAAAGAGATGATTCCAATATTTAAAAAGCGGAGATAAAATCTCCGCTTTTTGTTGTTAAGGGTAGAGGTTCTTATTCTACGAAGAAAGTAATATTGTTACTTTGCGAGCACTCCCAGTCCACAAATCCATCTTCACATGTTCCGTGTTGAGCATAACGCCACGTCATATTGGAAAGCAATTCACATCCCCGTTGGGGAACATCTGTTAAAGTAATTTCAAAACAGGAATCATTAATAGGTGAAATAATCATATCGCCCCAGCCGGTAGAGGTAACAGCATTTTTACCATTTATACATCCGCTGTTTTGATTGCTTCCGCCTTCGATAATATCATTGTCACAAATCCATGTGGCAAATGTCCCATTTGTTGTAAATCCTCGTTTCCACGAAAATAAATCAATAACACCATGGGCGGAGGTTTCAACTAAATCATAAGCACTGTTTGCCCGAAATGTTTGTAAGCCGTATTGCATGCCGGAAATAGCGCCGATTGTAATCATAGAAATCACACTGATAACAGCGAGCATTTCAATTAAACTACGACCGGATTCATTTGTGTTTGTATGCATGTTTCATTCCTTTCGTTAAGGGTATCATACCGTTTTTAAATCTATCTGTCAAAACATTTTGTCAGGATTATTATTTTTGGTATGACCTATTCTTGATTTAGGTTGGTTGGGGTGTTATCGGGTCTGGTACGGTCTAAGTAGACTTCTTTTTTAGAAGACAGGTACTGTAATGCTCCTATCTCTTCTAAAATAGTTAAGGCGTCCGAAACCCGAGGCAATGTCAGAATTTTGAGTATCTCTTTATGCCGTCGTGGTCGGCTTGTGAATGGAAGTGAGGATATATATTTTTTACTCATCTCTAAGATATCTTTGTCGGGTTCACCGTTGCCATAGAGGAAACAAAAACGAACATAACGACAAATACGTAGTGGGTCTTCCCAAATACGTTGTTCTGGATCACCGATAAAGCGGACAATGTGGTTGGCTAAATCTTCCCGACCTCCTAGATAATCGTAAATCGTTCCATTTTTATCCATAGATAAAGCGTTTATGGTAAAATCACGTCGATGCGCATCTGTTCCATAATCCTGAACCCAATAGATGTCTGGGTATTTTTTACGATATTCGTCCCGACGCAACGTTGTTATTTCATATTTTTTTGAATTGATAATAGCAGTAATAACGCCATATTTTAGGGTGGTCTCTATTGTTTTAATGCCGGCATTTTGTAATAATGATAGGACATTTTGGGGCTTTATGGGTGTTGCAATATCAAAATCATGTGGTGTTAAACCAAGGAGAAAATCCCGCACACATCCACCGATAAGCCTCATCTCTCCCTGTAGGGTATCATGAATTTGTTTTATGTCGTCATTCCAGATATCGTTCATATTGATTATTATAGCTAAATTCAGCTTGATTTGCAATGAAAAAAGGGGTATTCTTGTTAAAATGATGATAACAACAACAACTGATTTAGCGGCGATCTGTCAGCGTTTTGCGACAGAACCGTTTATAACCTTAGATACCGAATTTATCCGTGAAACGACATACTATCCTGAGTTGTGTTTGATTCAGATGGCTTCCCCGAAAGAAGCTGTTTGTATTGATCCGACGGTAACAGAATTGGATTTAAGTCCTTTGTTTGAGCTGTTACAAAACAAAAATGTTGTTAAAGTGTTTCATGCTGCCCGACAAGATGTTGAAATTTTCTACCATTTGTCCGGTCAAATTCCGACCCCTTTGTTTGACACGCAGGTGGCAGCTATGGTTTGCGGATATGGGGAAAGTGTGGGTTATCAGCAATTAGTGCAGGATATAACCGGAACGGTTCTGGATAAGTCTATGCGGGTAACAGATTGGTCTCGACGTCCCTTGAATGATAAACAAATAGCTTATGCTTTGTGTGATGTGACGTATTTGCGAGACGTGTATTATTCTCTGTCTGCAGAGTTGGAAAAATCCGGTCGGGGTCAGTGGTTGACTGAAGAGTTAGCTATTCAAAATAATCCGGAAACATATGAAGTGAATAATGATACCGTCTGGCAAAAAATAAAAGTACCGTTTAAAAAGCCAATCCAAGTTCATATTTTTGCCAAACTGTGTGCTTGGCGAGAAGCAGTAGCAAAACAAAAAAATTTGCCAAGGCGTTATATTTTAAAAGATGATGCTCTCATCGAATTGGTGGCCGAGTGTCCTCAGACGACAGATGAATTACAAAAATTGAGAGGTTTGCCCAATGGTTTTGCTAAAGGGCGATTAGGGGAAGAAGTTTTGGCCGTCATTCGGGAAGCGCAAAGTGATTCGTCCGATGTTTATCCGAAAACGTGGCGTATGCCGAAATCTTTGACAGCTGGTCAGCGGGTGGAAATTGACTTACTGCGGTTGTTGCTTCATATCGTCAGCGATGAATTGCGGGTGGCTCCTCGCATTATAGCGACTCAGGATGATTTAACCGCTATTGCTTGCGGGCAAAAAGATATTTCCTGCATGCGTGGGTGGCGTCGGAAAGTCTTTGGGGATAAAGTCATGCAATTTAAAAAAGGATTGTTGTCTTTTGGATATAATCCCAAAACAAAGCGGCCGATTTTAAATACAGTTGATGAAAAAAAGGAAGCTTCTATGACACAGGTTCAAAAAACAAAAAAAATAACGTAAAATGAAAGGAACTCTTCATGAAAAAAAGTAACAAATTAACCTATTCTATTATTGCAGCTTTATTGTTTTCGGGGCCGATTTTGCACCAATTGGATTTAATTCCTGATAACATGGCTATAAAAAAGAAATGCATGGCTTCATCTGAATCTGTATCTGATTATTCTTTACGGATACAAGCTCTTTCTTTTCTATGGCCAACACATATAGTAATAGATTATACTATGGTGTTCACTGAGCCATTGGAGGGGATACCTTATCCTACAGGTTTTGTTGAATTTCAAGTAAAAAATGGGCTAAAAAATGTTGAAAAATGGTATGATCCGAATGGGCAGTTGGAAAGAGAAATGCCTTATGTAAATGGAAAGGAACACGGTGTTGAAAAAAGGTATTATGATAATGGGCAGGTGGATCGAGAAACCCCTTACGTGAATGGCAAAGAACATGGTGTTGAAAAAAGGTATGATCGGAATGGAAAGTTGTCTCGAGAAACGCCTTATGCAAATGGAAAGGAACACGGTGTTGAAAAATGGTATGATGATAATGGGCTGTTGAGCTATGAAACGCCTTACGAAAATGGCAAAATACATGGTGTTGAAAAAGAGTATCACGATAATGGGCAATTGAGGAAAGAAACCCCTTACGAAAATGGTCTAGAACATGGTGTTGAAAAAGAGTATCACGATAATGGGCAATTGAGGAAAGAAACCCCTTACGAAAATGGTCTAGAACATGGTGTTGAAAAAGT
>JAZRBO010000080.1:0-2077 GCA_045635125.1 Alphaproteobacteria bacterium | reverse complement strand
TTCCTAAGACCGCTTGGCCTTCCGACTTCAAAGGGACAAAAACCAAATTATCTGGCGGAATAATAATATTTTCCTGATTTTCGTTCATACTAATTTCCTTTACTAAAAAAAACATCCCCGGCTGTTATTAAACATGTTTTGTCCGAGGTTGCCAAAACAAGTGCCCCATCAGGGCTTAATTCCTTAAAAATGCCAGAGACTTGTTTATCTGGCAGTCGAACCGTTATACATTCACCTAAACCGATAGCATATGTTAACCATCGTTCTCGAATACAATTGAATCCCTTTACTTCAAACAGAGTAAGATTTCGATCCAACGATTCTAAAATCCTTTTTTCCACTTCTGTAATAGAAATGCCCTTTCCTAAACAAGCGGTTTTGTATAGCATTCCTTCTGTCGGGCAAGAGGAGACATTCACGCCAATACCAATTATTGTCCGACAATCATCCGTTTTTTCAAGCAAAATACCGGCCATCTTTCGACCATTCAGCAAAACATCATTGGGCCATTTCAAACGAACAGAATAATTGGACAGAGCCTCTGCCACGGCTACGCCGACGACGAAAGCTAACAAAGGTGTTTGGGCGCCATAATCGCCCACGCCCGCCCACAAATAGAGGTTTCCGACAGGACTTTCCCAAACACGACCATATCGACCACGCCCACCGCTTTGAGAACAAGCCACCACTACCGAATCGGTAGGAAAAGAGCGAGCCGTTTGATTTGTACTAGCGACTGAATCAAAATGATGTATTTGCCATCTCATGCATCGTACTTTATCATATTTTTTAATAAAAATAAAGAAAAACCTTGATTATAGCCTCGTAATATCGGATAGTATAGCCTATTAGCAGAAAAACAACAAACAAAAGGAAGCTTCATATGACGCTGACAGAATTATTGGATAATTTTTCATTTCTCATCGATTGGGAAGATAAATATCGGTACTTAATTGAGTTAGGGGATAATCTACCTCTGTTTCCTGAAACAAGCAAAACAGATGATAATAAAGTAGATGGATGTCAATCTCAGGTTTGGATGACCGCAGAAAAAGAAGGAGATACATATACTTTTCATGCGACAAGTGATGCACACATTGTGCGTGGATTGATAGCAGTGTTACTCACCCTTGTGAACGGAAAAACGGCGACAGAGATTTTAGCATTAGATATTCCATCTATATTTCGGGAATTAGGGTTAGAAGACCACCTATCCCCAACCCGACGCAACGGCTTTTTCGCTATGACAGAACGTATCCGCCAAATAGCTAGTAAGGATTAAGAAACTATTTCAATAGGATTTATTTTGCACATTTTAAATCCCCCTCTGAGAACAGAGGGGGATTTGATATATCCAACTGCCTAATGGCATAACAAATCTGGTTCTAATGGAGATAACTTAACATCAATTTCTTGTATACAAGCATATTTATGACGCTGATTATCAGATTTAAATTCATACATTCCCTTTTCAAGATTAAAACTTTGTTGTTTCAACAAACTTACTCCGCCAAGAGTTGCATATATCTCTCCATGTGTACACTTGCTTTGGCCAGTTTTTGCCGTAGCTAACTGTCCTGTATAAAAGCGATTATCATGAAAATAAACAGTACCATTTACTAATGTATCACACATTTCATTATCTTCATACAACCCTTTAACTTTAAAATCATCTTGATTTATAATTGCAGTGTAATCATCCACAAATATTACGTCTTCATTTCGTTCAGATGATGCATTATATGCAGGTCTAGCGTTTTTATAATGATCCATAACATTATCACACTTATTACCATGCATCTGAGTGACTAAAAGACCTTCTTTTTTTCCAATATAGGCACATTCAATCTTAGAACAAGTACCATTTTTACAATATGGTAAATCCCAATTAGTTGCCTCGCATTGAGCATTACTCGTACATCCTGTACATTTTGTACCATTCCAAACTTCCCCATTTGGACAAGGCATGCATGTACCTGCATCACAAACTGGCTTTGTTGAATCTGTACAATGTTTATTTTCAGTGCATTCTACACAGCTTTTTGAGGGGGCATCCCATACTGGCGTAGACAATGGA
>JAZRBO010000079.1:0-1869 GCA_045635125.1 Alphaproteobacteria bacterium | reverse complement strand
AAAATAGATGTTATATTATAGAGCATAATGATGTGTCAGAAAGGATGATTATGAAAAAGCATATCAATAAAAAACGAGTTAAACGCTCTCCGGAAGAAATTGCTTTAATCAAAATGATGGATAACATGGCTGATGGAAAGCATGATATCATGTGGGCGATTATATTGCGAAAAGCAATACAGCATGGGGTGGATGTTAATGTTGTGGCTAAAGACGGAACAACACCTTTAATGTTGGCTATTAAAATGCATAATTTCTTCGTTGTTGATGAGTTGCTTCAAGCTGGGGCTAAAGTGGATGTTCAGGATAAGAAAGGGCATACACCCCTCTGGCATGCCGTTAATGAAAAAGCGCATTCTCAGCAGGAAGTAATTAATAGTTTATTACGGGCTCAGGCACCAATAGATGTAGAAAGTGTGGCCTTGGCTTTTGAAACGAATAGTGAAGTTGCTATTGAACTGTTAAAAGAAGTAACCCATCAGGTTCATAAAACGGATTATCGTCAGATTCAAGAATTGGCAAAAAAAATGACGGTTATGGAAAATTTGAAAGACAAGGCAATTAATTCTATTTTTAATTTAGCAGATCAAGGGGTCCTGAGTGAAGAGAATGCAATCGAGATATTAATGGATGAAAAAGCTATTCGTTTGTCCCAAAAAAAACCTAGAACATTAGGACTTGATAACTCAAAACAACATGAATAATCCTTTGGGAGATATGGGGGATCTCCTCTATTATATTCTTATTGAAACGGGTCGGGGATAACTTGGCCCGTTTGATTGTCTATAATAATAGAATGCGCGAAAGGTGGATGTTTCATGTCTTGGCTATTATCGTGTTTGGGATAATCGTTTTGTAAGGCATTATAAAATCGGACAAAGGCATGTAATACATCTGAATTAACACCGCTAATTGTCCATAATCCATTCTTGCTCGTTTGAATATTAATTTTATGCGTTGGCATTATTTTCTCTCCCCTATATTAATACTTTCCTCCCCCGAGAAAAGCGGGTTCAGTATAAGATATTTAAGATGACTGTCAACTAAAAAACGTATTTATATACGAAATGATTATTTAAAAGAAAGATTTGTTGGTTGACTTGATCATGTCATGGAACCATATCAAATCTGTGATGAGGCTTTGGCCAAATACTTTATTTTTTTAAAGGGAGAATTGTTATGAGAGTTATTACACAAATTGCTTTTTGGCTGGTTATTGTCGGTGCACTGAACTGGGGCTTAGTCGGATTGATGGATTGGAACTTGGTGGCCAGTTTATTCGGTGCTATGAGCATTGTTAGCCGTATCGTCTATATCTTGGTCGGTGCTAGTGCTATTTGGCTGATTGTTGATTTGTTCCGGAATCAACCTGTGATTGATGAACGGAAGTAATATTGGATGGTCCAAAAAGGCGACTTTTGGGTCGCCTTTTTTTGTATAAGGAATTTTTTACTGCTTTTTTCTGATTGACAAAGATGTATAAATATGGTTTATTTTGGGCATGAAAAAGCTCGGAAAAATGTATGCAAAGACAGTAGGTGATTGTACGGAAATCAAGGATTTCTATACTACATGTAGCGTATTGCCAAGCAAAATAAACCGATGTGTCATGGGTCATGACGCATCGGTTTTTGTATATTGATAACCAAACCGAAAGGAAAATAAAATGAAACAGATGAGAATAAAACACAATGAAACCGGTCGCAGTATGGTCGAAATGCTGGGGGTTTTGGCAGTTGTTGGTGTTTTGAGTATTGGTGGTGTCGCGGGCTATCGCTATGCCGTTGATAAAATGAATGCGAATGAGATTATTAACGAGCTCAGAAAACGGGCGATTACCGCCAGTCAACAACGGGTGTTGGGTCAAAA
>JAZRBO010000078.1:0-4172 GCA_045635125.1 Alphaproteobacteria bacterium | reverse complement strand
ATGTTTTATCTTTTAAAGATAAGCTATTACAGATTAATCGAGGAAGCCTGCAGTTGGATAAAGGAGAATTGTCTTATACAGGGAAAAATGAGGACAAACCAAAAGAGCTCGGTAATGAAAATGATGTTCGAATTCAGTCGGGAACTCTGGAGATTGAGCAAAAAACAGAAGATAAAAATGGGGTCTCTGTTTCTTTGAATTTAAATACGATTGTTTCAGGAAGTAAAAATCGTTGGCTAATACAGGTGTCTGAGACAGAATCGATCTTGCCGTTGTTTGTTGTGCCAACAGAAAAAAGTGTTGTGCCGGCTGAAATTTCATCAACCATTCAATCGGTATTTCGGAGAAGTGAAACGGCTACAAAACGCTAGAATGGATAGATATGTAAAAAAAGACTTGCAAAATAAATAAAAAGCGTGTATGATAGCCTCCTGTTTATATGTCGGCGAAACAGGGTTGTAGTAAAGCCGATGTGGTTTAATTTGTTAGAGAGAGTTTAAAATGGCAGTACCTAAGAAAAAAACATCTAAATCAAAAAAGAATATGCGCCGTTCTCATTTGGCTTTGGGCACAAATACATGCATCGAATGTCCAAATTGTGGTGAATTGGTTCGTCCGCACCATGTGTGTGAATCTTGCGGCCAATACAATAAAAAAGAAGTTTTGGTCAAAGCAAAAGACGAAAAATAAGCGAAAGGGGTAACCTTTGGGCGATACGTTGATCATATCCGTAGATGCAATGGGCGGTGATTATGCTCCAGCATCTGTTATTGAGGGGGTGGCGCGCGTCGCTCAGGAAGACCCTTCCGTTTTCTTTTTCTTGTATGGGGATGAAGCTCGTTTGTTGCCTTTGGCAGAACAGTTTGGTCTAAAGGCTGAACGCTTTAAAATCCATCATACAACATCGGTCGTGAAAGCTGATGATAAGCCGTCCGTCGCAATCCGTAGCGGGCGGGAAAGTAGTATGTGGCAGGCAATTATGTCTGTTCGTAATGGTTATGCCAAAGCTGTTGTGTCGGCGGGAAATACCGGCGCTCTTATGGCAATGAGTAAAATTTGTTTGGGAACCTTGCCGGGGATTGATCGGCCAGCTATTGCAGCTATTATGCCGACAGCCAAAGATCCCGTTGTAGCCTTGGATTTGGGGGCTAATGCCGAATGTAATTCGCAAAATTTGGTTGAGTTTGCTGTTATGGGGCATGTTCTTTATCGAGTCTTGTTCGGTGAAAAACATCCGACAGTCGGTTTATTGAATATCGGATCTGAGGAAACGAAGGGGCGTGAAGAAATTCGCGAGGCCGCTGGTATCTTAAAGGGATTCGGAGACAAAATTAATTTCATTGGCTTCGTTGAAGGAAATGATTTACCAATGGGGGCCAGTCACGTTGTTGTATCCGATGGTTTTTCAGGGAATATTGCATTAAAAACTATAGAAGGAACAGCAAAGTTTATTACTGGTAGCTTAAAGAAGATGGTGAAGTCTTCTTTGTTGGCTAAGATTGGTTTTTTAATTGCGGCTCCAGGATTTTTGAAATTAAAAAAGACAATGGATCCTCGTCGTTATAACGGGGCTATGTTTGTTGGTTTAAATGGAATTTCAGTAAAAAGTCATGGTGGAGCTGATGCATTTTCGTTTGCTTGTGCAGTGCAGTCGGCGATTCGTATGGCTCGGAATGATTTGTGTGACAAGATTAAAGATGAATTGTTGCATGTGGTAGATGCATCTGATGGTGATGTTATTTTATCATCTAAGTAAACAGATAAAAGTGAGGAGTGCATGAAACGGTCTGTGATCAAAGGGGTCGGCGGTTACCTTCCTGAAAAAAAACTGACGAATGCCGATTTGGAAAAGATGGTTGATACATCTGATGCTTGGATACGGGAAAGAACAGGTATTGAAGAACGGCGAATTGCTGATGATATGCAATTAACCTCAGATTTGGCGATTCGGGCAGCTCGTGTCGCTTTAGATAATGCTGGTTTATCGGGAAATGATATCGACTTAGTGATTGTGGCAACAACGACACCAGATGATACGTTGCCGGCTACTGCGGTGAAAGTGCAAGAGGCTATTGGTATGACAGGCGGTTTTGCTTTTGATGTGCAGGCTGTTTGTTCTGGGTTTATGTATGCCTTGGCAACAGCAGATAGCTTTATTCAAGCAGGGTCTGTTCGACGGGCCTTGGTTATTGGAGCGGAAACATTATCCCGAATCGTAGATTGGAATGATCGGAATACTTGTGTTCTTTTTGGAGACGGGGCAGGCGCTGTTGTGTTAGAGGCGCAGGAAAATGCTGGTACAAAGGCAGATTCAGGAATTATGCAGATTTCATTGCGCTCAGATGGCCGGTATCAACATTTGTTGGGGGCAACAGGTGGTGTTTCTCGCAACCAGAAGGCTGGAACCATTACAATGGAGGGGAAAGAGGTTTTTCGTCATGCTGTGACGAATTTAGCTGCCATTGCGTCAGAGGTGATGACAGCTGCCGGTGTGATGCCGGATGAGGTTGATTTTTTAGTGCCGCATCAGGCTAATATACGTATTATTGATGGTACGGCAAAGAAATTGGCTTTTGAACCCGAACGGGTTATTTTGACATTACCGAAACAGGGAAATACGTCGGCGGCTTCAATTCCGCTTGCTTTGTGGCAGGGGGTAACTGAAGGGCGTATTCAGCCTGGTCATTTATTATTATTAGAATCGATGGGTGGCGGTTTTACATGGGCCGGCGCATTAATTCGATTTTAATTGAAAATAATGCTTGCATATTTTAAAAAAGTGTGCCATTTTAGGAACATCGTTAACAAAAAGAGGATAAAAGAAAATGAAAAAAACAATTACACGTGCTGAACTTGCTGATGCATTACATGATGAAATGGGATTTTCCCACGCTGATTCTTGTAAATTACTGGATCAGGTGTTGCAAACAATGATCGCTGCTTTGGCTAATGGGGAATCTGTTAAGATTTCAAAGTTTGCTTCCTTTATTCCCCGTAAAAAGACACAACGGATGGGGCGTAATCCTAGAACTGGTGATAAACATGTTATTACACCGCGTCGTGTTTTGTCATTTAAGGCCTCTAATTTGTTGAAAAGAGCATTAAAGGCTCAGGGGTAATAAATGGCGAAGTCAGACGGTGCTTACCGAACCATAGCAGAGGTGGCGGCTCAGCTGGAGTTGCCAGCCTCTGTTCTTCGTTTTTGGGAAACGCAGTTTTCTCAGGTAAGACCCGTAAAACGAATGGGGCGTCGGTATTACAGCGCTGATGATGTAGCCTTATTAGAGCGTATTAAGCATGATTTATATCGAGAAGGCTATACGATTAAAGGCCTTCAAAAACGATTAAAGGAAGATGCAGATAGGACAGAGGAGGTTGTTCTAAGTCCAGCCTCAGAGCATGTGGAGGCTTTTTTGCGGGAAGTATCTGATGTTCGGGATTATTTATCGCGTTATCTGTAATCGTTTGTTTTGATTATTTCAAAATGCAGGAGTTTCCTGCATTTTTTATTGTTTTGATTTTATCTTATCTTACCGTATTCATTTATAATAATGTTAATAGTCACATAAGAAGAGTTAAAGAATATGATGTGCTAGAACGATGTTTTTTATTACTTTTATAATTGACAAAGTGATGGGAATGTGATTTATTTTAGGAATGATAAATGTAGAAAAGATGTGTATTAAGACATTAGAAAAATGTATGAAGGATTTCTATACATACATACATACATACATACATACATACATGTAGTGTATTGCCGAGCAAAATAAACCGATGTGTCATTGGAAAATGGCGTATCGGTTTTGTTTATTAATAGCCCAACAGAGAGGAGAATAAAATGAACAGGATGATAAACAAACAGAATGAAACCGGTCGTACTATGGTCGAAATGCTGGGCGTATTGGCGATTATGGGCGTTTTGTCCTTAACGTCGGTTGCAGGAATTACCTATGCGATGCGGAGACAGGCAGTTGTGGACACGGACGACTTAATTAAGAAGTCCTCGGCTGGTATTTTAACAAGTGGTTTCTTGAAAGAGGGGAGTGAAGATGAAGAAGAGCTCCCCGAGGTAACGGTTGATTCGGAACAAATTCCGTTAAATGTGTATATGAGTAATGTTTCTCTTGCATCGGGAGAAGAGAAAGGAAAATATGGAGAAGAAACCTTTT
>JAZRBO010000077.1:0-3812 GCA_045635125.1 Alphaproteobacteria bacterium | reverse complement strand
AACAAATGTTAACACGTTCTATCGCTGCTGGTCAAAAACAAGCAAATGACGATGCTCGTTTACAAGACAGAATTGATGCCGAACGGGAACGGGTTGCAAAGGAAAAAGGTGTAAATCCTAAAAAAGTAACGTGTAAAACATACCGAAAATCAAATAATTATATTCAGGTTAAGTGTAAATAAATTAATTCTGTGAATTTCTTTCTTCGCTAAAATAGAAGCAAGAAAATTTTGTTCTGTAAGTAAACACGGTAATTAAAAACCCCCGTTGTAACGGGGGCTGAGTAAATCTATTTATCAATACATTGCGGACACGGTTCATTTGGATCCGGACACGGACATGTTGGTTCTTGCGTCTCTTCTGCTGGTTTTTCTTTTTGATATGTTTCCCACCATGTTTTTTCAGATTCTTCAACTGGCTCTGGCTGAGGATCGACAACCGCCTCACCCACAACGACTTCCGGTTCCGGTTGTTCTGCAACAGCCAAAACAGGCTCTGGCGCAGGTGTTTCGATTATTTCTGTTTGTGTTTTAGATTCGATAATTTTAGGTTCTTGACCGGCAATTGTCTCCACAGTTTCGATGACAACCACCCGTTCTGTTTTATAGGTATTTGTTTCTTCATCAAAGGATGTTGTTTTGTCATTTCGAACGATAGCCAAACTCCGTCCATCAGCCAACTTAGCCGGCACAAATGTTTTTGGAGACCCCTTATAGTATGTTGCAATCACACACTTCCGATAGGCTTCATGATCATCTATATCAGGACATCCGACATCTTGATGATAAGCAACCTGAGCCTCACGACGAGTTTCGGCCGCAATATCTTGATCCGGTTCATACGACGTACAGGCCGCTAAAGCACCACAAGCCATCAAAACAACACCTAATTTTTTCATCACATTTCTCCTTTTTTGAATGAACAGACCTATTCTCTTTTTTACTTGTAAAACTTTTTTTTATAAAAGGCAACTTTTTTTTACATATTTTTAATGCAATAACGGGGACCATGCTGGACTAGACCCATCTTCCGGTGTATTAAACACCTGTTCATTATGCCCCGTCACATCGATAGAATAAAGACGAACACCTCCATTTTTTCCACGTTGATCCCAAGGAATTTGCTTAAAGAAAGCCAGAACTCGCCCATTAGGTGACCAAGTTGGTCCCTCCACTAAGAAACCATCTGCAACGAGCCTTTCTCCACTGCCATCTGGTCGCATGAGCCCGATATTAAACAAACCGGCTTTAATTTTTGTAAAAGCGATATAATCACCCCGAGGAGACCAGACCGGAGTTGCATACGTTCCTTCACCGAAACTGATTCGCTGAACACCGCTACCATCTTTGTTCATAATATATAGTTGCTGATTTCCCCCTCTATCCGAACTGAATACAATTTTCTGACCGTCAGGCGAAAAACTTGGTGTTGTATCAATAGCGGGATGATTTGTCAATCGCTTCTGTGCTTTAGTCCTCAAATCATACAAAAAGATGTCTGAATTCCCATTCTTAGCTAAACTCATCAGTAACTGACTTCCATCTGGCGAAAACCGAGGTGCAAAAGACATGCCATCGAATCGACCGACAAGCTCTGCTTCTCCTGATTGTAAATCCATTAAATAAACCTTAGGATCACCATTTTTATATGAAAAATAGGCAATTTTCTGCATATTAGGTGAAAACCGAGGCGTCAAAGCCATTTCTTTCCCATCACTTAAATATTTAAAATTAGCCCCATCTTGATCCATAATTGCCAAACGCTTCGTCCGTTTTTTCTGATCCCCACTTTCGGACACGAACACGATTTGTGAATCGAAATAGCCTGTTTCACCAGTAATACGTTCATAAACGGTATCCGCAACCATATGGGCCAACTTTCGCCAAGCCCCTGCTTCTGACGCCATTACTTTTGCCTCCATCGGCTTTTGTGCAAACACATCCCATAGACGAAAAGAAACCTTCACCTGACCATTTAAATCCTGTTCCACCTGTCCATGTAATAAAGCATGAGCCTGAATTGCCTGCCAATCCGGAAAACGAGGACGCTCATTCGCTCCTGTTATCTGTTGGATATAAGCCTCTCTCTGTACCAACCGAAATAATCCGGACCGTTCCAAATCCGAAGTAATAATATCCGTAATATTATTAGCCATATCGGTTGCTGTTTCCCCGCCAGCAAAATAGGGAACGGCTATCGGTAATGGCTCAGACAGAGCACCTGCCACATCAATCCGAAGCTCAGCTTGAGCCCCAATTCCCCATACAAGACAAAAACAAACAATTGCTTTTCTCCAAAAAGACATTTGACCCTCTCTATATTAGAACAGTTACAATAAACTGATTATCAGTATTGCATATTTTTAAACCAGTTTCAAACAAAAAGTCGTGCAACAAATACCTTGACACGAGGATTCAGATGATACTATCCCTTTTTGTAGCCCTGTTAAAGAAAAGATTAAATGACAAGCTTTTGAGCAGCCGCCCGAACATGTCGGCTCATTTTTTCAAAAGCCTTTGTTTCGATTTGACGAACTCGTTCCCGACTAATACCGAATCGCAACCCTAAATCTTCCAGAGTTTCCGGCGAATCGGACAAAAATCTTTTTTTAACGATTTCCTGCTCCCGTTCGGACAACATCATCAAGGCATCGGCTAACAGTTTTTTCTTAATGGACAAATCTTGATAAGATCCCAACTGCTCTTCTACCGATTCGTGTTCATCAACCAACATATCCTGATGATTTGTATTTGAATCATGGGATAACATTGTATTAAGCGATGAATCACCACCAAGCCGCTGTTCCATTTCCAATACATCTTTTTTGGAAACCCCTAACATCCTGGAAATCTGATCGGCTGTTTCTTCATTAAGGGCCGTTTCTTCATATAAGCCGAGACGGGATTTAATTTTGTGCAGATTATAAAACAACCGCTTTTGCGTCGCCACTGTCCCAATTTTCACCAACGACCAAGACTTCAAAATAAATTCAGACACAGAGGCTTTAATCCACCAAATAGCATAGGTTGCCAAGCGAAATCCCTTATCTGGATCAAACTTTTTGATAGCCTGCATCAAACCAATATTGGCCTCAGAAATCAAATCGGCCAAAGCCAATCCATAATGCCGAAACGATAAAGCCACCTTAGCCGCCAACCGTAAATGAGAGGTTGTCAACTCATGCGCCGCAGCCAAATCTCCGGATTCGTGATACCGTTTTGCCAACATATATTCTTTATCGGCATCCAGCATAGGAAACCGATTAATTTCCGTTAAATAGAGAGAGAGAGAATTTTGGGAGTATAAGAGAGATAAAGCATTTACCTGTGTCATTTTATATCCTTTCAAAAGCAATATAAGTGGGCTCCTTCTGCTCGAGACAAAAACCCAGACAATCCTTTCGGATTTATCATTTATACTGTATCAAAAAGAAAGTCTTCTGTCAACATTCTTTTATAAAAAAACACCGATCTGACCCAATCATTATCCCCAACGACACGAATCAAACCGGTGTTTTTGTTTTTTAAAGATTATTTGGCTGGCGCCATCATCATACTCATCTGCCGTCCATCCAATTTAGGAGCTTGTTCAACCTTAGCAATATCCGCCAAATCGGCCTTTGCCCGTTCTAAAACAGCAGCCCTCAAATCTACATAGGACATTTCACGCCCCCGAAAACGCAAATTAAACTTAACCTTATCTCCGCCTTCCAAAAAACGACGAGCGGCTTTTAATTTTACGCCGTAATCATTATCCCCGATATTTGGTGTTAATTTAATTTCCTTGATATCAACAACTTTTTGATTTTTACG
>JAZRBO010000076.1:0-7189 GCA_045635125.1 Alphaproteobacteria bacterium | reverse complement strand
AAATATCAAAGAGCAATTAACAACTTTGCAGAAAAATTTACCTGGGGCTTTGTGGCGACCGACAGAGAAAATGCACCTAACGTTACGATTTGTTGGTAATCTGGAAGAACCCGTTGCCGATGATGTATTAAAAGAGTTACACTACGTTCGCTTTCCCGCTTTTCACTATTCATTAAAAGAGGTAGGATATTTTGCCCATGGCGACATACCTCATCACGTATGGGCTGGCGTAGACGAAGATAAGGCCATTCGTGAATTGCAGGTCAAAATTGATAATGCCATCAAAAAAGCCGGCGCTGGTCAGGAAGATCGCTTTAAATTTGTACCCCATGTCACTTTGGGTAAGCTGTCAGGAACGGATATGGGGGATATTTTTCGATATATTGCTCAAAATAATCTATTCCATTCAGATATGTTTGAAGCCACTTCTTTTACCCTGTATCAAAGCATTGCCCGCGAAAATGGAGAGGGTAAATATTACAAAGAAATTGCCGAATACCCATTGGATTTAGTGTAAACAATGCAGGCAAGAATAGCCCTCTTTTTGTTGTGGGGCAAGGCTTGATTTTTAGAGAGAATTAGGCTATAATACCACAAACAAAAAAGGATAGTCATGACAAATTTAAATCACATTCGTAATTTCTCCATCGTTGCCCATATTGACCACGGCAAATCAACATTGGCCGACCGCTTAATTCAAAAATGCGGTGCCGTTTCTGATCGGGAAATGAAGGCGCAGTTACTCGACAACATGGATATTGAACGGGAACGAGGTATCACCATTAAAGCTCAAACAATCCGTCTTAATTATCGGGCACAGGATGGACAGGATTATGTCTTAAACCTAATCGACACACCGGGCCATGTGGATTTCGGGTATGAAGTCAGCCGTTCTTTGGCCGCCTGCGAAGGCTCTCTGCTGGTTGTTGATGCGTCACAAGGGGTAGAGGCTCAAACATTGGCAAATGTCTATAAAGCCTTAGATGCTAATCATGAAATTGTTCCGGTTATCAATAAAATTGACTTACCGGCTGCCGAACCAGAGCGGGTTAAATTACAAATTGAAGATGTTATTGGAATTGATGCATCGGATGCCCCCTTAATTTCGGCCAAAACAGGCATCGGTATTGATAGCGTACTGGAAACAATTGTAACACGCTTACCGGCGCCATCAGGGGAAGAAGATGCTCCTTTAAAAGCCATGTTGGTGGATTCATGGTATGATCCATATTTGGGAATTGTTGTTTTGGCACGAGTCGTAGATGGCGTCTTAAAAAAGGGGATGTCTATCCAAATGATGGCAACAAAGGCTGTCTACAAAGTAGACCGTTGCGGTTATTTTACCCCCAAAATGACGGATACAAATGAGATTAAAACGGGCGAACTAGGCTTTATTATCTGTGGCATCAAGTCCATTGGTGAAACACGGGTTGGGGACACAATTACCGATGAAAAAAATCCAACAACCCATCCATTACCGGGATTTAAACCAAGCTTATCTGTTGTTTTTTGCTCTCTCTTCCCTGTGGATATGAGCGATTACGAAGCCTTAAAAGAATCTCTGGCAAAGCTACAATTAAATGATGCCAGCTTTCAATTTACGCCGGATAAATCCATGGCTTTAGGGCAAGGCTTCCGTTGTGGTTTCTTGGGACTCTTGCATATGGAAATTATTCAAGAACGCCTAAGTCGGGAGTTTAACCTGGATTTGATTACAACGGCACCGTCTGTGGCATATCATGTGTATCTGACAAATGGAGATAAAATGGTTATGCACAATCCGGCTGACATGCCAGATTTATCTCGTGTATCCCGTATTGAAGAACCTTGGGTTCGGGCAACGATCATGACGCCCGATGAATATTTGGGGGGTATTTTGCAATTATGCACCGAACGACGGGGCGTTCAAAAAGATTTGACGTATGTTGGCGATCGGGCTATGGCCGTTTATGAGCTACCTTTAAATGAAATTGTATTCGACTTTTATGATCGTTTAAAATCTATTTCCCGTGGATACGCCAGTTTCGATTATGAATTAGCAGATTATGCTGAAAGTGATTTGGTTCGCGTCAACATTATGGTTCATGGGGAACAGGTAGACGCATTAGCCTTTCTGGCACACCGTTCGCAGGCAGAACGACGTGGCCGTCAAATTTGTGAACGATTAAAGGATTTAATTCCGAGACATCAATTTAAAATCCCTATTCAAGCCAGCATTGGCGGAAAAATTATTGCTCGTGAAGATATTGCCGCTTTCCGAAAAGATGTTACCGCCAAATGTTACGGCGGTGACATTACCCGAAAACGTAAACTTCTCGAAAAACAAAAAGAAGGTAAAAAACGTATGCGTCAATTTGGCGAAGTAGAAATTCCGCAAAATGCCTTTATTCAAGCTTTGAAAATAGGGGATGAATAAATTGGGATTGAAATTGACTTTTGATGCTTTTATCGATAATATAGAGATATCATCTAACTAAAAAGGAGAATATCATGTCAGAATGGGATGAATTAGCTACACTAAATGAATTATATCAAAAAGGAATTCTAAATGAACGGGAGTATGAAGCTCAAAAAAAAGCTATTTTAAACAAAAATATTGTTATTGAACCCGAGGAAAAAGAAATGGTTTCAATGGGAGAGGCTTATAAGCGGTATTGGAAAAAGAGCTTTGTTTGGAGAGGTCGGGCAACACGTGCCGAATATTGGTGGCCAATGCTAGTTAACTTTATTATTAATACCCTTGTTCAAGCAGGTGCTTCTGCCATGCCCGCTTTGCTTATTGCAGGGCTCTTGTTTGGCATTGCTTCTATCTTTCCGGGGTTAGCTGTTCTTGTCAGACGAATGCACGATGTTGAAAAAAGTGCCTGGTTTGCATTCCTACCCCTTTGGACGGGAATTTTATGTGGCATTTTAACCACATTTATGCAATCTGTTTTATTTGCATTCATTAGTATTGCTGTTTTGCTTATCTCCTCCATCATTATCTTCGTTTATTCGGTTTTACCGGGAACGAAAGGGGATAATCAATACGGTCGTCCACAATAAATATAAAAAGAAAAAAGGTATTGACTTTTGGGGAAGTACATACTATGTGATACCCAATTGATAGATTTAACACAAAGGTAAAAAAGGAGAGTAATATGAAATTTAAACCTTTATTAGATCGTGTTGCTATTCAGCGCATTGAGGAAGAAAAACGCACGGCTGGCGGATTAATTATCCCCGACACTGCCAAAGAAAAACCATCACAGGGTGTAGTTGTGGCAGTCGGCCCTGGTGGTCGGGATGAAGACGGCAAAGCCGTTGCCATGACTTTAAAAGAAGGCGATCGCGTCTTATTTGGTAAATGGTCCGGCACAGAAATCAAAATTGACGGACAAGATTTACTCATCATGAAAGAAAGCGAAGTTCTTGGTATTTTAGAATAAGAAAGGAAAAAACATGACTGCAAAGGAGATTAAATTTGGAACAGAAGCCCGCACAAAAATGCTGCGTGGTGTTGATTTGTTGGCCGATACAGTTAAGGTAACTTTGGGACCAAAAGGCCGTAACGTTGTTTTGGGTAAGGCTTATGGTGCACCTCGTATTACAAAAGATGGTGTTTCCGTTGCCAAAGAAATTGAATTAGCCGACAAATTTGAAAACATGGGTGCTCAAATGGTTCGTGAAGTTGCTTCTAAATCGGCAGATATCGCCGGTGACGGAACGACAACCGCAACTGTTTTGGCACAAAGCATTATTCGTGAAGGCATTAAAGCCGTTGCTGCTGGCATGAATCCAATGGATTTAAAACGGGGTATTGATATGGCTGTCGGCGCTGTTGTTGAAGATATCAAATCTCGTTCCAAACAAGTTTCAACATCTGAAGAAATCGCTCAAATCGGAACAATTTCTGCTAATGGTGATTCTTCTATCGGGGATTATATTGCCCGTGCCATGGAAAAAGTTGGTAATGAAGGCGTGATCACGGTTGAAGATGCCAAAGGTATGGACACTGAATTAGATGTCGTTGAAGGGATGCAGTTCGATCGGGGTTATTTATCTCCCTACTTCATCACAAATCCAGAAAAAATGGTGGCTGAATTAGACAATCCATTTATTTTAATCAATGAATCAAAATTGTCTAACTTACAACCGCTTGTTCCTATTTTGGAAGCCGTTATTCAAACCGGCCGTCCTTTGTTAATCATCGCAGAAGATATTGAAGGTGAAGCTTTGGCTACTTTGGTTGTTAACAAATTACGTGGTGGATTAAAAATCGCCGCTGTCAAAGCTCCGGGATTTGGTGATCGCCGGAAAGCGATGTTGGAAGATATTGCCATCTTAACAAACGGTCAGGTTGTATCCAGTGATTTAGGTATGAAGTTAGAAGATGTCACATTAGCAACTTTGGGAACGGCTAAATCCGTCACAATCACAAAGGATGACACAACAATCGTTGATGGTGCTGGTCACTCAGAAGCCATTCAAGCTCGTATCGCTCAAATCAAGCAACAAATCGATGGTGCCACATCTGATTACGATCGGGAAAAACTCCAAGAACGCTTGGCAAAACTGTCCGGTGGTGTTGCCGTTATCAAAGTCGGCGGTGCCAGTGAATTAGAAGTAAAAGAAAAGAAAGACCGGGTCGATGATGCTTTACATGCAACACGGGCTGCCGTTAAGGAAGGTATTGTCCCGGGTGGCGGAACGGCTTTATTGTACGCAACGAAGGCTTTAGACACGGTTACACCGGCAAACGACGACCAACGGGTCGGTGTGGATATCATCCGCAAAGCATTACAAGCTCCTATTCGTCAGATTGCAGCCAACGCAGCTGTTGACGGTTCTGTTATTGTCGGCAAATTATTAGAAGCAGACAACAACACACAAGGATACGATGCTCAAAAAGGTGAATACACAGATATGTTCAAATCTGGTATTATTGATCCGACCAAAGTTGTTCGTACAGCTTTAGAAGGCGCCTCTTCCATTGGTGGATTGTTGATTACGACAGAAGCAATGGTTGCCGACAAACCGGAAGAAAAATGCGGTTGTGGTCACGATGCCGGTGGCATGCCTGGTGGCATGGGTGGCATGGGCGGTATGTACTAAACCAACACATCAAAACGAAAAGGAGTCCGAATGGACTCCTTTTTTTATCTTTTATCTATTAACTGAAACATCCTATTTTTTCTTTCTGCGCCGACGATAAAAGGTCCGTTTTTGTTTAGGTCGAACAGACCTTTTTTTTGGTTCTTCAAAGGAACCTCCTTTAACCAAAGAAAAAACAAGGCTTCCTGTAACAGGGACACATTCTCTCAGAACGGCACGAACGATATCGCCAACAATATATGTTTTACCGGTCGAACGACCAACTAATTTTTGTGCCGATTCATCATACTCATAAAAATCCCCTGTTAGAGCATGCATAGGAACAAAACCATCCGCACCATATGGTTCTACGGATAGGAACAGACCAAAGGCTGTAACAGATGAAATACGCGCATCGAATGCCTGTCCGACTTTATCCGACATCCACGCCGTCACATAACGGTCAACAGCCCCTTGTTCGGCCGAAGCCGCTTGTCTTTCTGTATAGGAGATATGACGTGCAGTTTCCTCAAATGTAGCTACATCTTCATCTGTTAAAGCACCTTCTCCGAGTTTCAGGACTTTAATCAAAGCCCGATGCACCATAATATCAGCATACCGGCGGATTGGTGAGGTAAAATGCGCATACCGATCTAAAGCAAGCCCAAAGTGTCCGATATTTTCCGGAGAATAAACCGCTTGAGATTGAGATCGTAAAACAAGCTCATTAACCGCTATTTCCCGCACTGTTCCTTTAACCTGATTCAAAATGGTGTTAAAATCAACCGGCGTTGGATGTTCACCTAAATGCACAGATTGCCCAATGGATTGCAAAAAAGAACTCAAATTTTCTACTTTTTGCGGACTGGGTTTATCATGTACCCGATACATGGTTGGTGCCATTTTATCTTCCAACGTTTCGGCCGCTGCCACGTTTGCCAGAATCATCATTTCTTCAATCAACTGCATACTCGGCAATTGCGGGCGCAAGCGAATATCAATAATGTGTCCTTTGTCGTTCAAAATGACCTGTTTTTCGGGTACATCAATAGCCAACACGCCTCGACGATCCCGTCTTTTTTTGAGGGCTTTATAAGCACCGACTAAATAATTTATTTCTGTTTCTAAACCCTGAATTGGCGTATTGCCATCCATGGCGGATTGAACTTCATCATACGTTAAGCGACGAGCCGATTGAATAAGCGCTCGACGAAATACATGTTTTTTCTTGCGCCCATTTTTATCAATCCAAACTTCACACACCAAAGCAGCACGAGGTTCATTCGGATTGAGAGAGCAAACACCATTTGACAGTGCTGGTGGCAACATAGGAATCACTCTGTCTGGAAAATAAACGGAATTACCCCGTAAATGAGCATCTCTATCTAATGCCGTTCCCGATCGAACATACCAAGCGACATCAGCGATACCAATCATCAAATGCCACCCACCAACATTGGTTGTATCGGTATCTGGTTCAGCCCAAACCGCATCATCAAAATCACGAGCATCGGCCCCATCTATCGTCACAAACGGAATGGAACGCAAATCCTCACGATGTTTATCAAGAGCTGGTACGGTTGCTTTATCTGCTTGTTTTTCGGCAGCCTCTGTAAAAGCCACAGGCAAGTTGTGCATATAAATAGCTATCAGCGTTGGAGCAAAAGAATCATTAGCCGATCCTATCTTTTTAACAAAAGCAGCATGCGGATTTCGTTCCCGAACCAACGGAATATCGACGATGACAATATCTTTATTTTCTAACTTTTCACCACGGGGCAATCCTGTCAAAGAAAAAGCCTGCTTTAAGCGACGGTCAACAGAATAAACAAAGCCGTTTTCATAGACTCCCACCATATGATTTTCACCGGCAGTCATTCGACGAAGGGCTTCCCCCTCATACATTTTGTTACCGATAGGCTTGACTTTAACCTGAACAACATCCCCAACACCGGCCGGTGGGGATAAACGGTCTTTTGTAATGATAATTTGCGGGACAGGTGTATCAGATGTCCATTCTAACGGACGGGCCACCAAATCCCCCATCGAATCCATCCCTGTTATTTCGACAACAACTCTTTCCGGCAAACCATCTGTCAGCCCAATACGACGCCCC
>JAZRBO010000075.1:0-8631 GCA_045635125.1 Alphaproteobacteria bacterium | reverse complement strand
CCGTTCACTGTCGTCTGGAACATCGTTGTTGTTCAACAATGTGAAAGCCTCTAAAATACGTTCTTTTGTTAACCCTTCTGATGCACTGCCGACTGTTTGTGTGGCTGTTTTTAACGCATCAATAATCAATTCATCCGTTTTGCGGCCAAGGGCATAAGCTCCCGCAGCAGCTAAAGCTTTGCGTTCATCGTGGCCCGTTTTCAACTCGTCCAAAGAATCAATCCATTCGCCGGCATAGTAGTCCGTTAACGTACATTCAACCGGTGTGTGGGTGACGCCGGATGGTGTGATTTGCTGATTACGCATTTTTGTTTGGGCTGCCATTGTTCCGATAACCTGAAAGGTTGTTGAGACGCCTTTGACATTGTTCTTTGATCGAACTGTGTTTTTTAATTTAGAGCCTTGTTGTTGATAAGCGGTATGGACGTCAGCTTCGAAATGCTTTACAAAGGAAGCACTGATTGTTGCATTTTCTGTTTCTGTAGACATAATGTATTCCTTTCTGTCAATATAATGGTTATAAAAAAATAGGGTGGACGGTTCCAGCGTTTTGCTGCCGTTTCACCCAAGTGGGAATCAAAATATTCCCGTGTTGTATCGGACAGGCCAGCTAGGTTATCTGCCGATTAAAAAGGTTATCCGTAAAGTTGTTTAAATCCGTTTTCTATTCGTTTGATAAGATCAGGATCTTGATATTTCCAATATTTCGGATCCTGCATTAAACGGCGTAGTACTTCTTCACTGTCGGTTGGTTTGTTTGGGGTAGATGGGAGAATGTTAGCTTCTCTATTGCTGTTCATCATACGATACAATGCAATAATGCCATCCTTATGTGAGGCCAATAAATCAAAAACGGATTTATCGAGATTTTTTTCACCCCAGGCTGATATTTGGCGGGCAACAGTGTTGAATTGTTCTGGTCCACCAAATTCTTGTTCTAACTCTTTCAAATCTTTTTCCGTTTGAAACTCTAAGGACAAAGATTGAATAAGCGGAATGATTTTGTCGGCGGCAAGGTCGTAAATTCCTTGGACTTGTTCATTCGTACATCCTAAATCGAACAAACGTTGGTTGACTTCGGGATCGATTTTCATCAGATCGTTAGGGATTTTAATTTGGTAGTCATTCGGAGATGTTGGTAAGTTGATCGGTGTTTGTGATGTCGGTCGTGAACTCAATTTCTTTTCCAGTGCCAAATACGATTTAACCAATTCGTCCCAATTGATCTGACCTGTTTCCGAATTAACAAATTTATCAGGAACCATATCCAAAAGTGTGGCAGTATTTTGGTTAGAAGGTGATGTTTCATTTTTGACCTCTGGTTGAGTTTTTGTTTCTTGTTTTTCTGATGTTGTTTCTTGACGATTCATGATTGTTTCCTTTCTTGTTGACCTTGTTGAATCAGATGAAGTATGTGGCTGACCAATGCACGTTGGCCTTCCAAAAAGCGTAATTCGGCATCGGTGGCATCCGGCATCAGAACCCGTTCAAGCGTTCTATGCTTTAACCACTTGAGAACCTCAGCACCTTCAGGACGATTAAATAATCGGGTAAAGGCGGTCGCTTGTGTCATGGAGTACCTCCGGACTGTATTGCCGATATGATTTGTTGGGAAGCCGGTGCCGTTCCCCGAATAATAGTTTCAGGAACATTGAGTTTATTTCCCAACCATTTGACAAATCCGCCAATATCGATGTGTTGTAGAGCAGATTCACCTAATTTTCCAACGGATGATAGCCACAATAGTGCATTATTCGCATCTATTTGAGCCTGCTTTTCTGCTCGTGTGGATTTGTAGCTGACTTTTAACAAACGCCCGTCTACAAAAACTTCGGGAATTTCCCCGCGTTTGCGGAGGAGGTTGACGGCTCGTTCAATTAAAGGCATTAACAGTTCTGTTTGCAGGCGACCGTATGTTGCCCCTAAAATACGGGTCATTTCGTCAGAACGTTCCAGAACTTCAGTTGCCGTCATTTTGGGTGATTGTATTTCTCCTAATCTGTCGCAGAGCAAAGCGTGTTGAATCCGTTTTCGTAAATCCTCTATCATTAATTGGGAAACATCAAATTTGCCAGGGGCTTCAAGTGGTGTTAAGCCTTTGGAACCCATGGCCTTGGGAATGATGGCACCTGGGGTGAGGCGGATGTTGGCCGGATTTAGGACCCCGTCATCTTCTGCAAGCCAGATGCCGGTGACGGCAATCGAGGCATTTTTTAAAATAAGCTCGACAACTTTGTTGGCTGTTTTAATGTCGGGCAATGCTTTCATGACGGGTGAGCGGCCATAAACCTCCCCAGGTGCTTTGAGCCAGCGGAACGAAATAAACGGTGAGGTTTCAAAAAAGCTCTCTTTTAACACGTAGTCCGTGCCGTTTAGGGAATCATGCTGGCTATCAGGTGCCAAAAAGGCAGTGTATTGGTAACCGCCTTTGGGGCCTGGAACGACGGCTTCAATGACAGTGATGCTTTTGTCCGTATTCGTTTTATCATCGTTGATGAAACTGGCTTTTGGAAAGCGGGCGCAAAAAGCATCTTTATCTAAAATAGATTCCCGAAAAGTTGTATCTAGACGACCAGTTGGCCCTTCCGACAGATAAACTTCTGATAACGGAATGGCAGTAAAGCGAAAAGCCGATGCAGAGCCGATGGGGGCTTCCTCAAATAACAGACAGGCCGTTCCTGCTGTAATTAGATCTAAATAGCATTGGTGAATTTCTAAGGCAAAATTAGAACGATCAAAATTAGTTTGTAATGATTCGGAAATTAAATCCAATGTCGGTCCAATTCGCTCGCCTTCCTCAATCGATAAATCACTGCCAGTCGTTAATTGAAACCAACGCAGCCAAGGGGGTGTCATTTCCGATAAAATAAGAGCGGCTAATTGATCAACACTGTCTGGAGCTGTGCCGTCAAACAGGTGATTAATGGGTGAATGGGTCGGATTGAATATACTTTCTCGATGTGGAAGAGCGTATTCATAGCATTCCTGCCAAGGCGTTTCCCATCGGGCGCGGGCTGATTTCGCTTTTTGAAAGCGATGATACAGAGTTTGAATATCCGTCATGAAGTCTCCTTTAATAAAAATAAACCGATGTTAACAACATAAAAAAACAGGCCCTTTTTGAGGAGCCTGTTGGACAGAAGATACACTTCTGGCTGTTAACTGAAAATCAATATAGCATACTTTTTTTAAAATGTCAAGGATTATTTTCCTTTTTTAGGTTTAAAAATCTAAAAAGTTGGTATGGTGTCCAGATTTTAGCCTTATTTATACCCAAAAAACGTTTGACAGTTTCGACACATGTATAGGGTCGAAGCTGTGTCTTTGTTAATGGTGGTTGTACCGGTGTTGTTCGAACCAATTGATATCCTTTTTGACGTAAAATATCTAAAACAGGGGCGTTTTTCACCATAATTAAATCCGTAAAATGAATTAACGGATCAATGAGTAACCATTCACGGCCATTTCCAATAACTAGGGCGCAATGATAGAATCCTTTTTCGAGAAAACGCATCCACCAACGTGTTCGTGTGCCACCGAATGCAACATAAGCAAACGGATAGCGATAGCCTTGGGATAGAGTCTCTTTCATTGTTTTTTTCCTTTTGTTTTTCAGTTTGTTAAAGAAGCCTAACGATTCCTTTTTGGCGAAGGATGATGTCCAAAAAATGCATAGCCTCATGCCACAAATTACAGATGCGACGAGTCGCTCCAAAATGGGGGTGTGGTGGTGCTTGTTCAAATCCGTACTGCTGTAAAATATGCATATGTTCTGGTTTTATCGTGCCGTTATTAATCAATTTTTTGACGGCAATAATAATATCCGACGATTCGCAGGGACGTGCAATATTCGAATCGCCGCCTCGGGCACGAATATGTCCTAATTGTTCACATAAACAATACCAGAACCACGCCTCTTCTGATGATTCAAAGGGGGTTGTTTTTCGATTGTCTGTTTGTGTTTGGTATTTATTCCTCATAGTCTCTCCTTTTGTTGTTGTTGACGAACAAAATAAGAACTAATCTAAAATAAAACATCTGTCAATAATAAAATATGAAAAAAAACCTATTGACAGGATAAAAAGGATATGGTATAGAGATATACAACTAAAAAGCGCATATCTGTGTATGTTTGGCGATACGTTTTTTGTTGCGGGAGAATATTAAAAAGAAAGGAAGCACAATGCAGTTAACATATTCAGAAATTTGGACGGGAATTGAAAATTTAGCTGAAAGTAAAGGATTATCCTTGTCTGCTTTGGCTATTAAAGCCGGTTTGGATCCTACTAGTTTTAATAAATCAAAACGAATCGGCGCTGATGGTCGGAAGCGATGGCCATCTACAGAAAGTATGAATAAAGTTTTGCAGGCAACAAATACGACTATTTTTGAATTTATGGAGTTGGCTGGTGAACCGTACCGACCAAAAGCACAGATTATTCCTTTGCTGGGTTTGGCTCAGGCTGGACGAGATGGGTATTTTGATAGTGATGGATATCCGCTTGGCCTTGATGCATGGGATGGAATTGAGTTTCCTTTTTCTTTAAATATGCCAGTGTATGCTTTGGAAGTGTCGGGAACTAGTATGGAGCCAGCCTATCGAGATGGAGATAAGTTGGTTGTTTCTCCAGATTCGGAAGTGCGTAAGGGGGATCGCGTTGTGGTTAAGTTGCTGTCTGGTGAAGTGATGGTTAAAGAACTACAATACCAATCGGCTAGACAGTTAGAACTAAAGTCATTAAATCCAATGCATGCGGATGTTTCTTTGCAACGGTCGGATGTGGCTTGGATGGCTCGGGTTATTTGGGTTAGTCAGTAATAGTGAGGAGTGAAAATGCAAAAAAAATGGATCGGAATCGGAATTGCTGGTGTGGTTGCCATTGTGTCATCAATTGGTTTGTTTTGCGAAATGAAGCGACCAATGATATCGGTTGTTATGTCAACCTATAATCGAGCAGATACTTTTTTGGTTCCGGCAATTGATTCAATTCTCAATCAAACGTATGAGGATTTTGAATTTATTATTATTAACGACGGTTCAACAGATAATACATCTGATATTTTGGCCGAATATGCAGCATACGATAAGCGAATAAAGGTCATTACTAATAATCCTAATGAAGGGTTGATTGCCAGTTTGAATAAGGGGTTGAAGGCAGCTAAGGGAAAATATATTGCTCGTATGGATGACGATGATGTTTCTTTACCGTATCGTTTCGAAAGACAGGTTGCTTATTTGGAGGCCCATCCGGAAATAACAGTTGCTGGATCTTGGGTTAGTCCACCGGATAGTTTAAAGCCTTATTCTTTTCAAAGAGAGTCTGATCCAGATCGAGTAAAAATACAATTATATCTTGGGATTGCTCCTGTTTCTCATCCGGCGTTGATGATACGAAATGATTTTTTGCGTGAGCATGATATTCGTTATCGTAGCGATTTTGTATCGGCTGAAGATCGTCCCTTTTATGGCGAAATTTTAAATGCTGGCGGTGAAATGGTCAATATTCCTGAAGTTTTATTGCAGTATCGTTTGCACGGCACTAATAATACTCAGTACTATAGAAATCAGCAAAAAAATGTGCGTCGGTTCCATGCAGCTTTTATTAATCACTTTTTTCCTTTTAATGAAAATGATACATTTAGAAAATGTGATTTGCTGCCCCGTATGATTGAAGCAAATAAGACAAAAAAAATTGTGGATCAGCAAAAATTATCCGATATGTATTTTGAAATCTGTGGCGTTCAAGAAGATAAGAAGATTCAAGTAAAGCATCCTTTTTGGACGGATGTGATTTTGATTAAAGGGGATAAGGTTAGACGAGTTAAGGCTGAAAAAGAACTAGGAAAGCTTATGCGTCAAACAAAGGATAGTGTGACAATTAAGTGGAATAATTATGCCGAAGAGACATTTGTTCAGGGTACAGATGGCGTCTATATGTTAAAGGAAGAGAAATGATATCATTAAAAGTGACATCTCAAAAAGTGTGGTGTGTTTTACTGTTATTGGCTGGTTGTTTGAGTAGCCTTGCCTTTGCACCTGTTTATTTTTGGTGGATGTTACCAATGACGTTGTCATTATTAATGATGCGTTTGAATCAAGCCACTTCTTTTTGGGGAGCATTTAAAACAGGAGGCGTGTTTGGTTTTGGTCTGGGAGCCTCTTCCCTGTATTGGATAGCCTATGCTTTAATGATTGATGGTAATCGCTTTGCTATTTTTATTCCACTTGCGTTAGCTGGATTTGGTGCTTGGTTTGCCTTGTTTTGGGGGGTGGCAAGTGCGTTATCAGTTTTATTTGCTAACGGATATCGGCGGTGGCTGGCTTTTGGGGCTTTTTTAACTATATGTGAATGGGTGCGTAGTTGGTTTTTAACGGGCTTCCCTTGGAATTTACTGGGGTCTGTTTGGGAAAATCAGATGGGTGTTTTGCAATCGGCTTCTGTTTGGGGTGTGTATGGATTGACACTTTTGACGATTCTTGTTTTTTCGGCGCCGGCTTTAGGTATCAAAAAACGAATTGTGTGGGGGAGCGCTATTTGTCTGATTTGTGTAGGCGGTTTGGGGCATTGGCGCTTATATGATACACCGACAGAAGATGTATGGGGGGTCCGCTTACGAATCGTACAACCCAATATTGCACAAACATTGAAGTGGAATCCAGAAGCTGCGGAAGATTCTTTTTCAAAACTGTTGCGGTTGTCTCGGACAGATAATGATGCGATTACACATGTTGTATGGCCGGAAAGTGCTGTTCACTTTTTGGTGAATTGGCATGAGGATGAACGATTGCGCCTAATGGGGGCGGTGCGTCAGGGCGGAACCTTAATTATGGGAGGGATGCGGGCGGTTCACCCCGAAAAAAGAACGATGGCTAATAGTTTGTTTGT
Source organism: Alphaproteobacteria bacterium (assembly GCA_045635125.1). GTDB lineage: Bacteria > Pseudomonadota > Alphaproteobacteria > CAAHEQ01 > UBA3637 > CALXZG01. Next base: position 1,744 of record JAZRBO010000075.1, on the reverse strand, counting down.
CTTGAATGACCTGGCAGAAATTCAGGGATTTTATGATAAGTCACATTTAGTCCCGTTCGGTGAATATGTGCCACTCAGAGGGATTTTGCCGATTGATAAGATTGTTCCCATTGCATCAGATTTTGGGGCGGGAAGCGGTGTACAAACGATACAAGTGCCCAAGGCGCCTCCTGTCGGTCCGTTGGTTTGTTATGAGGTTATTTTTTCGGGACAGGTTGTGGATCGGAAAAATCGACCTGAATGGCTTGTCAATGTTACAAATGACGGTTGGTATGGTCTTTCCGCCGGGCCGTATCAGCATTTGGGAATGGCCAAAATGCGTGCTGTGGAAGAAGGACTTCCTGTCGTGCGTGCGGCTAATACAGGAGTGAGTGCTGTGTTTGATGGATGTGGTCGTATAATTGGTTCTCTGCCTCTTGGGACAGAGGGAGTACTTGATACGGCATTGCCACGGGCTTTACCAGTTACGGTTTATGGGCAATTTGGTGTTGTCATTCCGATTGGGATGTGCTTGTTCATTTTACTGTTTTTGGTATTACGGCGAAAATAGTCCTTGACAAATGGATTTTTATTCTATATAGTAAAGGCTCGGTTTTATAAGAAAGGGTAGCGCTATGAAAGTTCGTTGTTCATTAAAATCCGCCAAAACGCGTGATAAAGACTGTAAAGTTGTTCGCCGTAAAGGTCGTGTTTATGTTATTAACAAGAAAAAGCCTAAAATGAAGGCTCGTCAAGGTTAATGACATGTAATCATTTTTAAAAGTCCGTCTGTTTAGACGGGCTTTTTTGATTGACAAAAAAGGGGGGGATATGTCATTATATTTATTAATAACCCAACAGAGAGGAGAATAAAATGAACAGGATGATAAACAAACACAATGAAACCGGTCGTACTATGGTTGAGATGTTGGGTGTTTTAGCGATTACGGGTGTTTTGTCTTTGACGTCGGTTGCAGGAATTACCTATGCGATGCGGAGACAGGCAGTTGTGGACACAGTCGACTTAATTAACAAGTCCTCGGCTGGTATTTTAACAAGTGGTTTTTTGAAAGAGGGGACTGAAGATGAAGAAGAGCTCCCCGAGGTAACGGTTGATTCGGAACAAATTCCGTTAAATGTGTATATGAGTAATGTTTCTCTTGCATCGGGAGAAGAGAAAGGAAAATATGGAGAAGAAACCTTTTTAGGTCCACGAGGTTCTGTGTTTGCGGCATATCCGGCATCGGTTCAAGGCGGTGGATTTTTGCTGGCCGTTAATAATATGCAATCCGTTATTTGTGAAGATGTTTTGTCCCATGATTTAGAATATGATGCGGTTGTTCGGGTAAAGGAGAAAGGTCAACCTGATGGAATTTTTGTTGTTGCAACAAATCTAGATGACGCCCAAAAACGGAAAGATTTTTGTCGGTTGGGAGAGGATGAAGAAGCATTAAATGTCGGGTTTGTTTTTAATAAGATCAGTCCGGATGATGATGGTTTTAACCAACCGACAGACTGTAATGCAGACTGCACGATTGCGGCTTTAGGTGGCTGTGTTCCGACTACAGAAGGCACATGTTCTGGCACCAATAGTGATAGAAAATATTATGATTTTGATTATTGTGTATGTAAGTGTCTTGATGGGAATGCGGATATCTCCAATGATTGCGCGTGTCCAGCAAATGAACCAGAGTGGAATGGAACAGAATGTGAGGCTTGTCCAATATCCACTCCAATATGGAATGGAACAGAATGTGAGGCATGT
>JAZRBO010000074.1:0-5733 GCA_045635125.1 Alphaproteobacteria bacterium | reverse complement strand
ACTGTAATTCTTACGAGTCACTTTTTCCCCACCAATAAAAATGGATGGCGAAAAGACGGGGTAGCGTTCCTGAGCCATAACATGAACAGAAAAAACAAGAAGTGATACCAAAAGAATTACGTATTTTTTCATATTATTCCTCCAATAATTTCATAAAACCGTCCCGCAGTGACATCGAGCAGGCAACCAATGATTGAGATTTGATAATCGACAATAAATCACGGTTTCCTTTAAAATCTGAGACAAAACCGCCAGCCTCTTTAATCAACAAATAACCAGCCGCCAAATCCCATATCTTAAACTGTCTAGCAACATAGGCATCTAACTGACCAGCCGCAACCGATGTTAAAGATAATGTCGAACATCCGTTAAAACGAGTCGAAGCTACTTTATCGGCCACCTTAATCATCGTATTACGACTTTCCTGATTACTAAATGCATTACTACCAACCAAAGCATACTCTAATTTTGTTCGGCCTGAAACACGCAAACGCCGGTTGCCGGTAGGCGTCATTAAAAAGGCTCCCTGTCCTTTTTCTGCATAATACAACTCATTCGTTATTGGATTATAAATAACACCGGCAACAACTTCATCGGCATCCATTAAGGCTACCGAAATAGCAAAAACAGGAATAGCATGCAAAAAGTTTGTTGTCCCATCAATTGGGTCAATAACCCATTTCATTTTCGAATCGCTATCAGATTTCAATTCACCGCATTCTTCCGATACAAAACCAAAATCAGGACGAGCCTCTTTTAAATAATTAATCAAATTTTTCTCAGCAAACGTATCAGCGTTGGATACAAAATCTCCGGGCCCCTTTTGGGAAACCTGTAAACTTGAAATCTCACCAAAATCACGTATCATACTGTGACCTGCTTTACGAACAGCTTGAACCATCACATTCAAATTCGGAGACAAAGCCGCAATCATTTTTTCTTCCCGAGTTTCAGGACGTTTTTTCTGAGTATGAGCACGTGGCGTGATTTTTCTTTTTTCAATAGTGACAGTCATGTTTTTCCCTTTCTTCTTTCAGTTTATAACAAAAAAAGCCTGCTTGTAAAATATTTTTTTACAAAACAGGCAAAATTTTTATATTCGGTTGCATCATGTCGTTTAACAAACAACAAAAAGTTAAAAAAACTCAAAGAGCGAGCAACAAACATATTCACAACCTTTTTCTAATAACGAATGGCGTTATTATAACAAATTTTTTTCTTTATTTCAAGAAAAAAATCAAAAAGGGGAATTATCCCCTTATAATTTTTGAAAATCTATCTAAAATAGCATTGACAATCTTAGCCTCTGGACCATCAAAAAAGGAACGGGCAATATCAACGTATTCGTTAATAATAATCGGTGTATCCAAGTCTGGATTAGCAAAAAATTCAGCCATTCCTGAACGTAATAAACAGAGCATTGTTAATTCCAGCCTGTCATATTGAATACTGTCGGACAATGATGAGCGAATCGCATTTTCAATTGTATCCGCATTTGTTTCTGCCGCCTTCATAATCCGAGCAAATAAGTCGGCATCCGCACCTTCAATCGTTATATACTCTTCCCCTTTATCCGTTTCCAAAATAAGTTCGCCGCCGACTTCACCGAGTAAAAAGCGGCTTGTTACCTTATCCCAACTTTCGTCAGAAACAGCATGAGCGTACAGAGCTTGAACAGCTAATAACCGAGCGTTTGTAAATTTAATTTTAGAGTAAGATGGTGTTTTCATTTTTTTATCAACTTTGCTACAAATTCTTCAAAATCTTCTGTTTTAGTAAAATTTTTGTAGACAGAAGCATACCTGACATAAGCCACTTTGTCAAGAGATAATAATGCTTCCATAACCAATTCACCTATAACAAAAGAGGGGATTTCGGCCTCACCACGAGCCTCTAGCGTCCGAACAATACTATTAACAATTTGGTCAATTCGATCCCCATCGACATCCCGTTTGCTAACCGCTAAAAGAATTGATTTATATAGTTTTTCACGAGAAAAAGGGACACGAACATCGTTCTTTTTAACAACGACCAAATCACGCATTTGCATATGTTCAAAAGTCGTAAAACGAGATTGACACTTAGGGCAAGAACGACGGCGACGAATACTATAGCCGTCCTCACTTGTTCGAGAATCTTTTACCTGAGTATCCTCATACCCGCAAAAAGGACAACGCATTTAGCCCTCCCCTCTATATAGTGGAAATTGAGCACACAACTGTTTCACCTGAAGTGCTACAGCTAAAACAGTCTTTTTTTGTTCTGCTTCAGAAAGCTTCATCGCATCAATAATATCTGCAATCCAATGTCCTATTTTCGTGAATTCTGCCACCCCGAATCCCCGAGTTGTTCCTGCTGGCGTTCCGACACGAAGCCCCGACGTAATCGACGGTTTTTGCGGATCCCCCGGCACACTATTTTTGTTGCAAACAATACCAGCTTCGGCTAAAGCATCGCAAACAGCAACACCTGTCAACCCCTGCGACCGCAAATCAATTAAAATAAGATGGGTGTCCGTCCCTCCCGAAACCAAGGAAATACCACGAGAAGAAAGAGTGTCCGCTAAAACTGCTGCATTTTCAACAACCCGCCCCGCATAAGATTTAAATTCTGGCGATAATGCTTCCCCAAAAGCAACAGCCTTAGCCGCAATAATATGCATCAAAGGTCCCCCCTGCAAACCTGGAAAAACAGCCGAATTAATCTTCTTTGCAATTTCAGGATTATTTGTCAAAATCATACCACCTCGGGGACCTCTAAGGGTTTTATGAGTTGTTGTTGTTACAACATCTGCCCACCGCAACGGATTAGGATATATACCACCGGCAACCAATCCCGCAAAATGTGCCATATCAACCATAAGGAATGCACCAACCTCATCAGCGATTCGCCGAAATACAGAAAAATCAACAATACGGGAATAAGCCGAACCACCTGCAATAATCAACTTTGGTTTATATTCCAAAGCCAATTCCCGAACACGTTCATAATCAATTAATCCGGTTTGTTCATCTAAACCATAAGCTACACTATGATAATACTTACCAGAAGAAGAAACACGAGAACCATGCGTCAAGTGTCCGCCCGCATCCAAACTCATCCCCAACAGAGTATCCCCTGGTTGAAGCAATGCTAAATAAACAGCGGCATTAGCCTGAGAACCAGAGTGTGGCTGAACGTTAACAAAATCAGCGTCAAACAATGCCTTTGCCCGTTCAATTGCTAAATTTTCAACGCCATCCACGCAATCACATCCGTGGTAATAACGGCGTCCCACATAACCTTCGGCATATTTATTGGTTAAGACAGAACCAGCAGCCTGCAAAACAGCCCGAGAAACAATATTTTCCGAAGCAATCAATTCGATATGATTTTGTTGGCGGAACAGTTCATCATCCAAAAAGCCGGCCACTTCCGGATCCACTATTTTAAGAGATGTTTCAAAAAAAGAGTTATTGTTCAAAGTCATGGGACATCCTTTCCAATTCTGCGACACGATTTTCATGTCGTCCACCTTCAAAAGGCGTTGTTAAAAAAGCATTTATGCATAATTTTGCTGTTTCCGAATCCGTCAAACGCCCCCCTAAAATAAGCACGTTTGCATTATTGTGTTTTCTCGCCAAAACCGCCATTTCAGGAGAACAAACCAATGCCCCCCGAATAAAGTCATAGCGATTAACCGCGATACTCATTCCGATACCGGAACCGCAAACCAAAATACCGATATCCGCTTCACCTGTATAAATTCCCTTTGCCAACAAATAGGCTTTTTCCGGATAATCGACCGACACAGAATCATCATCCGTACCGTAATCCTGTATAATACATCCCAACTCTGTCAAATATTCTTTTAATTGCTTTTTGAGGCCACATCCGGCATGATCAGCGGCAACAATTATTTTTTTTCCTTGCATTTTTGACTATTCCTTTATATAACGAATGTATGATTGATGCCTATCCTAAACGAAACGATGAAAAAACACAAGACTTTTTGTGTCGGGAATTTAAAAAAAAGATTCCGGCCTCGGGTATTTTAATGGGAATAGATTATGGCTCTGTTCGAATCGGGATTGCCTTATCCGATTCGAATCGAGAAATAGCATCCCCTTTTAAAATTATCGCCAAGATAAAAGAGTTAGATGATATTATTCCGGCCAAAAATGTCGTTGGTATTGTAATGGGACTTCCCCTACAACCAGACGGGACAGAGGGAGAAACAGCAAAGCAGGCTCGCCTGTTTGCGAATCGGTTGTCAGAGAAATTTAATCTCCCTATTTTATGGATAGATGAACGCTATTCTTCCGTTCAAACTGAAGCATATTTGAAAACCACCCTTTTTATGCGACCGGAAAACCGTAAAAAAGTTCTAGACGCCCATGTTGCGGCACGCCTACTGCAACAGGCTCTTTGTTTAATGAAATAATCCGCTTTAATTAAAATTAAGAAAACAAAAACAGGCACTTCATTGAAGCACCTGTTTAATTTACTATCAAATTAGAGATATTTTTTCAATTCTTCGGCCACCCAGTTTTGGGCAAAGGAAACGGCTTCCGCTATCGGCAACAAGCCTTTTTCTTCCGTACCACGAATTTTGTATTCAACCATACCCTGCTCTAAAGCCCGAGGCGCTACAATCAATCGGAACGGAATACCCATCAAATCTGCATCCGCAAACTGAACCCCTGCCGACAACCCCCGATCATCATATAAGACCTCGGCACCTGCGGCCTGTAAATCCGCATATAATTTTTCGGCAACTTCTTTAATCTGAGGATTTGCCGTCCCCATCGCATTCAACTGAATATGCCAAGGAGCAACAGACAATGGCCAAATCGGGCCGTAGTTATCGTGTCTGGCCTCTATAATCGATGCCAGTAACCGACCCACCCCGATCCCGTAACAAGCCATAATAGGTGTTTGTTCCTGACCATTTTCATCGGTGTAAGTCATCTTCATAGACTCTGTATACTTTGTCCCTAATTTAAAGATGTTCCCAACTTCTATTCCTCGGGAAATACGCAAAGGCGCACCACATTCAGGGCAAATATCCCCGTCTTTTACCGTGGCAATATCCACAATAGTTGCCTGAGGAGCATCACGAGACACATTGAAATTCCGCAAATGGAATCCTTCTTTGTTCGCCCCGCAAATCAGATTATATCCATTTGCCACTGAATAATCTACGAACACACGACAGTTAAGCCCTATCACACTTGCATATCCAGGGACAGAACCAACCTTTAAAACTTCTTCATCTGTTGCAAAGTTAAACAAACCACGAATAACCTTTTGCAATTTAGTTTCATTGACCTCAATATCACCACGAACGACAACGGCAAAAGTTTCACCAGCCTCTGATGTATAAAAAACTGTTTTAGCAAAGTGAGTAGATGGAATACCCAACAATTTTTCCAAATCTTCAATTGTCTTTGTATTCGGAGTTGAAATCTCTTCTAATGGTAATAATTCTTCTTTTTCGGATGTAAACGTACTGGTAGCAACCTCACTGTTGGCATAAGAACGGCAACCATCACAGACAACGACTCGATCTTCCCCTGCCACAGTCAACAATTGATATTCATGAGCGACTTTTCCCCCCATCATGCCTGAATCTGATTGAATAGAAACAACCTCTGGCACACCACACCGACGCAAAATCGTATGATAAGCCGTTGCACATCGGTCATAGTACGCATCTAAATCCGCCCATGAAGTATGATAAGAATATGCATC
>JAZRBO010000073.1:0-9047 GCA_045635125.1 Alphaproteobacteria bacterium | reverse complement strand
TCCTATTTCGGTTAAGGCTTGTGTAAGAGAGGTCTCATCCGGTTCAGTCTGCGTTGGAACAGAGGCGGCCTCTATATCCGAAATAAAGTGAAGAAGGCCGTTTTCCCCATTTTCAAGAACCCTTGTTTTGATCAGATTGGGAAGTATTAAAATGGTTCGGATTTTGTCTTTTTTTTGTTCGGCTAGCCATCCCAAAAAAAGCGTTAAACGGGCTGCAACAACTGATTTAAAATCTCCATGGCTAGCAAATTTCATACGGCTACGCATGTCACAGATTAAGTAGACAGGACGTTGTTTTTCTTCTGTATATAATTTAGTAAAGGGTTTTCCATACTTAGCGGTCATGCGCCAATTAATTTGACGGATATCATCCCCTGGTTGATAGGCCCGCATTTCTTGAAAATCAAGCCCCCGTGATCGGAAAAAAGAGCGAGTATCTCCATTTCCTTTTGTAGCATTTTGACGCGTTTCTGGAGTCTTAACATGACGAGCACGTTCTTTAAGGGCGATTAAATCATCTTGTGAAACGGTAACCGGATTGTGCGGTACGTCAAAAGGCATTTTTCCTCCCTAAGGCAGTGGTACCCGCTCTAATAATTGATCTAAAATATCATCTGTTGTTAAATGCATTGACTTTGCCTCAAAAGACGGAATAATCCGATGGCGCAGAACAGATGGAATCAAACCTTGAATATCGGTAGGTGTGACAAAATCACGACCCGCTAGCCAAGCTGCAGCTCGTGCCGTTATATCCAAGGCAATCGTTCCTCGAGGGCTGGCGCCATAAGTAATTAATTTGGCCATGTCTTCTCCATACGCCTCGGGTTGTCGGGTGGCCATAATAAATTGAACGATATATTCTTCTAATTCGGGCGACATGTAGGTATTTAAAACCTCTTGTCTGGCTATGAAAATTTTTTCCTGACGGATTTTTGCGATTTTAGATTGCGGCATTTTTTTCTCTTCACCTTGAACCAGCTTTAAAATCTTTCGTTCTGATTCAATGTCGGGATAGTCAATTTTGACGTACATGAGAAAGCGATCTAACTGAGCTTCTGGCAGACGGTATGTCCCTTCTTGTTCAATTGGATTTTGGGTGGCCATAACCATGAATAAATCAGGTAGTTGATACGTTTCATTTCCGATAGTTGCTTGGCGTTCTCCCATGGCTTCTAATAGGGCAGATTGTACTTTGGCAGGAGCCCTATTGATTTCATCTGCTAAAATTAAATTATTGAAAATAGGCCCCTTTTGGAAGAAAAAGCTATTTGTTTCAGGGCGATATACGTCACTGCCAGTAATATCTGATGGTAATAAATCCGGTGTAAACTGAATTCGTTGGGAACCAGCGTCAATTGTTTCGGCCAAGACTTTAACCGCTTTTGTTTTGGCAAGTCCAGGTAATCCTTCTACCAATAAATGACCATCACTGAGTAAAGCGACTAGAAGTTTTTGAATTAATCCCTCTTGTCCGATAATGCGGGAGTTCATGTAATTTTGTAAATGTAAAAATTCTTCTTTAATAGCGCTCATATTTCTGATCCTTTATGGTTAATTTACTCTGTTTAATATATATTTTAAAAAATGGATTTGCAATCTTTTTTCTCGTCATAAAGGACAAAAATTTGCTGAATAAAATTTTTGTGGTATAATAGAATAATAAGGAGGGTTTGTACATGCCAATAAATTACAGAAACGACCGTATTCGTGAAAAACATATATCTCGTCGATTGGAACGGAAGCGTCCTCTCAGTCGGGAACAACGGAAACGCTTTGCTAAAAAAGAGTTTGATTTATCAGAAGGGGATTTTTGGAAAAAAGTGCATGCAGAAAAGCATCCAGATCGTTTGAAAAAACTATTAAAAAAGGTTCCTAAAAATCATAAATCGGAACATGTAAAGCAAGAACAACTTCGATTGCATAAAATGATGGAAGCTCGGAGGCAATTAAAAGAGGCTATTAAGTCATTTTCAAATCAGTCTCAGAGTGCAGAGCGTACAAAGGACAGTATGACCGAATTTCATCGGGGACGTGTAACCTCCGGCATTCAGGGGATGGCTGATATGTCTCGTTATGGTGCTATCGGGTCAAAGCATGAACGAGCTGCAACTCAATTAACAAAAGCAGCCGGCGAATTAAAACAACAAACTTCTGATAAGGTTTTCAAAAGCATCTTGTTTGATACGTTAAAACAGGCGTCATCTCCAGTTGTGTCCTATGAGCAAATAAAAGATGTGGATGCTAAAGACAAAAACCTTGAAGGACGTCAATCGGAAAAGTCCAATAAACGTCAGGTGGCTGAAATTCAGATTAAGCGAGCCAAAGGCTTAGTCGGTCGTTAAAGATGAATTGTGACGACGAATTTTGTCTATATAGGGCCTAAAATCATCAATTACGTGTTGGTAGACTTCTTGCTTAAATGGGACAACAGACGTTGCAACTTCGTCTAATGGTGTCCATTTGTAATCGATAAATTCCTGATAAACATCGGATGTCAAATTAAAGGCGTCTTCATGAGCTGTTAACAAAAATAAAAACCATTTTTGACGTTGTCCACGAATGGAACGGCGCCGTCGAACGGATTCTGGTAAATCATACTTATACCATTTTTTAGAAACAGCAAGTAATTGAACGTCTTTAGGATGTAACCCTGTTTCTTCCCGCATTTCACGATAAACGGCTTGAGTTGGGTTCTCTCCTTTATCAATGCCGCCTTGAGGCATTTGCATACGATATGTCATCCCTTCTGAATGGGAGCGCAATCCCATCCATACCCGTCCATCACGGTTAATAATCATCATTCCGACATTCGGCCGATACCCACGTGCCACGAAGCCTCCTTATTTTTTTTGTTGTGACAGAGAAATCGCATGGACAATATCCAAAGCTCTGTCTAATTGATAATCTGTTTCCTCTGTTTTATCATCACCTTCTTTGGATTTTGATTTGACAGGGGCTACTTTCGTTGTTTTAGGTTTGTCTGTTTCTGAAGCTTTTTTTCCTTCTTCTGACGACAAAGCTGAAGGTAAGTTGCTTTCCCCAAAACCGGTAATGACAGGAAGCTCTTCAATCTTTGCCCGAGGAATAACAATGTCCGGTTTGATACCTTTGGCTTGAATAGATTTTCCGGAGGGCGTGTAATAGCGTGCCGTTGTAATACGAATGCCACCAAACCCAGGGATGGCACGAATTGTTTGAACAGAGCCTTTTCCAAATGATTGCAGACCGACAATGATACCTCTTTTGTGATCTTGTAGTGCGCCGGATACAATTTCTGAAGCCGAGGCAGATCCTTCATTAATTAAAACCACAATCGGAAGTCCGTCTGTAATATCTCCTTCTGTTGCGGAAAAGCGCATGGTGTCTTCTGGTTTTCGAGAACGGGTAGAAACAATTTCACCTTCATTCAGGAATAAATCACAAACACCAACCGCTTGGTCCAATAATCCTCCGGGATTATTTCGGACATCCAATACAAAGCCCTTGATATCTTGAGGGCCAATTTTCTTTTTGAGGTCGGCGACGGCCTTTTTAACCATATCTGTTGTCGTTTCACTGAATGTGATGATGCGAATATAGCCGATATCACCTTTTGCCTCATACTTCACAGGTTTTACCTGAATAATATCCCGTGTTAAAGTGACATCAAACGGTTCTTGATCTTTACGGGAAATTGTCAATGTTACCTTTGTTTTAGGTTTGCCACGCATTTTTTTGACAGCATCGTTAAGGCTTAACCCGACAACGGACACACCATCGATATGTGTTATATAGTCACCTGTTTGTAATTTAGCTTTAAACGCTGGTGTGTCATCGATCGGAGACATAATACGGACAAAACCGTTGTCCATACTGACTTCCATACCTAATCCACCGAATTCACCTTTGGTTTGTGTTTCCATATCTTCAAAGGATTCAGCATCCATAAAGCCCGAGTGTGGATCTAAAGATGTGAGCATTCCGTCAATGGCGGCTTCGACTAATTTTTTATCATCGGATTCTTCTACATAGTCTTCTTTAATCGTGCTGAATGCTGCCCCTAAAAGCTCCATCAATATATAAGGGTCCTGTGTTTCAACTGGGGCTATTTCTTTTTTGGTTGCTCCGAATGCAACAGTTGAGATAAAACATAAAAGTGCTGTTGCTGTTGTTATGCTTTTTTTCATTATTTTGTGTGCCTCCTAGCCACGTGATATAAACCATGGAGCCGGATCAACTGGTTGTCCGTCTTTTCTGATTTCAATATACAAATCTGGATTATTTTCTTTCATTTGTCCGATAGGTTCCCCGGCTAAAACTTCTTGTCCGACATTCGTATCAATACGTTCCATGCCGGCCAACAAAGTTAAATAATTGTTTCCATTGTCTATAATTAATAGTTGCCCATAATTTTTAAATGGACCAGCAAATAAAACAGTTCCATCAGACGGTGCAACGACCTGAGCTCGAGCACGTCCCCGTATCGTCATGCCGCGTGTATGGGCACCAGAGATTGTTGTTTCACCGAAAGATTGAATGATATTTCCACGAATGGGATAAAGCAATTGTCCGTATATTTTTGTGAAATCTTCCCTTTTGATCGGAGGCGTTAAAGCCGTTCCTGTAGATGGCATGCGGAAACTTGGTCGGGATTGCCCCATATATTGGATAGCTGATTGAGTTGCCCTCATTTGTTCCTCTTGACGTTTTTTTTCAGCAGCAAGCTTTGCTAGTAAATCCTTTAAATCATTAGCCTGTGCGGCCAATGTCCGAACTTTTTGTGAGGCTTGATCCTGTGAGGCTTTATATTGTGCCTGTAATAAAGATTTTTGTTGATATAGTCTATCCAATTGTTCGGATCTTTCATTTAATTGAGCTGTTGCAGCCTTAATTTGGACAATTTGTTGCTGTAAAGAAGAACGAAGCTGACTTAATTCCGATAAATCAGCCCGTGTTTGACGACTAATCCCACCAATAACGGGAAGACTGTATTGCATCATCATTTGACTGCGAAGCATATCCAGTGGCGCCATCGTTCGAAACAAGAGTAATTCGGGCGGTCTGAGAGCCAGCGTTTGCATACCTGTCACAACACGAACCAATTGTTGGTCATTCATCGCTAGTCTGTTTTCTAGTTCAGTTTGGCGCGCTTTGTTTTCTTCTTGTTTTTTTTCTAATGATGAGAGGGTTTCTTCTTTTTCCTGAATGCTGTGGGCTAACTTAACCATTTGGTTTTGAACTGATTGAACTTCGCTAGATAACTCAACGGCCTTGCGTTGATTTTCTTTTTGAGAAGCTCGCTCCATTTGGATTTGTCGTTCAATTCGTTGTAAGTCTGCCTGAGTGGGCGACGCCATAACGGCGCTCGCCCAACATGAAGCTATTAAGAATATCCCCCACCGATACACGATTTATCCTTTCCGAAGTAACGAATGTCCAGTCATGTCTACAGGCTGTGGTAATTGTAATAGTTCCAACAATGTTGGCGCTATATCACAGAGGCGACCATTGGCTAAACCGGTAATGTCAGCAGGTGCATTAACTAATACCGCTTGAACCGGAGTGGCTGTGTGCGCTGTGTAAGGAGCGCCGTTTGTCGGATCTTTCATTTGTTCAGCATTACCATGGTCAGCTGTAATTAAGATGGTACCACCTTTAGCCTTGATGGCATCAACAATGCGACCAACGCAGCAGTCTACCGTTTCGGCAGCTTTGATGGCGGCAGGTAAAATACCTGTGTGACCAACCATGTCTCCGTTGGCATAGTTGACAACGATCACGTCAAAGGCGTCGGATTGAATAGCATCTACCAATTTGTCTGTTACTTCAATTGCTGACATTTCCGGTTTTAAGTCGTATGTCGCTACTTTGGGACTTGGAATCAGAATCCGTTCTTCACCGGGGAAGAGTGTTTCTTTTCCTCCGTTGAAAAAGAAAGTGACATGAGCATATTTTTCAGTTTCAGCTATGCGCAGTTGTGTCAGGCCAGCATGTGAGACAACTTCTCCAAAAATATTTTTGAGATCTTCTGGAGGGAATAATACATGCATCCAGGCATTATGATCCGTGGAATATTCTGTCATGGCAACGGCATCCGAAAACCGGACAACACGTACGCGTTCAGCGGCTGTAAAATCCGGTTGTAACAGCATACGCGTTATTTCACGGGCACGATCCGATCTGTAGTTTGCCATAATCAGGGCGTCACCGTCTGACATACCTTTGTAGTCTCCAATCACACATGGTTCTACAAATTCATCAAAAACTCCGGCTTGATAAGAGGCAGCAATTGCTTCATCAGCTGTTGCAAAACGCGGAGCATCGGCATTGACTAATGCCCGATAGGCTTTGTCGACACGTTCCCAACGATTATCTCGATCCATTGCATAATAGCGACCGGATATTGTTCCGATAGAAACATGGGGTAGGGTGGAAATTTCTTTTTCCAAGTCGGCTACAAACCCCCGGGCTGAATCCGGTGGTGTGTCTCGGCCATCTAAAAATCCATGAATGATAACCGTCACATCGGCCTTGTCTAAAATACGGGCAAGAGCCACAATATGTGTTTGCATGGCGTGAACGCCGCCAGAACCTAAAAGCCCCATTAAATGACAGGCGCCGCCTGTGGAACGAACAGCATCAATCAAATGAGTTAATGTCGGGTTTGTATCTAAGGTTTTATCGGTAATGGCCGTATCAATGCGGGGTAAATCCTGCATGACAACACGACCCGCACCTAAGTTTGTGTGTCCAACTTCGGAATTTCCCATTTGTCCTGCTGGTAATCCGACATCAAGGCCTGATGTTTGAATCATAGCCGTCGGATATTCCTGAATTAAGGAATGCCAAACAGGTGTTTGGGCCATTTCTATGGCGTTGTCTTCTTTTTCAGCACGGTAACCCCAGCCGTCAAGAATGCATAACATTACTGGTTTTGGTCTAGTCATTTTTTTTACCTCTTTATCTTTTTTTGTGTGAGTCTGACGGCATTATAAAAGAAAAAACAAAAAAAGTACACACTCTTTTCAAAAAAAGACGTGCTTTTTTGATAAAAAGCGTGTATAAGGGTAATATGTTTCTATTATATGATTGTTTAAGGAGTCCATTATGGGGTTGTTATCATCTATACAAAAAATGTTCGCTGGTAAAAAAAGAATCATTGGCGTAACCGATTTTCGGCGCGCTCTTAATAATAACGAGTTTGTTTTTTACTATCAGCCGGAATGGGATTTAAAAACCGGAAAAATAATGGGGGTAGAAGCTCTCGTTCGTTGGGAAAGTCCAACAGGCATTATTCCGCCAATGGAATTTGTTCCAATGTTGGAAGAAACAGGCCTTATCAATGAATTTACCCCGTTTTTATTTAATCAAACGTTGAAAGATCTTCGGGAACTCTATCAAGCTGGTTTCGATGAGTTGTTTATGTCTGTTAATCTGTCTGTTGTTCAGTTGCAGGATCCAGTTTTGGCAGATACAATTCGTCAGACATTGGATAAATATGCAATTTTGCCGGAAAAATTAGAATGTGAAATTACCGAAACAAAGCGTATGCAAAATTCTGAACTAGAACGAGAAACTGTTCATCAATTGCGTGATATGGGGATACGTTTGTCTATTGATGATTTTGGTTCGGGACACGCTTCTTTTAATTACCTGAAAGATTTGGATGCCCATAAATTAAAAATTGACCGTGACTTTATTCAAAGTTTGTTTGATAAGCCAGCAAATGAAACAATTATGCGGACAATTATCGGATTAGGACATACCCTCAATCTGATTGTGTTAGCGGAAGGGATTGAAACATCCGAACAAGAAAAATGGTTGCGGGATAATGGATGCGATTTTGGACAAGGATTTTGGTTCTCTCGTCCATTGCCGTTAACAATGCTTATTCCGTTTTTACGGGCTCATCAGGAAAAACAAAAAGGATAATAAAATATGCACTCAGATTTACTACAAAAACCGGAACTGTTGTTGCCGGCAGGCTCTTTGGACCGATTAAAAACAGCTTTTCTTTATGGAGCGGATGCTGTTTATGCGGGTATGCCTTCTGTTTCCTTGCGAAACAAAACTTCTTTTTCTCCGGAGGAGATGAAACAAGGTATTGAGTATGCTCATTCTTTGGGTAAAAAAGTCTATTTGACATTGAATTTGTTTACTCATAACCGAGATATACCAGCTTTGCAAAGTTTTGTCGACAGATTATCTGATTTAAAACCAGATGGTGTTATTGTCGCTGATCCAGGGGTATTTGCTGTCGTCAAAAAACAATTACCGGATTTGCCGGTTCATATGTCGACTCAGGCCAATATTTGTTCATCGCTAACCGTTCGGTTTTGGAAGGATATGGGAGCATCTTTGTGTGTGTTAGGGCGGGAAACACCTTTGGCTGAGATAGCGGAAATTCGTCGGGATTGTCCGGATATTCGATTGGAAACGTTTGTTCATGGTGCTTTGTGCGTCAGTTATTCTGGCCGCTGTCTTCTATCCAATTTTATGACGGGACGTAGTGCTAATAAGGGGAATTGCGCCCATGCTTGTCGGTGGCGGTATCAGGTGTATGAAACTAAATCTGTTCGACCGGATAACCAGACTGATTTTTATTTGGAAGAAGAAAATAGAACAGGCGAACTAATGCCGATTGTTGAAGATGAACATGGAACCTATATTATGAATTCTCGTGATTTGTGTTGGCTTCCTCGTTTAAATGAAGTTTTACCAGTTGGTATCGATTCGTTTAAGATTGAAGGTCGGAATAAATCCGAATACTATGTCGCTATTACCGCTAGAGCCTATCGTCGAGCAATTGATGATTGGTTTGCGAATCCGGATGATTGGGCACCAGATAGCTATATGGCAGAAATTATGACGTTACAATCTCGTGGGTATACTGTGGGATTTTTAGATGGTAATGCAGGTCCGGAAGCTCAAAATTATGATGTGTCAGCCAGTAATGGTGAATGGCGATTTACGGGTGTCGTTCGGGCACATAAAGACAACCGTCTTGTTATAGAGGTAAAACACAAGATAACAAAAGGAATGGTGTTGGAAGCACTATCTCCTATGAC
>JAZRBO010000072.1:0-17822 GCA_045635125.1 Alphaproteobacteria bacterium | reverse complement strand
GCACGAATAAGAGCTGAGTTAGGGGCTCCTGCGCCTTTTAGCGTCTTATAAACCCGTTCTCCGACCAATGGTTTAAATACATCCATATAGAAAGAAGTATCAAACCAGTTCGCAATGCGTCGGATTTCAGCTCGACCTCTGGCGGTTTCACCTAACATCGTCGGAACGGGAAAGACTTCATTCAAATAGTCGCAAATCGCCTGATGGTTAGCCAGTACATGTCCGTCTGGTTCAATCAATACAGGCAAATCAGCTAACGGATTTAATTTTAAAAATTCCGGTCGCCGGAGCCAAGGTGTTTCTTGAACCAAAGCATAGGGAATACCTTTTTCAAATAAGATTAAACGAACCTTGCGTGAAAAAGGACATAGCGGAAAATGATATAATGTTCTGCGCTCTTCAATATTCATTCTTTTTTCCTCTGACGTGCTATTTTTTGTAATTCCTCTGCTAACTTATCTGACGGGGAGTTGGGAGCTCCCAGTCCCAGTTTTTCCAAACTCTCCGTCGTTGCCTGTTCAGGATGTTCCAATAATTGTCGCAGAACATCTACAACATTATCAACGGTACAATCATCTTGCAATAATTCAGGAATAACCTCTTTATCTGCCAATAGGTTAAGTAAATTAACGAAGCGTATTTTTAGTAAAAGTTTTGCAATCATGCCAGTTAACGGACTGACTTTATAAGCAATTAAATGTGGTACACCAGCCATGGCAAGCTCTAAGCTCACCGTTCCTGATGCGGCTAATGCTATTGTGGAAGCGGCAAAAGCATTATATCGTTCTTTTTCACCAGAAACAATGACATGGGGTATCGGCCAATCCTCTAGTTCTTTTTGAATTTTATCGGCAACGGTTGCCACTGTCGGAATGACAACAAATAAGTTGGGAACATAACTTTGTAACAACTCAGCCGATTCTTTAAAGACGGGTAGCAAATATTTAATTTCATTTTTACGACTGCCCGGTAAAACACATAAAACAGTTGCATCTGGCGCAATTCCGTGCTGTAAGCGAAATGCTGTTCCGTCTCCTTTATCCGCACCGCCTTCAACAACGGGATGTCCGATAAAAGTTGTTGGCATTCCATGTGGTGTAAAATAATCCTTTTCATTCGGAAGTAAGCAAAACAAGTGGTCCACAAATTGACCGATTTTCTTCGCTCTTCCTTTTTTCCAAGCCCAAACCTGAGGCGCAACACAATGCACATGTGGTTGTTCGTAGCCTGCTTTTTTTAAGCGTTGGTGGACTCTGGCAGAAAAGCTATAACTGTCAATTGTCATAACAATGTCGGGCTTTTTTATCTGAATATCAGCTATAATTTCATCTAGATGTTTTAAAATTTTAGGAATGCTTGGTATAACCTCTACAAATCCCATAACAGCGAGATCACGAATATCAAATAAGCTGTGGAGTCCTTCAGCGATCATGGCTTCCCCTCCGACACCGTCAAAAGAAACCTGTTCTCCCATTTGTTTTTTCATGGCACGCATCAGACGGGCGCCCAGCAAATCCCCCGAAGGTTCTCCCGCAATCAAATAAATTCGTAACGGAGTCATGTGTTTTCCCCTTTTATTCCCACGATAAAAATCTTTAATTTATTAGCCAGAGCAATTGTTTTGTCAGCCTCAACCAACAAAGTGCCACCAGCCTCTACGGCAATTCCTTTTAAACCAGATTCAAAGACCGCCTCTACCGTTGCCGGTCCGATTGTTGGTAAATCCATTCGGCGATCTTGTTGTGGCTTAGATACTTTAACTAGGACACCGCCACCGCCTTTACGTTTTAAGGGACCCGTTCGTCGAATCATTTCGGCCGTTCCTTCGATTCCTTCAAGAGACAAAACAAGTCCCCGTTGTACGATAACAGCTTGTCCGACATCAGCTTGCCCCAATAATTTAGCAACCCGAAAGCCTTGTTGGATGTCAGACCGATCCGCTTTGGATGGGGCAGTAGAGCCATAAACACCTGTTTGTACCAATAATTCCGGCATGATAGAATCAATGCCAACAACACGAAAACCATGGCGTTCTACTTCAGCAGCAATTGAGCGTAACAAACTGTCGTCGCCAAGCATCCGGAAGCCTAAGCGCGTTAGTAATAAAGCACCACCGATATCCGGCATAATTTCAGTTATGGAAGGACGGCGGACGCCACCAATAAAAACAAGGTCTTGTACCTTTGCTTTCTTCAATAAACGGATAGCTCGACCGACAGAACCAACTCGTACAAAAGTACCGGCAATACCTCCGTCTAATAAATCCGGGGAGGCGTGTCCTTTTAATCCGACAACGAAAAAGGGACGACCTTCTGCCCGACAGGCGGCAATTAAGCCCCTTGGCAACGCACCGTTTCCGGCAATAATCCCTAATTTTCGCATGGCGCCTCCCTGATTTTAATCCGGTTGCAAAATATTATTTTTAGACGGATTTAAAATAAAATCAACCATCGACCGAACCTGAGTATTCGTTTGATAAACTTCTTCTTGTGCTATGGCTTGCACCCGTTCGGCAAAAGGACGCCCGTCTTCTTTATTAAATAAGGCTTTGTAGACTTTTTGTAAAGTCATAATGTCCTCTTTGGAAATACCTTGACGTTGTAAGCCGATTAAATTGAGGCCAGCGAGTCCCGAACGGATGCCCCCCATAACCAAACCATAGGGAATAACGTCCCGAACGATTCCGCACATGCCACCAATCATAGCGCCGGAACCAATTCTTGTAAACTGTAAGATGGCCGATAATCCGCCGATGGTAGCCCGATCGCCAACATGAACGTGTCCTGCAAGAGTTGCGTTGTTGCTCATCACAATATCATCACCCAAAATACAGTCGTGGGCAATGTGACTCGCAACAAGGAACAAGTTACGGTTGCCGATTTTTGTGATTTTATTGTCTACTTCTGAGCCGACATGAGCCGTTACATGTTCACGAAACGTATTGTCGTCACCAATGATTAATTGTGCGTCCGGTGCATTACTTCGTTTGTGTTGTGCCAACATCCCCAATGCCGCAAAGGGATAAACAGTATTTCGTTCCCCCATTGTCGTGTAACCGTCAAGAACGACATGGGAAATTAATCGAGATCCAGCACCAATCTTAACATTCGGTCCTATTGTACAAAACGGTCCGACAACGACATCGTCTGCTAATTCGGCCTTAGGATCGACAATAGAGGAGGGGTGAACTTGAACCATAGGGGATTTCTCCTTTCACTAAGCCTTTTTAAATACCATGGCACTGAAAATGGCTTGAGATACCAATTTTCCGTTGACAAAAGCTTCGCCCCGAAACTTAAATACATTGCGAACGGCTTGCTCTTTTTTGACATGGAACTCAACAACATCACCAGGTAAAACAGGCTTGCGGAACTTTACCTCATCTACTGTCATGAAGTAAACGCTGTTGCCGCTTCTTTCTTCTTCCGGAAAAGATAATAAAACAATTAATCCAGCAGATTGAGCCATGGCTTCAATTTGCAATACCCCTGGCATAACGGGATTTTCCGGAAAGTGACCTTGAAAGAAAGGTTCGTTCATCGTGACGTTTTTAATTCCGATACCAGATACCCCTGGTTCAACATTTTTCATTTTATCCACTAACAAAAAGGGATAACGGTGGGGTAATAATTTTAAAATGTCACCGATGTTTATTTCCGGAATTATTGTGTTTGATTGTTCTTGAATTTCTTCTGTCATAATTTATCCTTTCTTCTTCATTTTTGATAATAACGTTAATGCATATGCTTTCCATGAAAACTTGGGTTTGCCGTCTTTTTTCGTTGTCAGTCCTTTAATGGCGATAACTTGACGCATATATTCTTTATGTGGCACAGCAGGTGAGCCCATCAAAATCGCACCAGCAGGAACATCACTCATTAACCCTGATTGAGCCGCTATTTGTGCCCCCGTTCCGATTTTCAAATGTCCAGCAAAACCAACTTGACCACCAGCAACAACAAAATCACCGAATTCACAACTGCCGGCAATACCAACCTGGGATACCATAACACAACATTTACCCAATTTAACATTATGGGCTACTTGAACCAAATTATCAATTCGTGTTCCCGATTCAATCACCGTATCCCCCATAGCACCTCGATCGACACATGTGGAGGAACCGATTTCAACATCATCTCCGATAATAACCCGTCCGAGTTGCGGTACCTTTTGCGGTCCTTTTGCCGGTGACATGGCAAAACCAAAACCATCTTGTCCGATGTGGCAACCAGGATAGATATAGACTTTGTTTCCGGCAATACAATGTGAAACGGTAGCATTGGCGCCAACGATACAATCATCACCCATTTGAACTCCGGTCATGATAACAGCGTTTGGTTGAATGTGGCACCGCTTGCCTAAATGGACACCAGCACCAATAACAGCACCGGCTTCAATCCGGCATCCTTCTCCCATTTCTGCTGTTTCATCAATAACAGCTTTATCTGAAATCAAAGCTTCCACCTTATTGGGATAAAATGCTGATGCAACTAACCCATATGAGCGATGAGCATCGGTCGCGATAAGTGGGATACATCCTTCTGGTACAAAAGACAGGAATTTTTCCGGTACGATAACGGCGCCAGCTTTGGTATTTTTCAGTGACTCTCGTACTTTGGGAATAAAAGCCCATGAAATATCATTTGGGCCGGCCTTTTCCAAATCGGCTACATCTGTAAAGGAACGAGTCTTATCCACATTATCCGGCAAAGAGACCTCCCCAAGGGAAGCCACTTGCTCTAATGTCAATCTGTCTATTTTTTGAAAAAAACGGGGATCTGCCATATGTTATTCTCCTAAGGCTATGTTGATAGTTGCGGGATCCGGATAAGCAACTGTCGGAACGGTTTTGTTCATTTCATCAATGAATTCCTGAGTGATATCGTTTGTCTTCTCATCGGCATACATGATACTGGTTGTGTTCAATACAATACCGACTTGTTCCCGTTCGGCAACCCGCTTTAATGCAGCAGCCGTTTCCTTTTCGGTAGAGGCGGCGGCTTGTTGTGAAGCTGTGACAATTTGACGTATACGATAGGCATATTTCCGTTTAAAGGCCATTACTTTTTCATTTAAAGCATCCTGCTTTTTTTGAAACTCAGCAGCGTTTATTTTTTTCTTTTCTTGATCAAGCTTTTTTTGTTCTTCTTGTAAAGCAGCTAATTCAACGCTACTTTCTGCATTTAAGGTAGCCTCATATTTTGCTTGAGTTTTACGAATTTCCTGAAAGACGGTAGCTTCTTGTGATACACGGGTGGGATTAACAATGACAACCCGATTTTTTGTCATTATCTGTACGCTGAAAGTAACCAAAATCATGGCTGTAATCCATCCCAAAGCTTTGAGGGTTTGAATGCCGGATTGTTGGCAATTATTGCATTTGTTTCCGACAACAGAAAATGTGTCGGTTACTTTTTTTATCACACTTGTATTTACTCTTTTTTCTTTTTTAATCATGGTTAAAATCCTTTTCCAAAATTTAAACGAAATACTCTTGTTTTATCTTCCTTTGCTTTCATGATGGGGTATGAGAAGTCAAGGTTAATCAACCCCATTGGAGATTGCCACGAAATACCCGTACCAATTGCCATCCGTGTTTTGCTGGAATAGATCATCGTGGTGGAATCAAAATTTTCTGGTTTGCCGATCCAGCCCGCATCCGTAAATAATTTTCCCTTAATCCCCAACTCTTTTGGTAATCCAAGTGGGAAGGTTACTTCAGCGCTCATCGTAGCATACCATTGTCCGCCTAGTGCGTCGTCAGTTGCTCGATCTCTGGCACCAACGCCACCATATTCAAATCCCCGTAAAGTTGCATCACCTAAGAAATAACGATCGTTAATCCGGACATCTCGACCTCCGAACCCCCAAATGCGGCCGGCATCGCCCCGTAAAGATAACACGACATCTTCGGCTACCGGAAAATAACGAATACCGGTTACATTGACCCGAATAAACTTGGAATCTCCGCCCAATCCGGCAACATCTGTTCCCAAGGAAGCATAATATCCAGTCGTCGGATTGATACGACTATCCCGTTTGTCATAAATTAATTCCTGACCAATCAAAGAAACGATATTTTTTCCCCGTTGTTCTTTAATGTAGATAGAGGCATCGTCATCAATATCGTTCACATCATCCTGACGCAATGTATATCGGGCAGATTGTCGTAAGCGTTCTGTATAATCCCATCCAAAACGTACGCTTCCCCCTGTTGTCGTATAGCTGTATGAACTGGAATCACTGTTGTCGCGGGTTGTATGAAATATATCAACGCCGGCTAATAAATTTTTATCCATAAAATATGGATCAGTTAACCCGATAGAGTATTGTGTTTCTTTTTGGGATAACATCATATTGATACCAACAATTTTGCCTGTTCCCAGGATATTACGTTCCTGAATACCCGTTTCGAATAATAATCCGTCATATGATGACCAACCGACACCGATATTAAAAGCACCCGTTGATTTTTCTGATACATTCATGACAGTTGTTACCCGATTGGGATCCGTTGTCGGTTGCGTTTGTAAATCTACCCGACTGAAGTAATCTAAATCTTCGACCCGTTGCTTTGACCGACGTAAGCGTGCGGCGTTAAACGCATCCCCTTCCTTTAAGCGAAATTCACGTCGAATGACTTTATCCAGTGTTCGAGAATTCCCTTTAACCTGAATCTGATCAATAAAAACTTTGGGGCCTTCACTGACTCGGAAAGAAAGAGCCACTGTTTGCGTGGTGTCGTCCTTGGTAAAATCAGGCGTTACTTCCACAAAAGCATAACCTTCATTTTCAATTGCCTCGGTTATGCGTTCAACGGTTGTTTCCACTAAATCTGCATTGAAATAGTCACCTGATTTGAATGTAACGAAATCTTTAACTTTGTCAGCACCCTGATAATCCGGCAAGGTTATAGACATATCCACAGTCCCAAAACGATACCGCTTCCCTTCATCAACTTCAATTGTAATGATGAATCCTGTATTGTCAGGCGTTAATTCTGCCGTTGCATTTTTAACCTTAAAGTCCACATATCCGTTTTGCAAATAATGTCGACGTAATAATTCTTGATCATAGTTCAAACGATCCGGATCATAGGTATCCGTTGATGATAAAAAACGATACCATGCTTTTTCTTTGGAAATCATTTTGTCCCGCAATACATCGCTGTCAAAGGCTTGATTCCCAATAATATTGATTTTGCGTATAGTTGTTTTTTCACCTTCATCAATTTCGAATATAATATCGATTCGATTTTGATCTTTTTGAATGATTTTGGGCGTTACTTTTGCACCAAAACGACCGTTTCGTTTGTAAACCTCAACAAGCCTTTCAGCATCATCCTGTAATTTACGACGGGTGTATACCATTCGGGATTTTAATAGGACTTCACTCTTTAGAACCTGACTGTCGAGAGCTTTGTTCCCTTCAAAATACACAGTATGGACAATCGGATTTTCATCAACCCGTATTGCCATAATGCCGTCCGTCATTTTTATATTCACATCAGAAAACAGTCCGGTTGCAAAAAGTGTTTTTGTCGCGGCATCTAAATCCCCGTCAGACACATCATCACCCGGATTTAAGCGCAAATAAGTCATCACTGTTGCGTTTTCAATCCGTCGAGTTCCCGATATGTCTACCCGTTTTAAGATCTCTGCCGATACCGGAGAGGTTAAGAATGTTCCTAAAAAGAGTGCCGTAATAACTTTTTTCATCCCATTATCCTCATCCAAATACGGGGGATATCCAAAAACAATGTGTATGCTAACAATGCCATTAAAAAGCTGAGACCCATCCATAAAAAGACGTTCTGAGCTTTATCCGGTAATGGCTTCCGACGTATAGCTTCAATCGCATAAAAGAAGAGGTGACCGCCATCCAACAATGGTATCGGCAATAAATTCATAAATCCAATCGCTACTGAAATCTGGGCAATAAATACGATCAAGCTTAACCATCCGCCCCGTAAAGCATCGCCAGAAGCTTCTGCAATCCCGATAGGACCCCGCATATCTTTTCCTGAACGTTCCCGCATAATGACTTGCCCCAAATAACGAACCGTGTCTGTTGTCATTTCAGCAACGTTTTGAATGGCTAGAACGATAGATCGCCCTAATCCGATATTGTCATTAATCGTTATTGTTTCCATTGATGATGTGACGCCAAGGCGGGGAGATTCTGTTTCCGGATTGTAATGTGGTTTTACAACAACATCGAAATCAGTTCCATTCCGCCGAATGCGCATGTTAAAGGTATCTTCTTTACCAGAGAGTAGTACAATCCGTTGAACATCGACAAATTCAACGACATTTTTTCCGTTGACTTGTACAATTTCATCTCCCGCCATTAATCCGGCTTCGGCAGCAGCAGAGCCTTCCTCCACCGAACCGATAACCGGTGGAATAATCACTTGCCCAACAATCCATAAAACACCAGACAAGACCAAAACAGCAAAGACATAGTTCATAGCCGGACCAGCAAAAATAATAGCCGCCCGTTTCCAAAGTTTTTGCGCCATAAATGTATAAGGGCGTAACTCAGGTGCTATTTCTTTGACGTCAGATTTGGCGCTGGCAGCATCTTCATCACCAAGCATTTTGACATATCCACCAAAAGGTAAAGCACATACTTTCCAACGCGTTCCCTTTTTGTCAGTCCATCCCAACAGTTCCTTTCCAAAGCCGAGGGAGAATTCAACAACCGATACACCGCATAAACGTGCCATGATAAAGTGTCCCCCTTCATGCACGATGACAACAAGGGACAAAACAAAAACAAAAGCAAACAGGTATAACAGTGTTATCATTTAGAAAACCCCACTGTTTACCAGAGCCAATGCTACCGCCGTCGCAACTGAAGCAAACAACAACCCATCTACGCGATCAAAAACACCGCCGTGTCCAGGGATCAAATTGCTTGAATCTTTAATGTTCAATTTACGTTTGATGGCCGACTCAAAAAAGTCACCAACTTGAGACAAAACCGCTAAACCTCCAGCCGATAAGACCAATACCCGCGTCAGATGATGGTAGTATTCTGCCCCTGTCGGAATTAAGTTGTTTGCCTTTAGATACAAGGCAAAGACATAGGCTACACCCATAGCAAAAAAGATACCGCCAAATAAGCCTGCCCATGTTTTTTTGGCGCTAATTTTAGGTGCCAATTTTGGCCCACCAATCGTTTTGCCGACAATATAACCACCAATATCTGTAGCCCATACAACAAAGAATAACCACAAAACGATTTCACGGCTGATACTTTCATTCACGTAAAAGATATAACCCAGTGATAAAATCGGTAAGCAAATATAGGGAACACCAAGGGCGAATTTAATTTGATATCCGGATTTCCAGAACACAGCGGTTGTTCCGACTAAAATCACCCATAAAACAAACAAAGGATTGCCTTCTGTCAAAAAAGCCGTCAAACATGCCGTCAATGCAATCAATAATTGATTTGCGCTTCCTTCTTTTTTGAACATATGTCCCCATTCCCAAGCTAATGCCGTTCCGAAAACAGCCAAAAAGATGGAATATAGAGGGATGGAATATTCTTCATACACCCATCGTCCGAACCAAATAGATCCCAATACAAATGGTGCTAAAATAACAGCCGATACAACCCGCAAAAATAAATTAGAATGCATGTTTTTAATCCTTTCGTTAGTCTGCTTGTTACTATTGCAGATTTTTACTCGCCTGTCAAGCGATTATCCGGATTATTTCCCCTGTTTCAGGGAAGGACATATTCTTTTATTCTCGATGATAGGGGTGTCCGTCTAAAATGGTTCGAATCCTATAAATTTGTTCGGCAACGACAACTCGAATCAGCATATGAGGCAATGTCATTCGACCGAAGGAAAGGACAAGGTCAGCCCTTTGACGAACGGCTTCGGCGTGTCCGTTTGCACCACCGATCAGGAAAGCGACATCTTGTGTGCCGGCATCCCGCCAATGGGCGATTTTTCGAGCTAACTCAGTTGATGATAACATTTCGCCACGTTCATCCAAGGCAACAACTTTGGCACCAGTTGGCACATTTCCCAATAATAACCGGCCTTCGGCTTCTTTTAATGCTTCGCCAGACAGAGCTTTTTTTTCTTCACTCTCCCGTACGGTAACAGGCCAGCGTGTTTTTCGGATGTACTCCTCAATCAATTGATCTTCCGGACTTTTCTTTTTTAATCGCCCGATAGTCGCTATTAACATTCGCATGTTTTTTTCTCATACTTATTTGGCAACAAATTTGTAATGGCTACAACATCGTATCCGACTTTGTTGTTGGCCGGCACAATCACTTTGGCTGAGGCTCCGTAATCGGCAATATATTCCCGACATTTGCCACAAGGTGAGATAACATAGGCCGTCGGATCTCGGACGGCGACAATCATATCGATTTCCATATTGGGGTCATCTCTATGTGCCATGCCAATAGCGATAATTTCAGCGCATGTTGCCACAGAAGGTTGGGTTGTTCCGACATTAAGGGCTGTGTATACTTGTCCCGATTTTGTTAATAACGCAGCCGCTACGACAGAGTGGTGTCCTTCTTTACAGTATCTTTCCTGAATTAAATTCTGGGCTGTTTTAATTAGTGCTTCCGGTTTCATGATTCCTCCTCTGCAACAATCAATTCAATCATATCATCCAACGATTGTTTGTCGCTTTCCTGATATTCAACCAATTCTTCTACGACTTTTTTTTGTAAATCAATGCCAATTTTTTGTATTTTTTTTACTTCCGAAGAGCTTTGCTCATAAGCCTTAATATCATCTTTTATATTTTCAGGTACAATCTGTTCCATCCAGCTGGCCATTTTCTGAATATAAGGAATAGAGCGATTTTCATCCTCCAATGTGGATAATTGTTTTTCGGACAGAACCATTGAACTGCCAATATAGATGACAACAATAAGCAATCCGGCCCGTAATATACCAAAAGCAATCCCTAAAATTCGATCGAGTCCGCTCAATGCACTTTCACGTAACCGACTGGCAATAAAGGAATTTGTTAATGTCATTACAATTAATACGATTAAAGCGACAATAAGAGAGCCAACAATTCCCGCAATGGTTTGATTGTCAATGATCTTTCCCATAATTGGTTGTACCCACGTATAACTGTACAACGCCGAAAATCCAGCTAAAATCCAAGCGGCAATCCCCAATAACTCCCGTACCAATCCCCGATAGAGGGCAAACAAAACGGATAAGACAACTGTAATAATGACTAAGATATCAATAATGCCTAACATTTTTTCTCCTCATATGTCATAAAAGAGTCAGCCAATGACCGTAAGTGGCCAATTTCTGTCGCCCGTATCCCATCGATACCCAGTGTTTTTTTAGAGGCTCGTTTCGGTGGGATTAATGCCCGTGTAAAACCGAGCTTTGTTGCTTCTTTTAACCTTAAATCCGGTTGAGGCACAGCCCGTATTTCACCAGATAAGCCAACCTCTCCAAATACAACCATATCGGGTGGAACCGGTTTTTGTGTCAGGGCAGAAATGACAGCTAAAGCCACGGCTGTATCGCAGGCCGGCTCACTAATTTTCATGCCACCTGCAACGTTTAAATAAATGTCTTTTGCCCCAATAACAACTCCGCATCTGGCCTCTAAAACAGCTAAAATCATAGCAAGTCTGTTGCTGTCCCAACCAACCACAGAACGGCGAGGCGCTTGTCCACTCATCGGTGCAACCAAAGCCTGAATTTCAACCAATAAAGGACGGGATCCTTCTATTCCGCAAAATACGCAACTGCCAGCTATGTTTCCCCGTCGTTCGGCAAGAAATAGGGCCGATGGATTTTTTACTTCACTAAGCCCTTGTTCCGTCATTTCAAAAACACCGATTTCATCTGTTGCCCCAAAACGATTTTTAACCGATCGTAAAATTCGGAAGTGATGCCCTCTGTCCCCTTCGAAATAAAGCACTGTATCCACCATGTGTTCTAACACGCGAGGACCCGCTAAAGTTCCTTCTTTTGTTACGTGTCCGACGAGGAAAAGCGTAAAGTTTCGATGTTTTGCCAAGCGAATAAGTTCATTGCCGGCGGCGCGTACCTGTCCAACTGTTCCAGGGGCAGAATCCAACACATCTGAATACATTGTTTGAATTGAGTCAATAATAACAACGTCAGGGGAATCAGCACTGTCAAGAGTTGCTACAATATCCCGTACGTTTGTTGCGCTGGCCAAATCAACATCAGCATTCGCAAGACCTAAGCGTAATGCCCGTAGTCGAACCTGATCAACCGATTCTTCGCCCGATATATATACGCATCTGGTTGGTTTTCCAACCTTGTTAACGCCAGCCGCCAGTCGGGCTACCGCTTGTAATAACAAGGTTGATTTGCCGATACCTGGATCGCCACCGACAAGAATGACTGAGCCAGGGACTAAACCGCCGCCACAGACTCGATCCAACTCTCCGATATTGGATTTGAGTCGAAATATAATTTCCGGGGCCCCCTTTAAGTCTTGAAAAACAATTTTATGACCACCTTTTCCTGAGGTCGTTTGAGGCATGTCAGCACTGGGAACAGCCTCTTCCGTCAGGGTATTCCATTCACCACAGGCATCACATTTTCCACTCCATTTTGCAAAAACAGAGCCACAGGATTGACAAATGTATTGTGATGTTCGCTTAGACATGCTATCTTCCGTTTATTTCCTTTTTTATTTTGTGTTGTTCACCAACTTTTTGATCTACCCTGATTTGTTTTAATTCATCTATTCTGATTTTTGCAAGGTATCTTAAAATTTTTTTACTTAGGGGTCCTTTTGAAAATCTCAAAATACCATTGACTATTAAGATTGGACATGCAAGCAAAGCGAAACAACCAACAGCAAATAAAGCGAGCTTATCTTGTGGTGTAAGACTTCCCAACGTCACAATAAGACAAAAGAAAGTTCCTAAAAAGATAATGGCTAAAAAAGATAAAATATACACTATTTTTTCCCTGCCTTTACTTCCATTTTAATTGGTCCTTTTGCGCTTCCTGAAACAAATTGTCGCACATAGGGATTCTTTGTTTTATCCAATTCTTTAACTGTGCCGACCCAGATAATTTTACCGTCATAGAGCATTGCAATGCGATCAGCTATTTTTCGAGCAGAATTCATATCGTGCGTAATTGTTAAAGCGGTTGCACCAAGGCCTTTTACCGTATCAACAATCAAATCATTAATCACATCCGACATAATGGGGTCCAAACCCGTTGTTGGTTCGTCAAAGAAAATAATTTCCGGATTGGTTGCGATAGCCCGAGCCAGACCGACCCGTTTTTTCATACCGCCGGATAAATCGGCCGGATAAACATCTGCAACATCACTTTTGAGTCCGACTTGAGCCAGTTTTTTGATTGCAATTTTGCGCGCTTCTTTGCGTGACATTTTTTTGTTTTGTAAGAGTGAAAAAGATACGTTTTCCCAGACGCTTAAGCTATCAAAAAGGGCGGCATTTTGAAACAGCATGCCAATTTTAGAAATTGTTTTTTCCCGTTCTTTTGTCGGAATTTTAGCCGGATTTTTGCCGTCTATTTCAATCTGACCAGATTCTGGTTTTAATAGACCCAAGATACACTTTAATGTAACAGACTTTCCTGTTCCGGATCCTCCGATAATAACGAGAGATTCGCCGGCATATATATCCAGATCCAAGCCGTTTAGGACCTTTTTGGATCCAAAAGATTTTGACACACCTGTCATCCGTATTTTAGGAATCTGAGGTGACGTGAAGTGATTAAACAAAGCCATCTGATACCTCCTTACACATTAAAGAAAATTTCCGTCAATATATAGTTGAAGATCAGGATTAAAATACTAGCAGAAACGACAGCATTCGTTGTTGCTTGACCCACGCCTTGAGCCCCCCCCTTTGACTGGAATCCGTTGTAACACCCTAACAATGTAATGATAAAACCAAAAACCCCCGCTTTTGTTAAACCGGAAATTATATCCATCGGTTTTAAATATTGCCATGTGTTGACCAAATACGTTGTTGCATTAAATTCCAGTTTATACACACCAATCATATATCCGCCACAAATACCAATAACATCACCGATAAGGACCAATACCGGTACCATTAAGATACCCGCAATGACCCGAGGTGCGATTAAATATTTAAATGGGTTAGTTGATAGGGTGGACAGTGCATCAATTTGTTCTGTTACCCGCATCGTTCCGATTTCGGCGGCCATAGCAGCCCCGATTCGACCTGCGACCATTAAGCCAGCCATGACAGGAGCTAACTCTCGCGTGACAGCTACTAAAACAACCATGGCAACAGCCCCTTCGGCAGAAAACTGAGAAAACCCCGTGTAGGTTTGCAATGCAATAACCATGCCGGAAAATAGAGTTGTTAAAGCGACCACCGGTAATGAATAAAATCCGATTTCAATCATCTGTCGTCCAAGTGCTTTTAAATAAAAGGGGGGTGTCACACAGTGATAAATCGTCTGTCCACAAAAAATACCAAGTCGTCCCGTGGCTTCTAAGAAGTTCAAGACAACCCGCCCTAATTTATTGATAAAAGATACTTCCATCCGCACGTTGGACTCCTTTCTGCTTTTGGGTATTTTACCGCTCTTTTATTTAAATTGCAATAAAAAAGCGTATTATTTTTGTCTTTAAACGGTTTGGTGTAGCCCCTTTTTTTGATGTTGTGTTGGCAGTGGTAATAAAAAAATAACGAATACAATAAAAAGTACTTGACAACATTGTGTGAGTTTGATATACTTCCATTCCATAAGAGCATGAGTGCGTAGCTCAGCTGGTAGAGCACCTGACTTTTAATCAGGTGGCCCTGGGTTCGAATCCCAGCGCGCTCACCATTTACAAAAATACCGTCCTTTAAGGGCGGTTTTTTTGTAAATGTGAAATGTGATGGGGTCGAGAACCCAGAGGTGTTCGGTCGGGAGCAGTTTAACTGCGGACGTAACGCCGAATATGTGAGGTGGCCCCGAGCGGAAGCGAGCGGGTGAGCACGTATCGTGCGAATAATCCCAGCACCTTTTAAATATATTAAATTGACTAAATACTTGCTTGATGCTATAATAAGTATAATTCCGGCTATTGAAAGGATTTTAGATGAGAAGAATTTTTGCAATCAGCGATGGTTGTTTTCAAAAAGATAATAAAATAGACAAAACTTTGGTTGATCTGTTAAATAAGAAACGACCAAGGATTTTATTTTTACCTATGGCCCTTGAAAAACCAGAGTATCCGATTGCCAACGTCAATCAATTTGTAGATCAATTTCATAAACGTTATGGGGAAGAATTAGGGTGTCAAACGGATGTTATTCTTACCCGGGACAACGCCACTTCAAAAGAACTCATCCGCGAGAAAGTTCTTTCAAGTGATGCAGTATATGTTGGCCCCGGTCATGTCCCGACTATGATGACTAAAATGAGGCAGTTCGGTTTTGATGAGGTTTTAAAAGAAGCCTATGAAAAGGGAGTTGTAATGGCGGGAATGTCCGCTGGGGCCATGTGTTGGTTTAGGTCACAACTGGGATTTATTAACTCAGAATTTTATCCGCATTATAAAGAATATGTTAGGGTGCCGGACGGGTATGCGGCCAATGATCCGAGTGCGACTTTATTTGTTGATGAACGGGTCGGTCAATTTGTTAAATTAAAAAACACCAATACTAACCTTTATATTTTGAAAACAATTGATGGTGTTCAAAAAAAGACCCTATTTCGCCCTTTTGATTCCCCTAATGCTAATCCAGGCAGAGACTAAAATTTTAATTACAACCCGAATTTTCGCCGACAATCGAACTCACCATCACAAAAGCAACTGATTTTATTATATTTCATACTGTTAAAATCGTAGATCTCAATTACCACTTGGTCAGAATAGTATACTTTATCTTCTCTTTTTTTAGTTTTTTAATAATTTCAGGCAAATAATTCTTGTTATAATTATAGTTTCTTTTAAAACATTGATACATATATACTGGTGTTTATTTATTGTTCATTTTTCTATATGAAAAAGACGTTTAATGCAGCTTTTTCCTTATCAGTTCTTCTGTGACTACAAATATTAGGACCTAAATCTTCCCATTCTAAGTCATCTAAATCAAAATGAGGGATACATTTTTTTGCTAAAGTTGTTTTTCCACATCCGGCTTGACCAATAATATAAAGTTTCATCCCACACTCCTTGACTACTCAGCTATAGTTTAAGTGAGAGATGAAATGCAAGAGAAATTTAACTTTCTTTGTTTTATGTGGTATAATAACGTCGATTTGTGAAGTACTACAGAAGTGTTTTTTATTGATTTTATTTTGAATTTATACTACAATTGCATCTAACAGAGGTGGCAAGAAATGATTGAACCATTTAAAAAGAAAATTTCGGATATCCCGTTTGAAAAGGCACATAATGCTACCGGTTATCGTAGAACAATTGCTTTACCGCAAGAAGGAATTTCACAAAATCTGGATGGTATTACCAAAGGCTATTTGCCAGTCGGCCATTCTTTTGATTGGCATAATCATATTGGATACGATGAATTCTTTTGGGTTTTGCAAGGATCGGGAAAAGTGGAATTCGAAGGAAAACCTACTATTAACTACAGCGTTGGCGATTTTGTCTATATGCCGACTCCCATTAAGCATAAAATTACAAATACGAGTAATCAGACCAATATCTTCTATTTCGTGAGGGTCCGTGAGTAATTCCAAAGACGCTTCATTATCTGATTTACAATTGGCAATTCTGATTTTTGTGAGTTTCTTTAAGATTGCCCTGTTTGTTGTTGGCGGTAGTCTTGCAATGATTCCTGTTATTGAACAGATTTTTGTTCAAGAACGCAAACTACTTAAAAGTGAAGATATTTTAGACATGATTGCAATTATGCAAACCATGCCTGGCATGATGGCTATTAATGCCGCTATTTTTGTTGGTCATAAATTGCTTGGCTTTAGGGGTGCTGCTGTCGCCTCAATTGCAGTTATCTTACCATCCACTGGTATTATTATGCTGATAGCGGCATTATTCCAAAAATTAGACGTTGAAAATCCCCATGTTTTAAAATCTTTTTCCTGTGTTCGCGCTTGCGTAGTTGCGGTCTTCTTGGGGATGGCTTATCGTTTGGCAAAAAATGTGTTCAAAGGACCTTTTGACTATATTATCGTCTTTTTATTTATTGGTCTTTTGCTTTATGGTTTTCCACAAATTGCCTTGATTTTGCTTTCCTTACCAATTGGGTGGTTGTATGTCATTTGGACCCGCATTAAAAAAGTGAGGAAAGAATGAGTTTGATATACTTCTTTTTACAGTTTGTTAAATTCGGATCCCTTGCTTTGGGTGGCGGTTTTACAATTTTCCCCTTGCTGTTTGATACTTTTGTTACTCAGACGGGAGATTTTACGGCAGATGCCTTCGGAAACCTCATTTCTATTGCCCAGATAACACCAGGTCCCGATACCATTAATATTGCAACATTCGTTGGCTTTTTAAAAGGTGGCCCAATCTATTCAATTATAGCAAGCCTTGGTCTTGTTTTTCCATCCTTTGTCATAACGGGAACAGCCATCTATTTTATGAAAAAATATCAAAACAGTAGGTTTATACAGGAGTTTTTGAAGGGCGCCCATTTGGTTGCCTTTGTCATGGTTCTTTATGCCATCGTTTTGTTCGCAAATATATCAATATTTTCGGATACATGGACAATTTCAGATATGTGGGCTAGTTTAACCTCGTTAAAATTTATTGGACCACAAGATTATCATATAAACTTTTTAGAGTTGAGTGTAGCCGTTATATCTTTTATTTTAATTCGTAAAAAAGTTGCTGTCA
>JAZRBO010000071.1:0-11521 GCA_045635125.1 Alphaproteobacteria bacterium | reverse complement strand
TCCGGATTTAAGTCGTCTAAAAAGGATAGAGAGGGGGTGTAGGCCGGTTGCGGTGGCGTTATATCAGATGAGTTTTCATCAACTAAGTCAAAAAAATCTGTCATAGGTTATCTGCTTTCAAAAATGAAAATGAGGTTTATTTTTCTTTCTCCCATGCTGAGACGGGAGGGAGAAGGCGGCCTTTATGGCGGAGAAGATGAGGTGTATTTTGGTTGTTTTGGTAGCTTTCCCACAATGTTTGGGCGGTTTTGCTCAGGTGCTTCATCTTTTCAACAACTTCCGGTGTGTCCTTTGTTTTTTGGTAAATAGACGATATTTTTTTGTATAGTTCTTTTCCGTCTTGGGTCAGAGAGCGTTTCGCCTTTCTGTATAGGTGTAGCACAGATGTTGTTCCTTTTTGGCTTTTGCGGTGATGAGCTAAAACGGATCTGAGCTTTTTGTCAAAGTGGATAATATCGTTACGGGTTTCCGGTTTAATCTGAAAGTTGTTAATGCATCGAGTTAAGTCAGTTGTTGATTGATGGCAGGAACAAGTGTTAAACAAGGCCGCTGCTTGCCATACCGTAATGGCATTTTTCAGAAACATTTCGGTTGAAATAAGGGATTTATAGCGATGACGGTTCGGACCACTGAGATGTTCCCAAAAAAATGTGATAAATTCTGCGGGCTGAGAAAATGCGTCATATTGTTGTAGAACAGAGATGCTGGATGATAGATATTCTTGTCCTTCGGCTGATGTTAAAAATGGGATGCACTCCTCTCTTTCCTGTTTGGTGAGAGGAAGATTTAGCATGCAAAGGCTACGGCGCCAAAAGACCGATGCCGAACAGAAATAAGAGCCGTCTATTAAGCTGTTTTGAAAGCCTTTTTCAAGGTCAATGGCGTGACCGATTTCATGAAGCAAAGTGTTTGTTGATAAATCTAAAATAGGGTTGCTTAAATTAATACAAATAGATTGATTCAGTTTATATGTGGCATCGACACAAGGGTCGTCATATTCAAATACAAAATTCTTAATTTTTTTCAGTGAGCCACTGATAATTTCAGGGCTTTCTGAGCGGATATCCATGTATTGTTTGAAAAAGAAGTTTAATATAATAGCGTGTTTTGGTGATTGAATTTTGGCGTCTATCCCATTTCTTTTAAAATAAGTGTTGATGGCGGCTGCTAAATTATTGCCTTTGACATCATTAATAAATATGGGTGAAACAGTTCGCTCAACAGGATTGGACGAATTCGGTTCTATCGTCGGAACGATTATCGGGGGTAAAACTTCCCGCAACCAGACCCCCTGTCTTTGGGGTGCGGATGCTTTTGTGATCATCCCTCGAATGGGCATGTGTTTTTTGCGTGTTCTCATTTCAATTTCCTGGGATTAAGTAATGAACAGCATAGTCTGCTAAAATTAAACCAAATTGACCAGTTATTGTAATGAGGCTACCCATTTGGCGGTTGGGTTCAAATGTTTTTGATGGTACCTCATCCGAATAGACACAAGGAATATCTAACGGAATCCCTTTGTTACGCAATAATTTGCGCAGGCGTGAGGCTACCGGACAGGTTGTTGTTTGGCCTAACGGAGCTATTTTTATTCGTTGAAAATCTGTTTTTAAGGCTGCTCCCATCGCCGATATCATCGGAATATTGTTTTGATATAACCAAGCAAGCATGTCCGCTTTTGCGGTTAAAGAGTCTATGGCATCTATTACAAAGTCAGGTCTATCAGCAAATGCCTCTGGGCATGTTTGGGCGTCAACAAATAAACGCATCGGAAAAACGTGTGTGTCCGGACAAATGTCATGAATGCGATCCGCCATAACGGCCACTTTTGATCGGTCAATTGTAGATTCTAAAGCACATAGTTGTCGGTTAATGTTTGATCGTTCAACGGTGTCGGGATCTATCAGAGTTATGTGACCAACCCCGATTCGAGCCAGAGCCTCAGCCGCAAAAGAGCCAACCGCCCCGCATCCGACAACAGCAATATGGGATGTACGTAATTTTTGGTGTGCCGTATCCCCTAACAATAAGCGGGTTCTGTGAAATCTATCGTTAGTCATCAATAAATAATTCCCAATTTTGAGCAATATAATTTGCGTCCACACCCAATTGTTCAATCAGATCCGGAATATTGGACGGATCTTGAAGACCATCCGGTGCATCAGATTCTACCAGCAATCGATTATCCGGAATAATGTCAATGACCCGTTTGTTTAAAACCGAAAAATAAGCGTTAAACAGGCGGAGTTTTTGAACAATTACTTCATCACCTGAAAATCGGTGAAAGAGAGGTTTTACATCCCGATAGTTTCCCAAAATGTCAAACAAATCATCCCAGGCGCGTACGCAATGAATATGAACAGCCCGATTACAGTCAGAGGCTATTTGCAGGCAGGATTCAAAAATGTGTCGTTGGCGGGGCATGTCTGAACGGGTGGCATCTAGCCCAATTTCCCCAATCATGGCGTTTGGGTGTTGGTGCAGCATATCCCGCAATTGTTCTTCCCATCCGGACGACGCTGTATTAATAAACCATGGATGAATACCGAAGCAGGGATAAATACCCAAAACCTGATTTTGTAAGTCAATGACTTGTTGCCATTCTTCCGGTCGAGTCGTGTTAACACAAAAAGAGCGAACGCCACGTTCTGTCGCTTTGTGAAATGTTGATACGGGCATCAAATGGCAATGTGCATCGCAATAGTTCATGTTGTGTCCTCTTGTTAAATAGGAGTTATAGTATACACTTTTTTATTGCATTTGAAAAGAAATAAAAATAACATATAAGGTGTTTAGGAAAGGAAATGGATAATGCGAATTAAATTGGTGGCCTCTGTTGTCGGGATGATGGTGATGCTTTGTGGTATCGGTATGATAATTCCTGCGCTGGTCGATTTCGTGGTTGGAGAGCGAGAAGCAGCAATGCGCTTTGCTTTGTCGGCTGGTTTGACTGTGTCAGTAGGCTTACTTGTTCGTTTGTTCGCCGGATCGGGGCGGGAGCCTTTGCGTATTAAGGAAATGTTTTTATGCACAACATTGATTTGGCTTTTTTTTGCTCTTTTTTCTGCTCTGCCTTTTTTTGTATCATCTTACCATTTGTCTTGGACAGATGCGGTTTTTGAATCTATGTCCGGCTTGACCACAACCGGCGCGACTGTTTTGTCCGGTTTGGATGCAATGAGTCCGGGGATTTTATTGTGGCGAGCTATGACTCAGTGGTTTGGTGGGTTGGGAATAATCATTGTTGCCATCCTTATTTTACCAACGTTGCGTATTGGTGGAATGCAGTTTTTTCATACGGAATCGTCCGCTCAATCCGAACGGGATTTGCCGACAGTTGCTAAAAATATGCGGGCTATTTCCGTTTACTTTATTGGTTTATCCATTGTTTGTGCCGGACTCCTTTGGATTGCCGGAATGGGAATTTTTGATGCTATTTGTCATGCAATGACAGCAGTTGCTACCGGTGGATTTTCAACGCATGATGCCTCTATTGCCTATTTTAATAGTCCGGCGATTGAATGGATTTTGATTTTTTTCATGTTCGTCGGTGGATTGCCGTTGATGTTGGGGCTTTTGATTTGGCGACGCCAATGGCGTTCCATTCGCAATAATATTCAAATCGGGTTTTATATTCGATTGGTCGCTCTGATTATTGTCGGGTTGACAACGGTGCGGTGGATGGTTTCAAATGAGGAGATATCCACTATTTGGCGGTTTTTGAGGGAAAGCGCATTCAGTGTTATTTCGATTGTCACGACAACGGGATTTGTAAGTACCAATTATCAGAATTGGGGCGATTTTTCAGTTGCTTTGTTTGTGTTTTTATTAGCTTGTGGCGCATGTACAGGCTCAACATCCGGTGGCATTAAAATGTTTCGCTTTAGTGTGTTATTTAAAGCGGTTGGAGTTCGGTTAAGAAATTTAACACAACCTCATGGTGTGTTTGTAGCTCGTTACGGGGAACGTCCAATTGCCGATGATGTGTTAATTAGTGTCCTTGTTTTTATCGGTTTTTTTGCTGGTTCGGTCGTTGTGGCAACGCTTGCTCTTTCTATGACAGGACTTGATTTTATGACAGCTTTTTCGGGGGCTATTACAGGTATTTCCAATGTGGGGCCAGGGCTCGGCTCCATTATCGGTCCGGATCAGACATTTGCTAATTTACCCGATGCATCTAAGTGGATTTTGATTATTTTTATGATGGTCGGGCGATTGGAGTTTGCAACAGTTTTTGTCTTATTTTTTCCTTTCTTGTGGCGAAAGAATGCCTGATGGGAAATATTTTTTTATCCGATAAAAAAACGTTTGCAATTTGAGGCAGATATGTTATAACAAAAGAATATCGGATATAGAAAAAATCAGGGACAGAGGGGTTTTATGAAAAAAATATTATTTATCATTGTGTTAATTGCGTTGCTCGTGGCAGGAGGCTTGGCAACGCTGGTCGCTTTGACATTTAATCCGGAAGCGTATCGCAAGCAGGTAATGGCATCTATTTTGGAATTAACCGGTCGTGATTTGACTGTTGGTGGGCAAACAATAATGACATGGACACCTGTTCCAACAATTGTGATGGAGAAAGTGCGTCTCAGCAATCAACCCCAAAGTCCTGAGAAGACAATGTTATCTGTTGAAAAGGTTCGCGTTCAAATCGAATGGTCTTCGCTGCTAAAAAGCCCATTGGTCGTGAAAAGTATTGAGCTTCAAAAACCAGTCTTGTTGTTGGAGCGGTTGGAAAGTAATCGGGCTAATTTTGCTTTTCCATTTTTGTTAGAACCCGAGCATCAGTTGCCAGAAACCGATTTTTTGACCGGTGCAGCAACATCGGCAAAAGTCGAGCAGATATCCATACAGGATGGAACAATACAGTATGTTAATAAAATTACAAATCAGTCTATGACGTTAACACAGATTGATGGTCAGATGAACATGGAGTCCATACGAGGGCCTTTTAAATTTGATGGTAAAGCTTCTTTGAATGATAATGAATTGACAGCAAAAATCTCGTCCGGTTTATTTAAAGCATCATCTCCTGTTGACATGGCGTTAAAAATTAATGAACCCAAAAGTAAGACTTCTCTGGATATTTCTGGGCAATTAACACCAGATGCAACCGACAAGTGGTTTTCGGGTGTTGCCACTTTTACAGTTCAAACACCGAATACGTTATTGGGGGTTTTAGGAGCACCGGGTTTGTCTAATCCTTTGAATGTTGTTACGGTTGGGAATACAACAATTGAAATGACGCCGACGAAGGATACCTTTAAAGATTTTACCATTCGGTTTGGAGAAGGCGAAAATGCTACGGCTTTGACGGGGACGGTTTCTCAAACAACGGGAGGGGCTCAACCATCGTGGCAAGTTAATGTCGGAACAAATCTTTTTAATGTGGATGATTGGCAGGATTATGTGCAATTATTCGGATGGGATGATTTAGGGGCGGATAAAAAGTATCCGAATGTGTCTTTTCAGTTTAAGGCTCAATCAGTTCCGTATCAAAAAGATGCAATTAAAGATGTTGATATTGTTGGGCAATATCAGGCCGGTCAGGTGCGTTTGACAAAAGTATCTGCCGTTATGCCTGGACGAACCAACTTAACAGCTTCGGGAGTGACGGATAATAAAGCCGGAAAACGGTCGTTGACAATGCAAGTGACGGCCGAAACAGATTCTGCTAAAACATTGTTCAGTTGGTTGTGGCCTGATAATGAATGGTTGAAAAATACTAAAATGTTGCAAAAAGCATCTTTAAAGGGAAAAGTAGAATTAACGCCATCTCAGTTTTCTATCGCAGCACAAGAAATTAAAATGGATGATGCAACAATCTCAGGAAGTATTCACCGGACAGATGAAAAACAAACAGAATATCGTCTGAATTTAAATGTTGCTAATATGAATATTGATGCCTATACCGGATGGCAAAAAACAGAAAAACCGGTGGAATTGGAACAATTGCCTTGGATTATTCGTTCTCTTTTGGAAAGAACCGGAGAGGCTTCCGATGCAACTGTACAGATGACGACTGATATGCGGGACAGTATTTTGTTTGGGATTCCTATTACCTCTACTCGGGTAAGTGGTAATTTAGATAAAAATACTTTAAAAATAGATACCTTAACGATGAAAGATACATCGGTTAATTTGGATATAAATGGGCAAATTATCGGAATCGGACGACCTCAACCTGTTGTGTCGCAGTTAAATGTAAAACTAGATACAAAAAATGCGATGTCTTTGTGGAAGCAGTTGGGAGTTGTGTCTAAATT
The DNA here is from genome assembly GCA_045635125.1 of Alphaproteobacteria bacterium. Taxonomy (GTDB): domain Bacteria; phylum Pseudomonadota; class Alphaproteobacteria; order CAAHEQ01; family UBA3637; genus CALXZG01. Next base: position 5,252 of record JAZRBO010000071.1, on the reverse strand, counting down.
GCCGTTGATTAATCAGGCAACAGAAACAAATATGACAATGACGGCTAATGGTGGGCAAGATGGAACATGGCAGGTGTCTGCAACCGGAAATTTAGGGGATACAAGTATTCGGTTAAATGGTGCTCTGATTTCACCAGAAACAGCAGTGAGCTTTAAGGATTTTTCATTCGATATTGCTCATCCGAATTTTCAAAAGTTTGTTACGTTGGTACAGCCAGAGAAAGAGATTTTACCTAAGTTGGTCGGTGCATTTAAAGCCAAAGGAATGGTTAATGGAGATAAGGTGCACTGGGTTGTTAAAGACGCCTTAGTCGGGGTTGGAACGCAACGTATTACCGGAACAGCTTCCTACAATGGAAAAGGCGGACGTCAGTCTGTTATTGCTGAATTACAATCACCAAGCCTTGATATTAATAAATTGATGACAGATGAAGCATCTTTGTACGCATCTGTTAGCGGTTTTTCAAGTCAGGCATTTAATTGGGGCTTTTTAAATGATTGGGATGGGCAAATTAAATTGTCTGCTGGTCAATTATTATTTAATGATTGGGATATTCGAAATACAGAAATAGAAGCTTCCGCTCAAGATAAAAAGTTAACTTTAAAACGGTTGGAAGGTAGTGCTGCCGTTGGACAAAATACTCCTGTTCAAATGAGGGGTGAACTTGATTGGAGTGGGACTCCAGCAATGGCATTAGATCTGTTCACACAAAATATGCCTCTCCGGCAGGATTTTATGGCTTTGAATGATTGGGTTTTAGGAAATGGAACGTTATCCTTAAAAACATCCTTAAAAGCACAAGGTAAATCACCGGCAGAGATGAGCAAAAATCTGAATGGAGAGGGAGAGATTTTAATCAAGGATGCCCAAATGATAGGCGCTAATGTAGAGCAGATGGTGCCTGTTATTACAAGGGCGATACAGCGGGGAGAAGAACAATCCGTATTTGAGCCAGAAATTAAGCGGGTTTTACATTCCGGGAAAACCCCCGTTACTTCCTTGCAGGGGGCTTTTACCGTTGCAAATGGAACTATTCGGATGATGGATGCAACAGTTAAAATGCCGAATGCAACTGCTAATCCAACACAGGTCATTTGGGATTTGCCAAAACAAACAATGGAGGTTTCCATTCCAGTACAATTAGTGCCTTTGTCTAATCTGCCTCCGTTTGTTCTTGGTGTTTCGGTTAGTCGGGGAAAAGGTATTTATAAGCCTATTTATGCAGATTTAGTTCGGGCAATCGATCAACGGACAAAAGCTGATAAAGCCGAAAAAACGGAAAGACAACAAAAACAGGAAGCACAAATAGCCTCCCAAAACAGAGAGGATCGGATTCGGGAAGCAGAAAACTTAACGGAAATGGCTCGCGTTATGGTAAACAATATGGAAATTCAGATTAAATCCTATCCCAATGATAAAGCTGAACGTATTTTACAGTCGGCGCGAGATGCTTTAGCCGTTGTTAATCAAATTGCTGTGCGGGAAGATTTAACAGATGCGCAACTTATCCAACAGATTGAACAAGCGCGTCTTGTTATGATCAAAAATGATGAGTTTTTGGCTATTATGGGCGCGGAAACATTAATGTCAACACAACAGAAACTGAATGATTATCTGACAAAAGGAGAGAGTTTGGTGAAGCAAATGCAGGCATGGTCCAACCTTCGACCGGAAATTGTTGTGTTAGGTAAGTTAGTCGAGAATGCTACCCAAAATTTAGAGGTGATTCGAAAAGCCGGTGCTTTGTTGGATAATAATCGGACTGCGGGAGAAGTTACGCAAATTATGACGGCTGTTAGCACCGCTTTTGAACGGATTGAAGCCGCGTATGATCGGGCAAAACAATTTAATGTGATGGATGAGGCTCCGATAGAAGACGTAAGCGCTCCTAAAACAATTCCGTTGGGCGGAGCTATCGGTCGGGCAAATTAGGTGATGTGTGTATAAAAGGAGGCGCAGGCATGATACCTCAATTACATATTCTAAGAACCTCTGATGGAAATGATTTTCCGTTGCCGTCGTATACTTCCCAATATCATGTTGGATTGAATTTAATGGCGGCTGTCGGGACGCCAATTAAGATCAATCCCGGAGAGAGAATTCGGGTACCTGTCGGTTTTGCTGTCGGTATCCCTGTCGGATTTTGTGGACAAATCGTCAGTCGTCCTGAATTGGCTTTGGCGCATGGTATTATTGTGTCGGATGCCCCTCATATTATTCATCCAGCAGATCGCGAGCCTTTGTTTGTCTTGTTGCAAAATATCTCCCATCAGCAATATGTGTTGCATAGGGGAGATTTGATTGCTCAATTAATTATTATGCCGGTTGTGCAGGTTTGTTGGAATGAGGTTTCGGTGGTACCGATTGGACCCAAAACAACAGAAGCCGATATGATTATCGAAAAAGACGAAAGTGTATCCTCGCCACCCAAACAAAAAGAGAATCCTCGTCGAGAGAAAAAATCAATCCGAAACAGGTATAAAAAAACGGATGAAAATGCATAAAGTTGGAATTAGTATTGCAGTTGGACTAATGTGTTGCATCGCTTTATCAGTCGAGGCAGTACCCTATTATGCTTCTATCCGCAAGAATGAAGCTAATTTAAGGACTGGACCAGGGGATCGGTTCCCGATTGCTTGGGTCTATCAGGAAAAAGGTTATCCCGTCGAAGTGATTGATCAATTCGATATTTGGCGTCAAATTCGTGAGGTGGATGGAACAATCGGGTGGATGCATCGGACCTTGTTAGGACGTCAGAGAATGGCTTTTATTAAAGAAGAGGGTATTCTCTTATCCGAACCAGAAAACGGTCACAAAATAGCGATTGTTCAACAGGGAACAATCGGACAAATTGAACGGTGTCCCAAAAATGGAAAATTATGTTTGTTATCTTTTCAATATGACAATCGGACGGTTGAAGGGTGGTTTCCCAGAGATATGATTTGGGGACTCTATCCCAATGAGGAAATCGATTAATCCTGAGGTTTTCGAATCGCTAAGGCCAAATTTTTTTCTACAAATTTATCCCATGGAAAATGACAGCCAGGATCAATTTTTCGTTCAGGGGCAATATCTGAATGGGCGACAACGTTACATAACGGAATATGATGTCGTTCGATGATTTCTTGGCACAATAATAGACCGGATTCAATTTGTTCCGGTGTGAAGGTGCCCAGTTCTGTATCCGATACAGAAGGACATTGAAATTCTATACCGATAGAGTGGCTATTTAAATCTTCAGTAATAGAGCCCCAACGAGAAACACCTGCATGCCAAGCTCTTTTGGATTCATCGACCAGTTGATAAACAGTGCCATCCCGATCAATAACGTAATGGGCGCTTACCGGCGCAGGTCCAATGGCATCTATTAAATAGCCAAATGTTTTGGCTAAATCCGGTGTCGCCGTCGCATGTAAAACCAACATATCTATTGGGCATTTACGTTCGTTAAAGTATGATGATGGTTTTTGAATAATTTTCATGACGTCCTTCGATTTAATAAGGTTGTTGGACGCATAAAAGCATGGCATAATGCTATTGCTAAAGCATCTGAAGCGTCCGGTGGTATTTTTTCAGGGACCGTTTTTAATAATGTTCGAACCATCATATCTACTTGTTTCTTATCCGCATGACCAGCCCCCACAATCATTTTTTTGATTTGATTGGGGGTATATTCTGATACAGGCAGATGAAACAGGGCGGGTGTCAACAAAACAACTCCTCGGGCCTGTCCCAATTTTAAAGTTGAATTAGGATTTTTATTGACGAAAGTTTCTTCTACTGCGGCTTCATCGGGACCGAAATCCATGATGATTTTTTTGAGGTTCTCATGTAACTCCGCCAATCGTTCGGATAGCGTATTGCGATCATTCGGATTAATAACGCCGGCAGCAATAAATCGGATTTTAGGCCCGTCCTTGTCAATAATACCCCATCCCGTATGGCGTAATCCTGGATCTAGTCCTAAAATCCGTAACATTTATTTATTCCGCATCTAATTGTGCCATAATGTCTTCGGCTATGTCAGCGTTTGTAATGACGCGTTGAACGTCATCATCTTCATTCAATAAATCAATAAATGACATTAATTTTTTGGCTGTTTCAAGGTCAGAAACAGGTGTTTGGACCATTGGTTTCCAATCCATACGGGCTGCGTTCGGTGTTCCGAATAGCTTTTCAAGAGCTTCACGAACAGCCGCTAAATCATCCGGACGGCATGTAATTTCATGTGTTTCTTCATCAGAGGAAACATCGTCAGCGCCTGCTTCTAACGCTGCTTCAAACATTGCATCCGGAGAGGCAACTGTCGCAGGAAATTCAATATAACCGATATGTTCAAAGTTAAATGTAACAGAGCCTGTTTCCCCCATAGCCCCGCCATTCTTTGTGAAAATAGCGCGGACATTAGGTGCCGTGCGCGAGCGATTGTCCGTTAATGCCTCCACAATAACAGCAACTTTACCAGGGCCAAAGCCTTCATACCGTAATTCTTCATAGTTTGTTGTATCTGCGCCGCCAATACCTTTTGCTAATGCCCGTTCAATGTTGTCTTTTGGCATGTTTTGAGAGCGAGCATTTTGAATCGCCAGACGCAAACGGGGATTCATTTCCGGATCCGGTAAGCCTGTTTTAGCTGCTACGGTAATTTCACGAGCTAACTTTGCAAAAATTTTTGCCCGAATCTTATCTTGAGCCCCTTTGCGGTGCATGATGTTTTTAAATTGTGAGTGTCCTGCCATAGTTTATCCTTTTGTTGAATTAAGTTTAATTTAATGTCTTTATATCATATTTCGTGTGTATTTTCAAGATGGGCGCCTATTCGAACGGGAAAAATACGACGGCAAACACCTGTCGTTTCGTCAATATCCGCCACAACACCACAAAAGGTTCCTGCATTTTCAGCGGGAGAAAGACGACCTATCGTTCCTGTAAAACGAGGTAAGGCGCTTTCTACGGTCATGCCAATAATGGAGTGATAGTCCCCACACATTCCGACATCTGTCATATAGCCGGTTCCTTGTGGTAAAATATGGGCGTCCGCCGTTGGGATATGTGTGTGTGTGCCGACAACAAGTGAAGCTGTCCCATCCCAAAAATAACCCATACCCATTTTTTCCGCGGTTGCCTCAGCATGAAAATCAACAATTAGAATATCATAATCCCGACCTTTTTGGTATGTCTTCATGAATGTTGTTGCGGTCTGAAAGGGATCTTCCATCGGGCGCATAAAAACTTTGCCCAGTAATTGTAA
>JAZRBO010000070.1:0-2703 GCA_045635125.1 Alphaproteobacteria bacterium | reverse complement strand
CAAGGGGAACCGCAATACCTTGAAGCCGTTGTAACAGATGTTGACGGAGAATCTGGTAGTGCGACGGGAACAGGCAACAGTAGTGGAAACATTGATACAGGCAGTGGTGATTTATATGATCAAGCTGTCGCAATCGTCTTGCGGGATAAAAAAGTGTCAACTAGTTATGTACAAAGGCAGTTGCGGATTGGATATAACAGAGCTGCGGATTTAATTGACAGGATGGAAGCGGAAGGTGTTATATCAAAACCGAATGTAGCTGGTAAACGGGAAATTTTAGTACCAACGGATAATGCCTAAAAAAGGAGACTGAATGCGGATTATTTTAATATTAATTTGTTTGTTGTTTGTACGACCAGCATTGGCTGTTATTGCTCCAGATATTGATACACCTGAAAATCGTAAAATTTTAACAGCTGTTGAAAATGCTTATAATCAAATTGATACATTACAAGCTAAATTTGCTCAATTCAATTCCAAAGTACAAGATGATTTACAAACGGGGACTTTATATCTGGATAAACCGGGGAAAATGCGTCTTGTCTATGAAAAAGGATCACCTTTAGAATTTTATGCAATTAGCGGATACTTGATTTATCATGACAAAGAAGCTAAAGAAGTCAGTTATTTTGAACTGGCTCAAACACCGGTTGAATTAATCTTAAAAGAAAAATTATCTTTTGAGGATCCGGCTTTTGTTGTGACCGATGTACAGGATATTTTGGATGAATACTATGTAACCGCCCATAAAAAGGATGCCAAAGAGTTGGGGAGTTTAACTCTTATCGTTGATAAAGAAACAATGCAATTAAAGCAATGGGACGTGCTTGATATGGCTGGAATTACATCAACAGTCTCTCTTTTTGACACAAAAGTGAATATTCCTGTTGACAAACGATTATTTTTGTTCCAAAATCCCTATCAGGATTGATTTAAAAGGAGGTTATCATGAAAAAAACATTATTAACAGCAATCGCAATTTGCTTGATGGCAGGTAGCGCTATGGCTCAATCTAAAGGCGGATCAATTCAATGCGCCTATACACCTATGCAAACACTTATTCGGGATGCACGTAATGCTGAATATGTCAGACAACTTATTGATAGCGGTGTTCATATGAATGATGCGACTATTAAATGTGGCGGAAACCTATTACAGTTGGCAATTCGTCGGGGTAATATCGAAATTTTAGCTTTATTATTGGAGCAAAGCAAAAACCTTATCAATACGAAAGTTTCTTTGGCTGGGTTTGAAATTCCAGGAGCTCCCAAAGAGATTCCTCTGATCATGTTTGCAGCCTATTATGCCCCTTCTGAAGCGGCATTTCAAACATTAATGAAGGCCGGAGCAGATGTAACAATTTTAGATGCTAATAAAAATACAGTTTCTTGGTATATAGATCAAAATCCGGTTTTGCGTGAAACAAAAACAGCAGATGATGTTATGTCTCATATTTTATATGGTTCGGTAACGCCGCAAAATGGACAAGCAGGGAATCAACCGGCTAAAAAATAACCAGTTGTATCGTTTTGAATCAGGGAATCGGCCTTCGGGCCGATTTTTTGTCGAAGAGCATATATATGTGTTTCGACCGTATGTGTTTCAATGTCGGGACGATAATGCCAAACATCCGTTAGTAACTGAGCACGGCTTACTGTTTCAGGAGCCATCGTGACCAAGCAGCACAAAATAGCATTTTCTTTTTCTGTTAGGGGAATCTGACGATCCTCGGATTTATCGATGAGTAGACGGAGACGACCATCAAATCGAAATATTTCATTTTCAAAAGAAGGAAGATGTGCCTGACGGGATAAAAAGAAATTTATTCTATTGCGCAAATCATTGGGTGAAATGGGTGTCGGCAAGACTAAATCGGCCCCAGGAAAATCTATTCCTAGAGCAATAACTGGGGTTGTTATCTCGGGTATTTCCTGAATAGGAGAAACCAATAAAACAGCATCGTATACCATATTCGGCTGCCATGGTTCCACCGGTACATCGTGAAGTAGGTCACATAGAGCTGTCAGAACAGTTGTATTTTGTGAAATGAGTCCAATCATATGTTGCCTTTTTAGTAAACTTATTGTATGATACAACCATTCATTGAGTCAGGAAAATAAAATGGTTGCACTCTTACTATATCGAATTTTTGTTGTTTTGGCAACGCCTTTCATTTTAGGTTGGTTATTTATTCGTAAACAAAAAGGGAAAGAAGATTCTATTCGCTTTCCGGAACGATTAGGATACCGCTTACCTCAACGACCAGAGGGACGGTTGCTCTGGTTACACGGAGCCAGTGTTGGAGAATGCTTATCGATGATGCCCCTTATCAACCGCTTGTTGGCAGAAGATAAAGATATTAACATTATGGTTACATCCGGCACTGTTACATCGGCATCTTTGATGGCTAAGCGGTTGCCTCAAAGGGCGTTCCATGTTTATGTGCCGGTAGATATGGTTGGTGGTGTGCGTCGCTTTGTTCGTCATTTTCGACCGAATGCTGTTTTATGGTTTGAATCCGAGTTTTGGCCAAACATATTGCAGGAAATTCGACGTCATCATGTTCCCCTTATCTTGTTGAATGGACGTATTTCAGACCGCTCTTTTCGGCGCTGGCAAAAAGCGTTATGGATTATTCGTCCGTTATTGGGATTGTTTACCCTGACCTTTGGTCAAACAAAGGAAGATGCCCGTAGATTACAG
>JAZRBO010000069.1:0-10578 GCA_045635125.1 Alphaproteobacteria bacterium | reverse complement strand
AGGATTAAAACGTGTGTCTCAGGCATACATCAATTCCTCCTGATATTTTATATAGGGGTGTATTAAATATATTGCACGGATAAAATTTCGTATGATTTTTCACCCTTAGGTGTTTTAACCTCTATTAAATCGCCGACAGACTTACCAATCAAAGCTTTGGCAATCGGAGACAACAGAGAAATTAACCCTTTGTCGATATTTGCTTCGTATTGTCCGACGATTTGATAGGTTGATTCTTGTTCCGTATCGGCATCCGAAAGTGTAACCGTTGCACCAAACAAAACTTTGTCACCAGACAGGGTGTGTGTGTCAATAATTTGGGCATGAGACAGAGCGCCTTCCAATTCCATAATTCGGCCTTCGTTAAAGCTTTGTTGTTCGCGGGCAGAGTGATATTCCGCATTTTCGGATAAATCGCCGTGACCACGAGCTTCTTCTATGGCCGCTACAATACGGGGGCGTTCTTCAAATTTTAAACGTTTCAACTCTGCCGTCAATTCTTCGTATCCTTTGCGGGTCATAGGTACTTTTTCTTCCATTGTTTTCTCCTTTGTTTTGAATTTAAAAAAGATACCGCAGACTGGAGGAACAGGCTGCGATATTTTTACGAATAAGGTTAGTATAAGGCTTTTTGAAAAAAAATGCAACCCCTTTTAATTACAGGAAATACGGACTTTTTTCATTTTTGTTGCTTTTTATTCATTTTTTATGTATAGTACTTTCCATAAATGAAAGGAAATCAATATGAAAAAAGTTAATCCTGTTCTTATTTCCGGTAAGGAAGTTATCCCTCTCATCGAAGGTGGTAAAGGTATTGCCGTATCTGATGGACAATCATCCGGTGCTTGGGCAGCGGCTGGTGCCGTTGGTACAATCTCTGGTGTATTTGCCGACATCGTTGATGATAAGGGCAATATAGTTCCCAAAGTATATACCCGTAAATCACGTCAGGAACGCCATAATGAACTCATTGAAATGTCAATTAAGGGGGGTATCTCTCAGGCTAAAATTGCTCATGAAATTTCAGGAGGAAACGGGCGTATTCATATGAATGTCCTGTGGGAAATGGGAGGATCTATGCCTATTTTGGAAGGCGTGATGAACTCTTGTGAAAATTTGGTTGTTAGTTTGAAACAAAAAGCTCCTGAAAAATATCAAAATCAATTAGAGGCTGTCGGAGAACGGGTACAAAAAACACTAGGGGCTTTGCGATTCCAGTATCAAAAAAGACTCGGTGAAGCTATTCCTGTAGTGGATGGTGTGTTGGGTGAAGTTAAAAATCTTATCCACGGATTGACCTGTGGGGCTGGTATGCCTTACAAATTGGCTGAAGTTGCGGCTAAGTATGGAATTTATTATTATCCTATCGTTTCATCGGCTCGGGCTTTTAGAGCATTGTGGTTACGGAGTTATAAAAACTGTCCGGAATGGCTTGGCGGTGTCGTATATGAAGATCCTTGGTTGGCCGGTGGACATAACGGGTTATCTAATTCGGAAGATCCTGAAAAACCAGAACGTCCCTATGAACGTTTGGTCGCTTTGCGGGCTCAGATGAATGAGTACGGATTAAATACAACCCCAATCGTCTTGGCTGGCGGTGTATGGAATCTTAAAGAATTTGAAGATTACATCGATAATCCGGAAATCGGTCCATTGGCTTTTCAATTAGGGACTCGGCCTCTGTTGACGCAGGAAAGTCCGGTCGCCAAGGCATGGCAGGGATGTTTGCGGGGATTGAAAAAGGGTGATGTTGTTTTACAACAATTCTCTCCAACCGGTTTTTATTCCTCTGCCGTTCGTAATAAATTTTTACAAAACTTGATGGATCGGAAAGATACAGAAATGCCGTATACCGAAAAGGCTGAAGGTATCTTTGTGAAACCGTTCAAAGTATCTGAAGCGCATACCGTATTCTTGACAGAACATGATCGGAAACGGGCAGAAGCCTATATCAAAAACGGAAAACCGCATGCCGTGCGGACACCGGATTCCTCCCTTATCTTTTTATCAGACGAGGAAAATGTGCAGGTGAAAGCGGATCGGGCCGCTTGCGTCGGATGTTTGTCGGCTTGTGCTTTTTCAGGATGGTCACAGGCTAATGGGCATTTGGATCGTTTGCCTGATGCACGCTCTTTCTGTATCAATAAGACATTGACAGCTATAGCGCATGGCGAAAGTATTGACAATAACTTGATGTTTGCTGGTCATTCGGCTTATCGTTTCGGAAAAGATCCTATGTATAAAAATGGCTATATTCCGACTGTTGCCGAATTAATCGATGCTTTGTTGTCTGGAAAATAATGACCCGAAAAATAAGTTTTAAAGATTATTTCCACCTCTGTGCATTGTTTGTTGTGATGTCTTTTTTGGTGGCAGAGGGGCGGAAGCATGTTGAGGTGGAAAAATCAGTCGAACGAGCAGAACGGATTGCCAGACAAGAACGAAATACTGCTAAAATACGGGCTAAAATAGCGGCTTGGAAGGCTAAAAGAGCTGGGTTGATGGGGCCAAGAATCGTGTATTTACCTTATCAGGAGCCGTTGCCAGATATATTAAAGCCAAAACAGGCTGAAAAACCGAAAAAAGAGGAACAAACAGTGTTTTTTCAATCCCGTTTCCAGGAATATTTTCGGGAAAGACAGTAGGAGTGTTGAGTGGATGTTGGCTCAGGAATAAGTGAAACACTTGTATCCGAGCGTAACTTATGATATATATCATGATATGATTTTTTTAGAAATGGAGGCTTTATGCTGAAACAGGTTGCTTTTTCAAATCGTTTTTTACCGTTTTGGGTATCTCATTTTTTATCCGTTATCAATGATGGATTTATTCGGACAGTCTTTTTATTCTTTGTCACCTATCAGATGACAGGTGTGGGTACGTCCTTTTTAATTTCGGCCATGATTTTATATGCAATGAGCTTTTGTGCGGGGAGTATTGTCGCAGGACAAATCGCGGATAAAATGTCTCGTATTCGTTTGTTGCGCGGTGTTCGAATTGCAGAAATCGGGATTATGTCCTTAGCCTTATTGAGTTTATCTTTGGATTCTCGCTTACTGTTAACGGTGATTTTGGCATCTTTGGGTGTAACAGGGGCTTTCTTGCGGGTGGCAGATAATGCCATTTTGCCGACATTGGTCGGAAAACGGGATTTGACCCTTGGCAATATTTGGTTCAAATTGACGACTTTTGTCGGGTCCGGATGTGCCTCGTTGTTGTTGTTATCTATTTTAAAGTTTGATGCAGCCTATTATACCGTGTGCAGTATTGGATTTGTTTTTTCAATCGTCAGTTTCTTTTTAGTTTATCGGATGCCTGCTGATAAACCTGCCGATCCAACATATCAGGTGAGTTGGAATCCGATGCGGGCTTTCGATATAGTGGTTAAGTCGTTGAAACATCAGTTTGACAGATGGGCTTATTTAGTGGGAATTGCTTGGTTCTGGGTGTTGGGCGGATTAGTTTTAGCTTTTTCAGCCGAATATGGGCGTTCTATTTTACACGCACGTTGGTCCGTGGTCATGTTTTTAACTGCCGGTGTGTTTACATTTGGGTATGCTGTTGGTTCATGGGTATTTGCTCGTTTGTCAAAAGGTCAGAATTTGTGTGCTCATACAACCTGGGTAGGGCTCGGCTTATCGTTATTCCTGTTGGATTTAGCTTTTGTTGGTATGAATGTGTCGGATATCGTGACAGCAAAGGGAATTACCGTTGCCCAAATGATTCAGGGAGATATTTATTATTGGAGAGTCTTAATTGATGTCTTCATGTTGGGGGCTTTGTCGGCAATGTATTTAGTGCCGTTCTATGTGATGATTCAAAAAACAACACCTTCGGAAATGATGGGACGAATGATGGCTTTTAGTAGTATGATTAACGCTATTAGTATGGCGGGATTCTACTTGATCGTGTTGAGTTTGCACTTTATTTCTGTTGATTTGTTGACGGTTTTAATGATTTTTGCCATGACAAATGTCTTTGTGGCCATTTATATGGTACGTTTGTTGCCCGTTGAATTACGTCGAAAGGTCTTTAAAAAGGTATTAAGGGCTTTGTTTGATGTGAAAATCGATGGGATTGAAAATCTCGAAAAGGCAGGTAAACGGGCTTTAATTGTTACAAACCATACGTCCTACTTAGATGTGTTGTTGATATCTACTTTTATTGATAGAGAAATTGTGTTCGCTATCAATGATCGTTTAATCGACAAGACTTTTGTGAAGTTTATGACAAATCTTGTTGATGTCAGACCGTTGGATCCGAATAGTCCTTTTGCCGTTAAAGATATGGCCGAAGAATTGCGTCAGGATAAGTTGTGTATGATCTTTACTGAAGGTGTTATCGAAGGTGGTAATACCCGTATGAAGATTTATGAAGGGCCCGCCATGATGGCGGTGAAAGGTGAGGCTCCTATTGTGCCGATCCGTATAGATGGCGCTTGTCACGCGTTATTTTCTCGAGTCTTAGGGAAAAAGGCTGATTTCCGTTTCTTCCCAAAGATTCGGTTAACGGTGTTGCATCCAGTGTCTTTTGACTATCCAGAAGATATGCCGACACGAGAAGTGCGTGAAAAATCAAGTTCTCGGTTATACGATATCATGTCCGATATGACATTTGATAGCTATGAAAAAGATACAACAGTATTTGAAGCGTTGACTCATTCTATGGCTATGGCCGGCCGGTTAAAGCCAGTCTTAGAAGATACAGAGCGAAAACCTGTTAAATTTATGGCACTCTTTTTGAAGGCTTTTATTTTGGGGCGTTTAATTCAGCGGGCGATTCCAGATGAAAAGTATGTCGGATTGATGGTTCCAACCTCAAATACGTGTGCTTTGTCTGTATTGGGATTACATGCTTTTGGTAAAGTGCCTGCAATGATTAATTTTACATCAGGGCCAAAGCAAGTAATTGCAACGTGTCAGACAGTTGGATTAAAAACCGTAATAACCGCTAAAAAGGTTGTGTTGCTTGCTAAATTAGAGGGGCTTGTCAATGCGTTGGAAGAAGCGGGATTGCGTGTTCTTTATTTAGAAGATTTGCGTCCGACTTTAACAACAAAAGACAAAATGTTGGGAATGGTGGCTTCCATTTGTCCTAAAATAGCCTATCGTCGGACGAGCGGGGGAAATATTACGCCAGAAGATCCTGCTGTGATTTTGTTTACATCCGGTTCGGAAGGTATGCCAAAGGCCGTTTTCTTAACACACAGAAATTTGTTGGCTAATGCCTATCAGGTACCGTCTCGAATTGATATTTTACCGACAGATGTGTTTTTGAATTGTTTGCCGATGTTCCATTCTTTCGGTTTGGGTGCTGGTACGATTTTGCCGTTGTTGGTCGGTGTGAAAACCGTATTGTATCCGACTCCGCTTCACTATCGGATTATTCCGGAAATTTGTGCTTCTGTTAAAGCAACGGTATTCTTTGGGACAGATACGTTCCTTGCCGGATATGCAAAATGTGCTAATCCGTATGATTTTAACAGCTTGCGAATCGTCGCTGCCGGCGCTGAGAAGGTAAAAGATGAAACGCGTAAAATCTGGTCCGAAAAATTTGGCGTACGTATTTTGGAGGGCTATGGCGCGACTGAGTGTTCTCCATTCATATCCGTTAATACATTTCTGCATGGTCGGAAAAACTCTGTCGGTCGTCCGTTGCCGGGAATTGAGTGCAAAATAAAACCAGTAGAAGGTATTAAAGAGGGTGGTGAATTGTGGGTCAAGGGCCCCAATATTATGAAGGGCTATATGCGCTATGATAAACCTCTTGAGCTTGATCCGCCGGCCGATGGTTGGTATGATACAGGTGATATTGTCGATATTGATGAAGAGGGGTATATTTTTATCAAAGGTCGGTGTAAACGTTTTGCTAAAATCGGTGGAGAAATGGTCTCTTTGTTAGCTGTTGAAATGGTTATCGAAAAACGTTGGCCGGGCTTTATTACCGGTGCTGTGAATATTCCTGATGCCAAAAAAGGGGAGCAGATCGTCTTAATTACAACCTGTAAGGATATTACAAAAGAAGAGATGATTACTGCTTTTAAGGCTGCTGGAGTGACAGAGCTGGGAATCCCAAGCAAGGTGATTGTGACGGAAACACCACCGTTGTTGGGAACTGGTAAGTTCGACTATGTGACAGCGAAAGAATTGGCTTTGAAATAAAGTCGGATCAAAAAGGCGTTCGGTGACGGGCGTCTTTTTTTGATGAAGATTACAAGAAATAAGGTCAGATGTCATTTAAGAATAAAGGAGGCAACAATGTCAGATATCTATAAACGCCCAAGTTGGGATGATTATTTTTTGGATGTGATGCATGCTCTTGCCCGTCGGGCAACATGTGATCGGGCGCGGACAGCTTGTGTTTTTGTGAAAGATCATCAGATTTTATGCTCTGGATATGTCGGATCGCCTCCAGGGCTTCCCCATTGTGATGATGTGGGGCACTTGCTGAAAACCATCACTCATGAGGACGGAACCCAAAGTACGCATTGTGTGCGGACAATTCATGCCGAACAAAATGCTATTTGTCAGGCTGCCAAACGAGGGGTAGCTTTGGATGGAGCAACCCTCTATTGTAAATTGGCGCCTTGTCGAACATGTGCTATGTTGCTTATCGCTTGTGGTATTAAGCGAATAGTGGCTGAGTATCGATATCATGTCGGTGGGGAAGCAGAGGAAATGCTTCAAGCTGCAGGCGTTCAAATTGAATATATTCATGATGAAGTTATAACATATAAATAACTTGACAAAACAAACAAAATAACGTAGAATACCAAGCTCAAAAAAAGAGTTTTGGGGTATTTTTTGCAACATGCATCACGTGAAAAAAGAAGGTTTTACGGATAAGAGAGCTTTAAGCTTAATCAGGTTGGAGCGAATCCGACGTATTAGATTGCAACGACATATTTTATTATGGTGTATCATCGGGGGTGTCTTTTGTGTATTTATAGGTTTTGCCGTGCTCGATTCGCAAAAACAAAAAAATCCATTGGTTTCAATACAGGAAAGTAAAATAAAAATGCAAAAAGAAGCCCTTTTTGTTTGTAGTCTTTTGTTGGAACAAAAAGAGATGGTTTTGAGTGGGCGTAAAAGTTGGATGAAAACACTTATCGATGTGGAAAAAAATGTGCGTCAGAATTCTAAAGAATATAAAGAAAAAGGATATCAAACAGATTACATTTTTTTTGTTTTAAAAGATTTAAGAAAATATGCGCATCATTTAAATCAAAAAGAAGAGGATTTTGTTTCGTTATTAAAAGGATATCCTATTTTAGAAAGCAATGTTGTTTTTCGGGGAAATAATCTTGAAAAACAGAGAATCATTATGAAAAGCTATATTGATAGAGGGAGAAAAGAGGTTGAAGGACGATAAAATGGATTTGTCTTACGAGGAAAATGTAGACTATATACGTTTTTTTGAAGGTGGTGAGATGCCAGAAAATATAGGCCCGTTTGTGCAGTCTACATTGATTGTGTTGCGGGGTGTGTCACGGCTTTGTTCCATGGGGCCATGGGGACGAATGGTCGGTGTTGGTATTTTATTTAGTCTGGGGCGAGCACTGTATAAGCGGAATCGAGTTGTTTATTCGGGTAAAAAAATAGCCCATCAAAACAAAAATCAAGTCATTAATATGGACAAAGGTCGGCAACGGAAGTAGCTTTTAATTGTTGTGTAAAGTATCTAATATTGCCTTTACTTTCTGCAGGTCTTCCCAGGCCTGTTTTTTTTGTGCCGGTACTTTCAATAATGTTGCCGGTGAAATTGTTACAAATGTCGGTATGTTGTTATACTGGTGTGTGGTTGTTCGAGCCTTGGGTAGGCTGTCAATATCTAAAAGGGCTTTTGCCGGACCCGCCCCAAACAAGAGAATGAGTTGTGGCTGAAGGAGGGCGATTTCCTTTTCCCAGAACGGACGACACAGCGCCGATTCCGTTTCTGTCGGTTTGCGATTGCCTGGGGCTCTCCAAGGAATAAGTGCAGATAAATAGGTGTTTGTTTTAAGTGAGAGGCCAATAGCCATTAACATCTTGTCCAACAAGTCTCCATCTGCACCTGTCATCAAATGTCCAGACCGATCATCCGCTGTGTCTGGTGATTCAACAAGGCATAGAACAGTTGGTGTTGTGACGCCCCGACCATTAACAGTATGAGCAGCGGTCTTTTGGAGTGGGCAACCATCAAATTTTTGACGTATTGCATACAATTCCGATAAGGTTGAGGCAGATACAGCCAGTTGGCAGGCTTGGGTTAACAGAATATTATCTGTTTGTGAGGTTGATTGTTGTGTTGTGGGTGCTTGATTAAGAACGGGCACCTCGGCCTCTGGCAATGTTGGTGTCCGTTGGTAACGATTGACCGGTTGTTCCCCGATACTTTCGGTAATACCAGCCTGTAAAAACCAAGATAAAATTCGTTGAATGTTCATTTTTTCTTTTCAATCCCGTTTCTATATGATACCATATTTATCCGTAAAAGAAAAGACAAAAAGGAGCGGAGGGTGTTTATCGTGCGTGGTTTTGTGGTAACAGGATGCTGTTTATTGGTGTTGGCCTGTGGTTTTATCGGGCTGTGTCAGAAGTCGGAAAAGAATCGCCCTACAATAACGGAAACGCCTGTATCACAGGAAATTACCTTTCGTCATGATGGGTTGGGGTATGGGGCTTATTTGGCGGGAACTCTTGCCCGACAAAAACAGGACTATGAATTAACAACCAGATATTATGAACAGGTGCTGGCACAAGATCCCGAAAATCAACAAATAAAAATCAAGGTCTACCTATTAAAAGCATTGCAGGGAAGATTTGATGAAATGGCTCCGCTTGTCTCTGAAATGGTAACTTTGCGTCAACCAGAATTGTTGGCAGATTATGTGGCAGCTGTTTTAGCAATAAAGCGGGGAGAATATCAGGTTGCCAATGAATTGTTGGAACGTAAGCCAGGCTATGAGCTTGATACTATTTTGTTGCCGGCAATGCAGGCGTGGATGCAGTATGCTTTAGGACAAAAAGAGGAGGCTCAAAAAAAATTAAAAGCATTGTTAGGTGATGACAAAACGTATCCCTTTTATTGGTATTATACAGGATTGATGGCGTTGGCTGATCAGAATCTGACAGAGGCAGACAATGCTTTTCAAAAGATGACTAATAAAACCTATCCATCTCTAACGGCTTTGGTGTTTGTGCGGGATTTTTATCAAAAGCAGGGTGTGTGGAAAGAGGGATTTCCTCCGCGGGATAAATTTGATGCAATGATGTCGGAGCAGGTTGCCGCAGGTGATGTGATTCGTTTTTTAAAAGCGCCTGAAACAATAACGCCGGAAATTGGTGTGTCAATTGCTTTGTATGATTTATCGTCGGCGTTAGGGCCGTTGCGTATTCAGGAAACAAGTCTTGTCTTTAATGAAATGGCTCTCTATCTGGTCCCAGGAGCAACAATCCCTAAAATTTGGAGCGGGGAAATTTTCGAATCAATGGGGGCTAAAAAACAGGCTAATGCCGTCTATGATCGCATTCATAATCCTTCCGATATTATTTTGTTTAAGAAGGCAATCAACCTTGTTCAATTAAAATCATTTCAAGCGGCTACAACAATTTTAAAAGAGTTGGCGGAACGAAATCAAGCGAATCCACTCATCCAAATGTTGTTGGCAGAAGCATATGCGCAAAATGGAGATTTAAATACAGCAGTAAGAGCTTATGAAAAGGCAATATTAATAATGACACGGTTGGGGCAAACGAGTGAATTAGGGACAGCTTTGTTTGCTTTGGGAACGGTTTACGATGAAATGGGGGACAAAGAGGCCGCTGAACAAAAATTGTTGGCATCATTAAAAGTTGCTCCGAATAATCCGATGGCTTTGAATCATTTGGGATATATGTGGTTGGAAAGTGGAAAAAACGAATCGCAGGCGTTTACGTTTGTAGAACGGGCCTACCAATTGGCTCCTGAAGATCCTCATATTATGGATAGTTTAGCTTTGGGCTATTATCGACGGCAAGAATATCAAAAGGCTTTAGATTTAGCCGAAAGATCAACCAATTTAATGCCGTATAGCTCAATTGCAAATGGACGGCTAGGGGATATATATGCGGCTCTTGGGCGATATCGGGAGGCTGTATATCAATATAGAAAGGCTTTGGATTTAAAGGCAGATATAACTATTGATTTGCAACAGGAGTTGTTGGAAAAGGTTGGTCGCTTGGAAAAATAGGTGTCAGTTCAGAGAAAAAGAGGTTTTTAGGACCGCTTAATATGCTGAATGTGTGGATTGTGTGTAAAAATGATGTAAAAAACATCAAATAAATCCATATGTTATCAAAAATATGATAAAAAGATGCAAAAAATGTAAAAAAGTACTTGCAATTTGTTTTGAAATTGTGTATAGTACTCCCTGTTCCCGCAAGAAACGGGGTAAAGAAAAGGGCCGAAAGGTTCTTTGTTGTTCTTAGTAGATATTAGTGAATAAGGGATAGGAAACGGATGCGCGGGCAGCTGTTAGCTTAAATAAGTTACGGGGCTGTCAGTGCATAAGGAACTATGAGACGGAAGTGTATAAATAAATTGTGAAGAGCAATGGAG
>JAZRBO010000068.1:0-18052 GCA_045635125.1 Alphaproteobacteria bacterium | reverse complement strand
ATGAATCAAATCGGCCGTTTGTACCTCGGCTTGTTTCCGAAAAATATAGGTAATTCCTATAACCGCTGTCAAAGACAAAACCCCCATGATCGCCAAAACACCTAATATTTCAACCATACTGCGACCAGTTTCATTGTGTTTGACTCTTATCTTTTCCATTTTATTCTCCTCTTTTGCGGTTACAACCTTTTCTAAAAGCACCTTTGATTATTCCGTTTCAATACCTTATATATCACGTTCCCATATAATAAAAAGGGTACCTTTTTCATTATATTGTTCTTATATCATACAAAAAAATTAAAAGCAAGAAAAAAGAATTATTTTATAGCCACTTTCTATTGTTTTTTTTTACAATCTAATATAGGACAATGAAACTATACCCCAAAAGCCCCCTTTTGTTACGTCATTATCAAATAATATCTGTTGTTTCAATAATTTTCTTGAGTTTTTAGACAAAATTCGAACCAAAAAAAAAACACCACCATCTCCACAGAAACAAAATCTAATTATTCTAATGTATATACGTTTTACTCTTGACGACAATACAGAAAGCGTCTAAAACTAAATCTATACCCACAACAAGAGGAGTTAAAAATGATCAAACAATCTATACCCACAAAAAATAAAAAAGTCATTGACTGGGTCAATGCCATTGCAAAGTTAACACAACCTGACACCATTCATTGGTGCGATGGTTCTGAGGCAGAAAATAAAACCATTTGTAAAAAATTAGTGGAATCAGGAACCTTTATTCCCCTCAACCCCAAAAAACGCCCGGGATGCTTCTTAGCTCGTTCCAATCCAAAAGATGTTGCTCGCGTAGAATCCCGAACGTTTATTTGCTGTGACAAAGAAATTGATGCAGGACCAACAAACAATTGGGCTGCCCCAAAAGAGATGAAAAAAAAGCTGAATGCATTAATGAAAGGCTGCATGAAAGGCCGCACAATGTATGTTATTCCGTTTTCTATGGGGCCTTTAGGCTCACACATTTCCCAAATTGGCATTGAAATAACGGATTCACCTTATGTTGTTGCTAATATGCGCATCATGACCCGTATGGGTAAGGCTGTTTGGGGTGTTCTCAAAAACGGTGATTTTGTTAAATGCTTTCACTCTGTCGGCATGCCTTTAGTTAACGGAGCCACAGATGTTGCTTGGCCTTGCAATCCGGAAAATACCTATATTACCCACTTTCCGGAAACACGTGAAATTATCTCGTTCGGTTCGGGATACGGTGGCAACGCTCTGCTAGGCAAAAAATGCTTAGCTCTCCGAATCGCCACGACCATGGCTCGGGATGAAGGCTGGTTGGCCGAACACATGCTCATTGTTGGCCTTGAAAATAAGAAAGAAAAATTAAAATCCTATGTTGCAGCAGCTTTTCCGAGCGCTTGTGGCAAAACAAACATGGCGATGCTGATTCCACCTAAAGCAATGTCTGACTGGAAAGTATCTACCGTCGGCGATGACATTGCCTGGATTAAACCCGGAAAAGATGGACGCCTATACGCCATCAATCCGGAAGCAGGTTTCTTTGGTGTTGCTCCAGGAACAAGTGAAAAAACAAATAAAAACGCTATCGAATCGTGCCGTAAAAACACCATCTTTACGAACGTAGCCTTAACAGATGACGGCGACGTATGGTGGGAAGGACTGACAGAAAAAGCCCCTAAACACTTAATTGATTGGCAAGGAAATGATTGGACCCCCGATAGTCCGACACCCGCCGCACATCCCAACTCTCGCTTTACGGCACCCGCCAAACAATGCCCGACAATAGACAAAGATTGGGAAAATCCAGCTGGTGTTCCGATTTCGGCTTTTATCTTTGGTGGTCGCTTAGCAACCAACACACCACTGGTCTATCAAGCATTTGATTGGACACACGGCGTCTTTTTAGCCAGCACAATGGGCTCTGAAAAAACAGCCGCTGCTGAGGGAAAAGCAGGTGAAATTCGCCGAGATCCATTTGCAATGCTTCCTTTCTGCGGATACAACATGGGAGATTATTGGAGCCATTGGTTGAACATGCCGAAAACAGTTTCTCACCTACCTTTAATTTTCAGGGTTAACTGGTTCCGCAAAGATGCTAAAGGTAAATTTATGTGGCCAGGATTTGGCGAAAACATGCGTGTTTTGGAATGGATTGTCAAACGAACAGTCGGTCGAGCTTCAGCAATTGAAAGCGCTTTAGGATGGATGCCGGAATATCGTGATTTAAATTGGAAAGGCCTATCTATGAGCGAGAAACAATTTAATGCCTTAATGGCTGTTGATAATACCCTGGCTCTACAAGATGTCGCCTCTATTGCGCAACACTTTGAACAATTTCGCAAAGGCGATAGATTGCCCATTGAAATGGATTCGGAATTAATTTTACTGGATCAACGATTAAAACGTCGTTCCTAAGCAATAGAAGCACTGACCCCATAGAATCAGTATCGGTCCACAGATACCGATTCTATGGCTTTGCCACCAACCTTAAAAAGATCTATTTCCAACCCATACGGTCTAAAAAACGATAAACCGTCATTCGTTGAACCTTTAAAACCTTAGAAATTTGAGTAATAGAAATATTATTGTCTCTTAATTCTTTTATCTTTTTTGTATTTTGAGATAACTTTAATTTTTGGGATTGAACCGAAAAAGGGCGACCTAACTTTTTTCCGGTTGCCCGAACGTTTTCAAGGGATAGTTTCGTCCGTTGCGATATCAAATTTCTTTCTATTTCAGCAGAAAGCCCAAAAGCAAAAGCCATCACTTTTGATTGAATATCATTTCCTAACCTGTAATTTTCTTTAAGCGTCCAAACCTGACAATTTTTATTAAGACATACTTCTAAAATACGCATAACCTCTAAGAGAGATCTTCCTAATCGAGATATTTCACAAGCGATTAGAATATCTCCCTCTTGCAACTCATCTAACAACCGCCCCAGTTGACGTTTTTGAAGTGATTTTTGGGATGATATTGTTTCTTTTACCCATCTGTCAATTTGAATATTTTGCTCTTGTGCAAACTTTTTAATTTCAAATTCCTGATGTTCCAACGTTTGTTTACTGGAACTGACACGAATGTATCCGATTGTTGTCATATTACACCTTCTATTATCAATTGATTTATAAATATAAAACACCACAAAACTGTTCATTTTAATAGAACGTTTGTGTAAAGCCTTTTTAGGGGAATATATCCATTTTTTATAAATCATATAACTAATTTAAAAACAATAAATTATTTTTAATGCTATTAAAAACAAACACCCTCATACTATCATGCACACAAACGTTGGTTTGTGTTACAGTATAATTGCAGTAGACGGCTGTGTTTTAAAAATTGAAGGGAATAAAAAATGAATAGAGAAGAACTTAAAAATTTACAAAACAATTGTAAAAAACTTACCGATGACCAAATTCCACACGTGTTAGCGAATTGTTTCGAAGGCTTACAAGCTTTTAAAGTATTAGAAGAGAAAGGTATTCGTCTATTTGCTCTTGAGAGTTCAAGACAAAAATTTGATACAACCGCTATTAGAGCTTTATATGTTGCTCAAGAATATGCTAAACGAAATGGAAAAGATTTTAAAAATGTAAACGAAATGATCAGTCAAATTACCCCCCATGATGTTGGAAATCCTTATCGTTCAGAATATCTTTCAATTGAATCTTCTATGGAGGATGTTTTAGAAACTGTGTATGAAGTAACATTAACAGCCAATAATAACCATGGTATCCATAATTGTCTAACACATATGAGTGGTCAGATTGTGATTAGCCCGAGAAGTGCAGAGAATGCAGAATATATTTTGAGAGATCCTGTCGCAGCAAAAGAAAAAGAAATTAAACATATGAATGAGTTGAGAGATCAAATAATGAAAATCAGGGGCGGACGCTAAATAACAAGAAAATCGTAAAAAACAACCTCTCTTTTAATCAAGTTAAGGTTGTTTTTTACATCCCGCCCTTAAACATATTTTAAAAATGTCATTGACAAAATTTTTATTTTAGACCTTTGTATACGTGTAGTTAAAAGTTAAAAAAGCACGTTTCACACAATCTAAAACAGATGCCTTTATGCAGAGAACAACTTCTAGTCCTATAATAATACATCATTCCAACAAATCTTATTAGAAAATCTGATTTCAATACTAAAAATACAAAAAAAACCCGCCTTGATGACGGGTTTTCTTTTACTAAAAGATCTTATAAACCTTTTTTAGCTTTTGCGCCTTCAATCCGGCTGCGTAATTTTTTGGATTCTTCTGTTAATTTAGAAACCGGTGTGTTTAACAAATATAAATCTAAACCACCGTTCTTTTCAATTGTCCGCAAACCGTGGTTGGAAATGCGCAACGTTACCGGTGCTTCCAAGATTTCACTGTAAATAGCAACTTCCTGTAAATTCGGCAAGAACCGACGACGTGTCTTACGGTTAGAGTGACTAACATTATTTCCCGTTTGCACGCCTTTTCCTGTAATGAGGCATTTTTTTGTCATGTGTTATCCTTTCCTAAAAATACGAATGTTGCTTGAATTTACACTCTTTTAAATAAAAAGTCAAGTACTTTTTTTATTCTCCTCTTAAAAAGGGTATAAATCTGGAATTGGTTTCTTCTTAGAAGATGTTTTTTTAGGACGAATTGAGGACCGAACATCTCTTTTAGGCTTTGAGGAAGCAGATGTATTTTTACCACTAACAACAAGCAATGCGACCAAAAAACCCACGATTAATCCAACGCCGATTAACGCCATTATCCAATATAGTCCAGGGGCCTTTTCTTTCAAATCAGCAAAGTGGAGTTGTTGTGGCACATTCGGTTCTGAATTAATAATTGGTGGCACAGCCTGATCAGAAGAGGTAACAGGAATACCATCACCTGCATCGACAGTAACTGTTTTAGCCGGCACTACGGCCCACTCCCGTTGATGTGTTTTCACATTGAACCAAGGAACCCGCACTTCGGGAATAACAATTTGACCGGCCTGTGTTGGTACAATAATGACAGAAATGACTTCCTTTCCCCGAATATCACCATCAGGTGTCCGAAGTGTTTCCCGTTTTTCGGGACTTGGGTAAACTTGAATACCTTTTCCGACAGACTGAACAACGACAGGTAATTGTTCGGCTGTTACACCCAAAGCCGTTAAAGTCATTGTCCGTTCGATCGGATCGCCAACCTGAACTCTTTCTGGAATGTTATCAGAAACATGTAAATCAACCATCTGACTTGGTAACCACCATCCTGTCCAATCGGCGGGCTTGTTTTTCACCTGTAATGTCATAGGCTGTGTCGTTAATAAAACCTCTTTTTGACGACTAGCCAATCCGTTAAAAAGAATTCCCTGATCAAAAAAATCAAAAGGACTTCTTTGATTATAATGGGAATCGACTGGCACAACACCATAAAATTCAGCCTCACCAATAGCCAGTGGCCCATCTTTTTCCGGTACAATACCAAAAGTCCGTTCAAATATCCGAACATTTTTACCATTTTCAACAGATTGCCAAGCTTTATCACTATCTAAAAGGGTTACCCGAGCCCCTGAAACAACCGGCGGTGTTATACGCCCATCAATCAAACCATCCGATTCTGTAATTCGGATAGTATAAAAAGCCGTTTCTCCCGGATAAACAATTTCTGGTGATAAAGAAGCTGAAATCTGAACAGAGGTCTTTGTTTCGGAAACCTTTCCAGTCGTACCAACAGTTAATGTCGTAGATTTTACAGTTTCCCCATTAATAGTAAAAGGTCCCGCTGATAAAGTTCCTTGACGTCTGGGAAAAATATTGTAAATCAATTCATATTGTGCGGTAGAAACACCATTGATCCAAGAAGATGAATGGCGTTGTTGTTGACCGGACACAACAAAATCCTTTTTTAAAGAATCCAAATCCGGCATTTTTGTAAAAGCGACATCCGATTGGAAAATAAGTTGTGTACTTTCCCCTATTCCGACTTCGGCAGGCTCAAAAAAAGCTCGCACGGCAGCCTCTGCCGAAACAGCAATTGACAACATACAAAATAAAATTAATCCCCTCATTGAACTCCCCCTTTTTGTCTTTGATATTGTTGATAAATACGATACCGTAATACCCGACCAGCATCTGCTGGCAACCGATTTAGAATTTCTTCCGACGCCTGATCTAATACATCCTCAGCCATCTGATGACCACCGATTTTTTCATCCTCAGGATCAGAAGTTTCCATCATTTGCATAGGAATCTGGGCTGGTTCTTCTCCCACTTGTGTTTCAGAATCAGACATATCTGATCCCTCTATTTCTGCCCTATTTTTCTCAGAGGTATTTGATTCAGGCTCATTTGTTTCAGGCTGAGAGTTTTTCATTTCTTGATTTTGAGATTCTTCTGAATCAGACTCATTTTCGCTACTGCTTTCAGACGAAGAGTCTCCTGCATCTTGCTTGTTCTCACCCGTTCCGGCATCAGATGAGGAATCGGAATGAGATTCATCCTCCTGATTCGAATCGTCAGAAGAACTATTCTCCTGCCTCTGTTTTTCAAGCTGTTCTTCTAAATAAGCTTTGTTATAGGCTGCATCGACATGATTGGGGTATTGTTTTAAAACATCTTCATATATGGCTATTGCCTCTTCGATATTCTGCGCCTGAGCCAAAGCATTACCCTGATTATAAAGCCCCTCAACACCACCAGCCTTTTTAAATTGTCTCAACGCTTCTTCATAATTACCAGATCGATAGGCTCTTTCCCCGGCCTTCATTGCCTGATACCTTTCCTGATCAGGACGAAGCCACAATCCTGCTTCGGCCGACATCGAAAATCCAACAATCAAAAAAAGAAAAAACATCCCTTTTCGAAATAAGAATGAAGCCAACAAAACCGCAGGGATCATCAACCAAACCCCCATATCCTGCCACACGTCAACAACATTATCCGACGCTGCACCAGCTCCCTCTGCATCACCTGTTACACTTAACAATTGCCGAACATCATGATTATCGGGAGTTGCTGACTCATAAGCCCCTATTTTTCCCATTTCCTTAGCATTCAACCGGATAGGCGTAACCACGCCGGCCTCATTGCTTAAAAAACCACCTTCTGGCAATGGAAATGGCTGTCCGTTTCGCTGAGACCCGATTCCTATAATACCGACACGATAGGGTAAATTTGCCACAACTTTAGCCACAACATCCGGTTCAAAAGCACCTGCTGTTATAAAAATAATACGCCCATCTTTTAATCCAGCCTCCTGCATCATTCGAACAGCCTGCATCAAACCAACTGCTGGATTGTATACTCGTTCTGGAAGTACACTGGGATTAAGGGCTGGCAACATCTCCTGTACAATAACTTTATCCGACGTTAAAGGCACTGCCGTATATCCATATTTGTCATATAAAGCCAAGCCGACTTGCTCCTGCCCCAAATTTTTCAAGATATCGGCGATTTTTATCCGAGCCTGTTGCAGATATTTTCCCGTCATAGCAGGACTTAAATCCATAACAATAACTGTTCCAGGAACATCCTTTTGAGTTGGCACTGGCACTTTTTCCCAAGCAGGCCCAGATGCTGCCACACACAACAAAATCCATAAAGCTCCAATTCCCAATCGGCTTACAACCGTTTTTTGTTCACTGGTCCCTTTCACCCATAAATAGGGCAATAAAGCGGCATCAATTTCCTTAACCCAAGGATTATCGATACCGACACGATGCTTCCATAATCTCCATATAAAAGGTATCAGCAATAATAATAAAATCCAAGGCCGTAAAAAAATCATTTCTGCCCCCTATGCTGTCCAACAGCTAAAGCCAGAAAAGCCATTCCAACCAACAAAGGCAGCCAAAATAATTCTGTTCGAGGTTGTACCTGTTCTACACCATCATCCATTGTTTCCAAAGCATCCACAGTTTCATAGATTACCTGTAAATCGGCGGCTGACTTAGCCCGAAAATAGCGCCCTCCTGTCTTATCAGCAATTTGTGTTAATAAAGCCTCATCTAAATCAGCTCCGGCTACCTGAAAGGCGCCCAAGAAATTGCCTATTGTCTTAGCATCTGAACCAACGCCGACCGTATAAACCTTAATATTTTGTTTTTGGGCAAGTTCGACAGCCTGCTGAACTGGTATAACACCTGCATTGTTGTAGCCATCTGATAATAAGATTATTACCTTTTTATCGGCAGGAACGGCAGCCGTTCCCCGCACAGCCTGCGCCAAAGCATCTCCGATAGCTGTTTGTCCCCCGGCCACACCGATCCCTATATCGGCAAACAAAGATGCTAAAGCCTTTCTATCTCGGGACAGTGGAGCCAATAAATGAGCTTCACTACCAAAAACCACAAGACCGATACGATCGCCTTCTCGTTTTTGAATAAAATCACCAACAACATCTCGGACCATAGCCAAACGAGACACTGGTTTTCCAGCAACATCAAAATCTTGTTGAGCCATTGATTCTGACACATCCACAGCCAACATAATATTACGCGCTTCCTGAGGTAATACCAACGCTTTGTCATAAACAATGGGGCGCATCATAGCCAGCACAAAGCAAAGCCACATAAGGACTAGCAAGCACTTAGAAACACGATTACTCCTGGGAATGACCTGAGCACCGAATACAGCCACTTCAGTAAAGAATGGTACCCGCAGGGCGCCACCAACATTTGATGAGTGAGCAGACTTAACCGATGGCAAAAGCCACCGCACAAAGGCGGGCAGAGCGATAAGAGCTATCATTTCTGGCCATAGAAACATTTCCATCATACCGATAATATAGACAGAACCCATGCGAAAAACAATCTTTTTTTAAGATTTCATCAAAATTCAAGAGTTGAATACTACTTTTAGAAATAAACTTTCCGATGGGTAAAAAAATAAAAAAGAGGCCTTTCGGCCTCTTAAAAAGTATCCTCTACCAACTAGAAGAAACAACCGGATCTGTTGATTCAAAACCAGTCACTGTTGTCCTTGTTATGCTTGAGGCACCCGAAGTTGTCGTCACACTACCAGAAGTCGTTGTTTCCCCCCAACTTGGAGACGTCGTTGACGTCACAGGTCTCGTTGTTGTCGTATAGGATATCGATGTAACCGAACTTGTTGTTGTCGGCGTAGCTGTCGTCGATGTTGCCGTCGGTGTTGTTGCCGGAATTGTTGTTTCCGTTCTCGATGTCGTTGTCGGCAGTGGCATTGTCGTTGTCGGCGTTGATGTGGATTCTGTTACTGTCGTCGTTGTATCTGTTATTGTTGTTGTCGAGTAAGATGTCGAGCTAACTGGAGTCGTTGTTTCATACCCACCAACAGAGACTGAAGTGACGATTCCCTTTACACATTGCCAAGCATACTCGTCCCATTCCCATCCATCACATTTTTTGCAAAGATTACTATTGACATAATTACACGGCACACATGCAGAACCACACCAAACCTGATCTACACCACACCCTGAAACGGTTGATGCCGGCGTAGTTGATGTTGTATCTGTTACTGGTGTTGTCGTATTCAATCCAGTTGTTATAGGCTCTGTAGTCCAATCTTCGAGAGAAGAGGATTCTTCCCCATAGGAATCCGTTAAAATAGTGGATTCCGGTGTATGGCTATAGGTATCTGTATAGGTAGTTGTTGTTGACACTGTATCCCAATTGATAGAACTTGTTGTTGTATCCCCAACCGGCGTATCCGTATCGGTCGATGTAGTAGACCACTCATCTCCAACAGACGTTGTTGTTGACACTGTATCCCAATTGATAGAACTTGTTGTGATATCCCCAATTTCGGAGGTTGTTATTTCTTCTCCTTGAGAGGATGTTGTAACCTGACATTCTGCCCAATCTTTATAGGGTTCCCGATCACAACATTCTTCGGGATGATCATCACAACACCGACATACGCCGTCATTGACGAACCCGCCCTTGTCAACACACTTATTGGGATTACAACACTCTTGTTCTACAGAATCGGCCTGTTGTGCCGGTAAATTTTGGGCAATAAGTAAAGGTAACAGGGCGACCCCCGTCAATAATAAAATTCGCATAGTTTAATCCTCCTTTTGTCGTCCTGATGTGTATGGGGCGGGCTTCATCACATTCCGTTGCCGAACCAACCGAGACTGATGATCCGGTTGATTGAGGCTGTAAATAAATTTTTTATTACGACGATACTCTGTCATTAATTTTTCCGCTGGTGGCATGATCTTTTCCAATTGCTTATCCAATTGCGTTAACACTTTTTGAATCTTCGGCGTCCATTGTCCCTTATTCTTCAAATAATCGGCTTCATTTGCCAAGGCCGTTCGCATCAACGCAAATCCCTTTTTTACCCGATCATATTGTACAATCCGCATAGTCATTAATGCTCCATTTTCGTTGTTTACTACGTCGAGGTTAAGCAGAACCAAACTATCAACAATCTGCATTTTATCATATTCGGAATCATAAAAGCAAGTAGACGTATTGGAAATCCGCCCCGTTTCAACTTGGGTCACATCATAAATCGGGAAACCAAATCGTTTTTGAATATCCCGCTTCCTGTCATCCACCAAATGGGGGGGGATTAAATCAACCTTGTCCCCCGACACCAAATATTTTTCGGGGATAAACTTACCGCCATATTCATTCCGGCGGAACATGTCCATATCCGGTACAAAAAACGGCACATCGAATAAAAAGGATATATTTTCATTCACCACATCTCGCAAGGCTTCGGTATAGGCCCGCTCTTCAGATGAAAAAGTTTTTAAGACCTTATCCGGCACAGTAAAAAACGGTTTCGCATTTGGGGCGGGTTCAAACGTCGCCATCATCAGGGAGGGATCCAATTCATAATAACTAACAACAATCCGATTTTTATCCACATCCATGTTTAATTTTTTACCCCAATATAACAGGGCATAATTATGTCGCCATGTCTGCCTATCCCGATTGGCGTCAATTAAGGCCGCATACTGGGGGGGTAATTGATGATAATTCGTTGTTTTTTTGAGTACATCCTCTAAGGGTGGGACTGTCGTGGGATCAAATGTACGACGGCCTGTTGGTATCTTTGCCTCCTCTAAACGCTTTGCGACAAATTCCTCAATACCTGTCAGGGGTTCATTTTTGGCTGTGATTTCAGCGGGGGTTAATCCACCCTTTTCTTTTTTGGGGGAAGTCTTTGTTGTGCGTGTTCCAGAGCGAATCGATGATTTTTTTGTCATAACACTGACCGCCTCTGTCCCTCGCCCCGATCGGTTCCACCCTGTCCGACCAGCCATTACCGATCCCGTTGCCAAAACCGACACCAACAACAAACTGAGTATGATTTTCTTTGTTTGTACCTGCATCATCATCCCTTTCTGTCACCTATTTATTCTTAACCATTCCACATCCATCTGGCGCATCGAATACACCATCCCCGTCGGTATCCTTCGTACATTTTGGACAACATTTATGTGTAATATCATCTGTTGTAGCAGGATCCCCATCTTGATCTTTTTTATTATATAGACTTCCGGCGCAACAGTCTTCCTTACCGTCTTCATTCACATACGGTATCTCATCTTTTTTACATCCCATACAAACTTGTTCACCATTGACTTCTTTCAAATCGCTAGCACAACATGCCTTTTGACCGTTATCATCTGTATACACACGATTCTCCAAACAACAATCAATCTTACCATTGCCGGGGATATACTCCTCTTCCCCTTCAGGACAACAAGTCTCCCCGCATTTACTTGTCCCATCATCACATTTTTCCACTTTATTAGGTTCTGCGCAACACAAGTTCTCTATGTCGCTAACTTTAACCTTATAAATCTCCCCAGGACAACACAACTCGCCTTGATTATCATACAGACTGTTTATCGGAGCAATTGTTGCTGCCTTCGGACAACACGCATATCCAAGAACCGTCTCTCCCTTATCATTCACTTGAAATGTTTTATAGAATTTTATATCATTACGAGAAACATTACACGCCCATTTATCACCTTCCATGTTCTCAAATCCAGGCACTTTACGATCAGAAGTACAACAACATGCCGTCTTTTCATCTTCTGACTTATGACCACAATTACCACAAGGGGCCTCATGACATACCAAAGACGTTACTGTTTTGCCTGGTCCCACATTATATGTCAACGTCTTCTTTTCCCATCCTTGGGGACATGTTGTTGCATTAACACAAACCGTAAAACTAACAATGACAAGCAACAAACTAATTTCCCATTTAAACATTCAAGACCCCTCTTTCTCAACTATTTCGTTTCACTCAGACATTCTAATTCTTTTTCCTTACCACAAGGCGGTGAATAGTATCCACTTGTTCCACATACCTTACTCTCACAAACCATCTTCTGTGTTTTAAACGATAAGCAAGAACATCCTGGCCCCTTCTGTATACAAACAGGAGCGTCTTGAGCAAGATCTTCTATCCAACTTTCTTTTTTTGCACATCCGCATACAGTAGTGGAACATATTCCATTATAAGCAAACGAGCATCCAACCGGAATCTCCGTCTCCGGATTACACTCACAAGGTGTCGCCGATAGTTCAAAGAAACCCTCTTTACTTGCACAACAATATGGCTTATCTTTTGTCAAACATTTGTCACCACACATACCTTCTGCACATGTACACTGCCCGGTAACATGATCACATTTTTGAGTTATAGGGCAACACACATCACCACAAAGATCTCCTCCATTAGGACATGAGCACACCCCCACTTGCACGTCCGGCATATCCGATGAACTCAATCCACTTTTGTAGATGGACGTTTTTTTTACATCTTGAACCTCTGGAGCCCCAGCACCACCAAGAACCTGTTCTGGAGGATAGTGACACGTTGCTCCAGAAGGACAACACACATCACCACATGCAATCTCTCCTTCATCACACGCAATAACACATGACCCCCAGTAGCATGTTTCATGCGGAGCACAACATTTTCCGGAACAGTATGTTTCATTGTTCTCTGTCGAACAAATATCTTCACAACCACTCGGTGTGCACTTCTGGTGACTCGCGCAACATGTATTTCCACACGCCTGACTTATTGGGCAACATTTATCATCTACGCATTCATTTTCACCCTCTCTACAACAAGTAGACCCACAACTCAGAATCCCTTCACTTGAACAGATACCACCAGGAAATCTTTTGTCACAATACTCACAAGGCGAACAAGCATTTTGACATCTACCGTAACCGTCAATAAACTGTACACATCTCCCACAATCGGGGCAAGAAGAAACACACTTCCCGTCAACACACTTGTCACAATCTGAACATTTAGGAAGACATTCGCCACCAAGATACACTTCACATTCGCTACAAGGAGAAACACATTTCCCCTGCTGACACGTTGTTCCTTTTACACAACACACATCACCACACGCCCGTTCCTCTGGACAACACGTTCCGCCACACTTTTCCTCGTTTGTTTCAGACACAACACATTTACTACCTGACGGACACTCATCACACGAGCCATCATTACCACAATGCACCGTAGGATAACAGAGATTCCTAGTATAACCATAACACAACAGATTAGAATCAGAAGGAAGATTAGCACCAATAACAGCATACCCTTCCCCACCATAACTTTCACCTGTTGTTCCTGCGAAGGCTTCATCGGCTGAAGGACTCACAGGTTTTGACTCTGCCTCTGCCTCCGATTTGAGACAACAAGCCCAACCATCCTCACACTCCAAATGGCTATTACAATGAATTTTCTCACAAACTGCAAGGTTCGTGGAAGGCAACCAACGTTCTACAGTAAAATTTGGCACCAAAGATACATATTCATGAAACCGATTATAGTCAAAAGCAACATTGAGTCCAAAAATCGTAGTATAAAGACCATCTTCATTTTTAAACGCGTCTAGAAGACTATAAGACAAAACTCCGATTCCATCCTCATATATTGTACAGTGTGTTCCAACCTCTACTCCAGTATATTTATCATATATTCCGCAACACCTTTTACCGGAAAAAGGTATACACCCACCATCTTCATCACACTCCGTCCCAAATACAGAACAAGGCTGGCACATTGATGTAACATCATCAAACTTTTCGCATCTTCCACAAGTTTGAGGAGACGTTTTTTTACCAACACAATGCTCGGAATTCGACGAAAAACACATCGTCAAATCCCAAGGGTCTTCTGTACTTTCATCCCCTTCAGGATTGAATGGCGTTCGTTTTTTGGGGTCTATTTTTGCACAAAGAGCGGCTTTTTCCTCTTTGGAAGAATCAGGCAAAACCTCAAACGTCTTCCGATCATCCCTTTTATAGGCGCATTGATATTCCAAGGGTCCATTTAACAACTTGATACACACACCATAGCTAACGTTTGCCATATCGACTTCAAACGCATATTTATTAATGACATCGACAGATACTTTTGACCCCAAAGGTGTCGTATAGGAATAAGAAACCTCAGCCCCAGGAGCTGGATTAAACGGAACGCCGCTAATCACCTCAGCGATGGGAACCTTTTGAACATCCTTTTCTTTTTCAGCCTTTTCCCCATACTGTTCCAATAAAAATCCGGTGCGAGACCCAACAATGGTCTTGACCACCCAATCGATAGATTCATTTTCTTTATGCACTTCCATAGCATACTTGATTCCCACAACACCACCAATTGTCAAAATACCCATAACAACCAAAGTTGCCAGAGTTTCAGACATTGTCCGACCGGATTCAGTTTTCCATATGTTACGCATAAAGCCTCCCTTCTCTTGTTCCATCAAAGCCATCAAAAAAACAATCCACCCACGACAGCCTTAACACAAACACTGATACTTAGTTTAAATGTATATCTTATATTTTTACTCAAATCAAGTGTTTTTTATATTTTTTATCAACGACAAAAAAAGACACCCGAACGGATGTCTTATAATTGGTGGAGCTGAGGGGGATTGAACCCCTGACCTCTGCATTGCGAACGCAGCGCTCTCCCAGCTGAGCTACAGCCCCATTGAAAATTCAGTGTTTTTATACTCTCTTTTTTCCCACTTGTCAAGTCCTCTTTTGGACTCATCCCACCCGACGCAACAAACAGGCGTAAAATCCGTCATACCCCTCATCGGGGAAAAAACGAATCCCCCCTCCTTCTGTTTGATACGACATCCATCTATCTGAAATCGGCATAACCTCTGCCATTCTACTTTCCAACACCGTTCGAACGACAGCATCTCCTTCCTCAGGTTGAAGGGAACATGTTGCAAAAACAACTTCTCCGCCAACTTTGACCAAAGACAAAGCTTTTTTTAATAATTGCACCTGTAAATCGGCTAAACGAGCAATATCAGAAGACTTGCGAATCCACTTTAAATCCGGATGACGTCGAAGTGTTCCTGTTGCCGAACAAGGAGCATCCAATAAAACAGCATCAAAAACACCCTCTCCAGATAAGGACAGAGCATCCCCCACAATGATTTCAACCTGTTCTGAAAAACCGAGACGTTTCATATTTTCCAAAACCCGAATCAATCTTTTTTCCGAAATATCACATGCCGTTACTTTAGCCCCCAAATGAGCTAACTGAGCCGTCTTTCCTCCCGGTGCAGCACATAAATCCGCCACACGCTTTCCCCTCACATCTGAAAACAGTTGAGCCGGCACGCTCGCCGCCGCATTTTGCACCCATCCGATACCATCATTAAATCCAAATAAAGAGGTCGGAGAACCACCCGATACCCGTACACTACCGGTCTCGAGAACCGTTCCTTTCCACTTTTCCGCCCATTCTGCCGGATTACTCATAACCGTAATATCAAGAGGCGGAACTTCCATCATAGATTCTGCTATGCTTCTAGCTTTTTCCTCACCATAAGCTTTTTGCCACGACGCATACAACCAATCGGGGAAATTAAGAGAGACATCCGTTCCCTCCAGCGGATTTTGACACCGCATCAAAGCCCTCAAAACACCATTGACAAATCCTGTCATACCGGATAAATGAAAAGATCTAATAACTTCTACTGATGTATTTGCAACTGCATGTGGCGGAGTTCCTAAAAACAAAGCCTGCGTTGCCCCCAATCTTAAAACAGAGCGCACAATCGTCTGCTTTTCCGGCAATGGCTTTTTCATCAATCGGGACAAAACAACATCAATCTGTCCCATTCGACGCAAACATGTTGTCACCAACAAACGGATAAAGCTTTTATCTTCATCAGACAGATTAAGAGAACGAACCTCTTTATCAAAAGCAGCATCCAACACCTGTCCCCGATTAATGACAGCGCACAAAATCCGAACAGCCAATCGCCGAGTTATAATCGCTTGGGAAGACATCAAAATATCCTATTTCCGACGCAAAAAAGCTGGTAGTTGCATATCATCATCCCAATTAAATAGGGATGCTCCTTCTTTTTCTTTTTTAGGCGCTGGCTTAGATGTCTGACGCACTTTTCCAATCAACCCAGGCACAACATCAAACAAACCACAACGACCTGTTTTGACATTAGCATCGCTTTTTTTAACATCCAAATCAATCGGCGCCTTAACTTCCAGTATATCCATAACTTCAGCAGCAGCAGGCATAACTGGAGGACGATCTTCGAACAATGCGGGCTCTGGCATAATCGGATCTTCGGATACCGTGATTGCTAAATCAACTGATGGCCGTTCCAAAACCGTATCGTTTGATACAAACAGCGTATCTTGAGCCACTGTCGGATTCGTCTGTATCAAAGTCGGTTGCTCAACTTCTGTCACAACAGACGTAACCGACGACAGAACAGGACGAACAGGTTGCACTCCGTCCATCGGTGTAATCTCAACTGGTTTAATTTCAGGAACACGAGGCTTTTGTGGTGCTTCTTTCGGCTCTTCCACATCATCAATACCTGTCGCAACCAAAGAAACCCGAATCTTACCGGCCAAAGCCTCATCCATTGTCGCACCGAAAATAATATTCGCATTCGGATCCAATTCGGCCACAATGCGCTCTGTTGCTGTATCGACATCGCTTAATGTTAAATCAGAAGCCCCCGATACGTTAATTAAAATACTGCGAGCGCCCTTAATAGTCGAATTATCCAATAACGGATTAGCGATAGCTTTTTCAGCAGCTTCAAAGGCCCGATTTTCACCCGTTGCTTCACCAGTACCCATCATAGCCCGTCCCATATCGGACAAGACTGTCCGAACGTCTGCGAAATCCAAGTTAATCAACCCTGGATTCATCACCAAATCCGTAATACTCCGAACACCCTGACACAATACATCATCTGCTATTTTAAAAGCTTCTGCGAAAGTTGTCTTATCACCAGCGATACGGAACAAGTTCTGGTTGGGAATCACAATTAAAGTATCAACATATTTTTGTAATTCAACAATCCCCTGTTCAGCTACCCGCATTCGTCTAGCCCCTTCAAACCGGAAGGGTTTAGATACGACACCTACTGTTAAAATTCCCATTTCTTTTGCCATTTTAGCAATCACAGGGGCTGCCCCTGTTCCCGTTCCACCACCCATACCGGCCGTAATGAACAACAAATGCAAACCCGACAAATATTCCTTTACTTTATCGGCACTTTCTTCAGCAGCCGCTTTACCAATCTCTGGCTTAGCAC
This sequence comes from Alphaproteobacteria bacterium, assembly GCA_045635125.1. Lineage (GTDB taxonomy): Bacteria > Pseudomonadota > Alphaproteobacteria > CAAHEQ01 > UBA3637 > CALXZG01. Next base: position 492 of record JAZRBO010000068.1, on the reverse strand, counting down.
CAGCTCCAAGGCCTTTCGTAACGGCAACACCCAACTGTATTCTATCCGCCACCAAAGATTTAGATAATGCCTGAGCATCCGTATTAGCAGCGAAGAAAGAAACCCCACTCAGTTCAGATAAAACCATGTTGTTAACAGCATTCCCACCGGCACCACCGACACCGATAACCCCCAGGTTAGGCGTTAATAAAACCTCAGGTGGCGGCGTAGCCAACCCAATTTCCAATCCGTTTTCTTCGACGACACCTAAAAATTGTTCATTATCCATTGTATTACCTTTCCTAAGCGACCTTTCGGCATTATTTGTTTCCGCTGGGACATATCCGCTTTTCGACGTTCACTATCCGACACATAACAAAGTAATCCGATACATACTAGAAATGTATACGAATCAAATTGATTTGGCAAGTTTTTTATTTCAGGGGCTGTTCCAACCCGTACATTTCCTTCCAGCAGAGCTGCTGTTTTTTCTTTTAATCCCTGTAATTCACT